>DASSFZ010000369.1:0-16763 GCA_035693785.1 Anaerolineae bacterium | reverse complement strand
ACTCCTGCGCCTCCTGGCTTCCGTAGCGAATGCCCAGGTGATACATCAGATCGCCCAGACCCATGATGCCCAGCCCGATGCGCCGGGCACGATAGGCCGCCTCTTTCAATTGCGGCACGGCCGGAACATACTGGTTCGCCGTCACCACGTTGTCGAGGAAGTGCGTCGAGAGGACGACCGATTCCTCCAGCTTGGCCCAATCGACTGCAGCCTTGCCGCCGACGTGCTTCACGTGCTGGGCCAGATTGACAGAGCCGAGACAGCAGTTTTCGTAGCTACCCAAGAATTGCTCGCCGCAATTATGAACCACCAATCCGTTTGCGATGAACGAATGATTATCCGGCTGGTGCAAGTCATAAACCATCTCGCGGCCATCCGGCTCGACGGCGAGCACGGTCGCCGTGAACGACTCCTGATAAGGCCCGCGCGTCATGCGGCTCAAGTAACCTTCCAGCTTGCCCTGCTTGGCCGCAGTGAGAAAGCCGATGTCATTCGCAAAGCGAATCAGATTGGCCTTGCTGATCGCCAGTTCGTGCTGAGGCTTATGGAAGTATTCCTTCGTTCCGCCGCGCCCGTCGGGCATTGAGCGATAACCACCCGAACGGCGTTGCTCATAAAGGCGACCAGCGACACCGAAGTTCAGCAGAAGCCGTTGAACATCTTTCAGCAGCGGCAGGTGACTCGAACTGAGGCGAACCGAGCAGCCCTTCTCGCCGCCATCGTTCACGTAGCCATCCGCCGTGAAGAGCGCTTGCAGGAAACCACGCTGCATGTCTTCGCTACCGACGAGCACGGCGCTCGGCACCTGCAGCTTGTCGCCTATCAAGCCGAAGTCGGCGGCCCACGCGCGCAGCCGTTCCGACGCCACACGCGCTTCATCACGCTCCTCGATCAGCGTCACGCCGACCGGATACGGCCGCTGCTGATCCTCGCGTTCGACGAGACTGGTCACTGCCTGCGCGAACATCGGCGCGAGTTCGCGTTTCTCCTCGCCAAAGAACGATAGCACGGCACGGATGGCGTTGATCGTGCCATCGCCCAGCAGCCAGCCTAACACGCGACCTTCTTCGAGCGATCCGGTTGCGCCGAATCCACCTCGACGATTCAAGATATGCACGCGATCGCCGGGTTGGAGATCGCCCGCCGCCATCCAGCCCCGCGAAGTCATCACGCGATGATTGGGCGTCAACCTGACTTCGTAGCCTTCGCGCGTGACGAGCCGATACACGTCTTTGATGCCCGTGGCAAACATCGGCGAAGCGGGCATCAAGGTGTCACTTCCGAAACGGCCATCGGTCACGACACGGCTGTCGTGGTTATTCGACGCGAGTTCATCGGCGCGGCGCAAGCCGTGTTCCGTGTAGATGAGCGTATCACCCGTGATGCACGGATTCGTTGCCTCAAGTTGATACAAGTGCGGCACGGGGTTTGATCGATTGGCCGCGTCGAGAAACAGCACGCCCGGCTCGCCGTTGTGATGCGCCTGCCCGACGATCTTGTCGAACAGATCGCGTGCGCGCACGCGCTTATAGACTTTGATCGGGATGCCCGCCGCCTCGGCCTGCTCCAGCGTGCCGTCGAAGCCCTTGTACTCGGGCGCACCCACGTCGGGGAAGCGCAGTTCCCACCCGTCGTCGCGCTTGACCGCTTCCATGAAGGCGTCGGTGATGCCGACCGAGATGTTGAAATTGGTGATAGCGTTTTCATCTGTCTTGCAGGTGATGAACTCTTCGATATCGGGATGATCGACGCGCAGCACACTCATATTCGCGCCCCTGCGGCTTCCGCCTTGCGCGATCTCCCCGAACGCCCTGTCATATACGCGCAGGAAACCGACCGGCCCGGTGGCATTGCCCGCCGACGATTTGACCAGCGCACCCTTCGGGCGCAGCCGCGAAAACGAGAAGCCGTTGCCGCCTCCGGTCTGCTGAATGAGCGCCGCGTCGCGCAGCGTCTGGAAGATGCCGTCGCTCTTGCGGCCCATGTCGTCGCCGATCGGGAGAACGAAGCATGCCGCAAGCTGCCCGAGCGGCGTGCCCGCGCCGGTGAACGTGGGCGAATTGGGAAAGAACCGCAGCGAGGTCAGCAAGCGATAGAACGCGCGCTCGGTGGCCTCCATATCGCCGCCGTGGTCTTTCTCCGGCTCGGCGATGGCGCGCGCGATGCGACGGAACATGCCTTCCGGCGTCTCGATCGGCTTGCCGTCCGGCCCGCGCCGCACGTAGCGCTTCATGAGCACCGTCCGCGCATTCGGAGTCAATTGCAATTCAGATTCGTCAGCCTGCCCAGAGTCTGCCCTCTCTAAACGCGTGCCTTCCAACATGACGTGTCTCCTTCACACACGTGATGACTACCAACCACACACCAACAAACGCAGACGCCGGACGCGAAGCCGGTAAGGTTATCCGCGTCCGGCGTCTGGGTTCAGCGCTCGAGAATCTTGTCGATTTCGCGGCGGACCGCCTCCACGTCCTTCAGGCCGAGATACACCATAGCGAATCGTATGTAAGCGACTTGATCCAGCTCTTTCAAGCCGGCAATAACCATGTCGCCGATCATTTTGCTCGGCACTTCGGCTTTCCCCGATTGCTGAACGCGCGTCTCGATGTTGTTAACCAACCCTTCGAGCGCATCGCTCGGGATCGGGCGCTTGGCGCAGGCGACGCGGATACCGTTCGAGAGCTTCTGGCGATCGAACGGCTCGCGGCGGCCATCGCTCTTCACGACCAGGGGAGTCGTAACGATTGCGCGCTCGACAGTCGAAAAACGCTTGCCGCACGCGTTGCACTCGCGCCGGCGTCGAATGCCGCCGCTGCTTTCGTGAAAAGTATCGATGACTTTGGTGTCGGTGTCACCGCAGTATGGGCACTTCACGAGCTGCCTCGCAACAGGGAGCGTGCTATTTCGAAGTTATGTCAGCCACGATCCGCGCCATGACGGATTGCACATATATGGGAAAAAAGTACCGCTCGACCCCAACATATGGGTGCTAAGCCTCGGCATTATAGCACAGCGGCTTGCCAAAAGCAATAGCCCAACCTTAAAAAACATGTGTTCTAATCGTGTCGCGCCGGGTAGAGCGACGCCAAACCGAACCGTGCCACAGGGAACACGGAGTGAAGGACAAGGAATCGGCCCCCTCCCCCAATGGCGAGAGCATTCTTCAGGAGAGGGGGCCTGCAAGAGGGCGAGGTCAGCCGCGCTTGCGCAGGAACGCCGGAATCTCCAGATCGTCCCGGTCGAACTCGCGCACGGCGAATTCGAAGGTTTGCTCGACCGTCGGCTGGGCGGGCGCCGGCGCCGGCTTGTGGAGCGCCTCGCGCTGCATACTGGCGATCGAGCGGCGCCGGACGGAAGTCGTCTGATCGAAGCCCGTGGCGATCACGGTGACGCGCACTGCGTCGTCCATGTTCTCGTCGATCACCGCGCCGAAGATCAGGTTCACGTCGGGATGCGCGGTCTCCTTGATGATGGCGGCCGCCTGGTTGACTTCGAACAGGGTCAGGTTCGGGCCGCCGGTGACGTTGAACAGAATGCCTCGCGCGCCGCCGATGGTGATGTCGAGCAGCCGGCTGGTAATCGCCTGCTGAGCCGCGTGCATCGCGCGATCCTCGCCCGACGCCTGGCCGACGGCCATCAGCGCCACGCCGCCCTCCACCATAATCGCCTTCACGTCGGCGAAGTCGAGGTTGATCAGGCCCGGCACCGTGATGAGCTCGCTGATGCCCTGAATGCCCTGGCGCAGCACGTCATCGGCCACGCTGAAGGCCTGCTGCAGCGACGCTTTCTTGTCGACGATCTCCAGCAGACGGTCGTTGGGAATGGCGATCAGTGTATCGACGTGCTCTTTCAGCTTGTTGATTCCCAGATCCGCCGAAGCCGAGCGTTTGTGGCCCTCGAATGTGAACGGGCGCGTCACTACGCCGATCGCCAGCGCGCCGACTTCCTTCGCAATGCGGGCCACGATCGGGCTGGCGCCCGTGCCCGTGCCACCGCCCATGCCGCTCGTGATGAACACCATGTCCGAGCCTCTGAGCACTTCGTACAGATCGTCCGCGCTCTCTTCGGCGGCCCTCTCGCCGATGTCCGGGTTGCCTCCCGCACCCAGCCCGCGCGTCAGCTTGTCGCCAATGCGCACTCGCTTCGGCGCTTTTGACAGCATCAACGCCTGCGCGTCGGTGTTGATGGCGACGAAGTCCACACCCTGCAGGCCTTCGGCGATCATCCGGTTGACGGCGTTCGTCCCACCGCCGCCAACGCCGACCACACGAATCTGTGCATATGACTCCGGTTGAACTTGCGGTTGCATGATCATCTCCTCTTGATCTATTTCTTGCTGAGCGTGTATTGGTTCTTGATTATCCGGCTGTGCGATCGAGTCCATAGGCTGCCGCCTCCTTTCAAGGTGGCCGTTCAGGTTCGTGCGTGTCACCCCGCTGGGCAGGGCGCAAGCAGTGTGTCATGTTCCACCTCGATCGGGCAGCAGCGAGCGGAGGAACCTACCCAGTCGCCGGCCGACGCTGGGGCCGCTGCGCCTCGTGCGCGCCAGAGCATCGCTCTGGCGATCGCCCCACTTCAAGAGGCCGACGCTCGTCGCAAACGCCGGAGTCGAAATGGTATCGACCAGGCCGAGCAGGTCGTGCGGCCCGCCCACGCGCACCGGCATATTCATGACCTGCCGGCCCAGCTCGCGCAGGCCGCGCAACTGCGCCGTCCCGCCGCTGAGCACCAGACCCGCCGGCAAAAGCCCGTCGTAGCCGGAGCGCTTGACTTCCTGCATGATGAGGTTGAAGATCTCTTCCGCCCGCGCTTCAATGATTTCGGCGACGTCGCGACGCACCACGCGCGACGCGCCGCCGTCGTCGAAGCCCTCTACTTCGATCGTCTCCACCGGATCGATCGTCTGGTACCGGGCATGCCCATGCGCGACCTTGACGTTCTCGGCCGCGTCCGCAGGAAGGCGCAGCCCCACCGCCACGTCATTGGTGATGTGGCTGCCGCCGACGCCGAGGATTGTCGTGTGCCAGACGCTACCGTCGATAAAGATCGCAATGTCCGTCGTGCCGCCGCCGATGTCGGCCAGCGCCACGCCCATGTCTTTCTCGGTCTCGGTGAGGACCGCCTCGCCCGAAGCGATCGAACTGAGCACCAGCGCATCCACGGCGACGTTCGCGCCCTCGATGCACTTCAACAAGTTGTGAACCGACGACGTTGCGCCGGTTACGATGTGCGCCTCGACTTCCAATCGGAAACCGGTCATTCCGATCGGATCGCGCACGCCGTCCTGCCCATCGACCGTGAAGCCGCGCGGGATCACGTGCAGCACCTCGCGATCGGCCGGGATGGCGATCGCGCGAGCCGCTTCGATGGCGCGGTCGACGTCTTCTTGCGAAATGCCGCGCTCGCCGTGGACGACGGCCACCACGCCTCGACTGTTCACCGCGTTGATGTGTGTCCCGGCCAGGCTGACGAACGCCCGCGCAATCTGGTATCCGCTGCTACGCTCTGCCTTCTCCAGCGCCGCGCCGATGGCTTCAGTCGCCTCGCCGACGTTGACGACCACGCCGCGCTTGATGCCGCGCGACGGCGACAGCCCCACGCCGACGATGCGCAGGGCACCATCGGGGCCACTTTCGCCGACGAGCGCGCAGATCTTCGTGGTGCCTACGTCGATTCCGACGATGGTGCGTTGGGCTGTCATATCCAAGTCCTTGACCCCGCTGGGCGGGGCGCAAGCGGCAGGCAATCTTCCTTTGTCACGGGCGGCCGTAGTACGGCGCCAGTGGGAACCTCACGTCGATATAAACCGGCTCGATTCCGCGCGAAGCCAGGTCTTCGCGAAGCGCGCGCCAGACCACCGCCCGATCCGCCATGTTAGATCCGGTGCCTAAGTACACCGGATAACCGCTCGCATCGGTGAATTCCAGGCCGCGCGCGGCCGAGTACCGAAAGATGCGCACCTCCGGCAGCGCCCGCGCGGCAGCCACGATTGCCGCCATCAGATCGGAATCGACACGCTGGCCCGGCGGGGGTGGTTGAACATCGCTCGACTCGATCGTCAGCACATCCTGCAACCCGTTGCGCACTGCATAGACGACGCCATCTTGGTCCACCCATACCAGGGCGTCGCCCCATCGCCAGGCGAGAAAAGGCTCGCGCTCCGCGACCGTGATGGCGCAGTCCGCCGGCAGGGAGCAGGTCACCCGCGCGGCGCGCAGCGACGGCAGAGCCTCGAGCAGCCTGGATTCGACTTCGGCCGAGTTCGCCCATGCGACATGCAGTCCGATCAGGCCGCTCGCACGGGCGATATCGTCCACCGGCACGCGCGTCTGGCCTGTCACACCCGGCACCGATACGTAGAATGTCTCGTCGAATCCGATCCACACCCCGGCCAGCACGAGAGTCATGAGCACAGCCAAGCTCACCAGCCGCCCGCGATCGATTCTGAACTCACGGGCCTGCCGCAGATTCTGATGCCGGACATAGGCTCCGCGCGTCGAGCCGCGCAGCGTGGGCAGCGCTACGACTTCGTAGCGCCGCGCTCCGCGTTGAGGCCGGCGGGCCGGTCGCCTGCGCTGCTTCATTCCATGCGCTCCACGTCGTACGTCGTGCGTGTCCGCTGCTTTTCGGCGTGGCGCTCCAGTGCCAGCTCGATCAGACGGTCGATAAGTTCCGGGTACGGAATGCCGCTGGCTTCCCATAGCTTCGGATACATGCTGATCGCAGTGAAACCGGGGATTGTGTTGACCTCGCCGATAAATAACTCTCCGGTCGCTCGCGATAGCAGAAAATCGACGCGCGCCATGCCCGCGCAGTCGAACGCCAGGTACGCATCGATCGCCAGTTGCCGTGTTTGGTCGGAAGTTTCCGGATCCAGGGGCGCAGGGATGAGCAGTTCACTCGCGTTGTCGAGATACTTGGCCGCGTAATCGTAGAACTCGCGGCTCGGGATGATCTCACCGGGCACCGACGCGATCGGATCGTCGTTGCCGAGCACACTGACCTCGATCTCGCGCGCCTGCTCCACGCATTTCTCGATCAGAATCTTCCGATCGTACTGAGCAGCCAGTTCGATCGCCGTGTCCAGATCCTGTTCTGAGTGAGCCTTGCTGACGCCCACGCTCGATCCCAGATTCGCCGGCTTCACGAAGCACGGATACCCGATCGATTCAGCCACCTGCGCTCGAACCGGCGCCGGATCGGCCTCCCAACTCGATCGCTTCACGACGACGTGATCCACGACCGGCAGCCCGTGGCTGCGCAGCACGTCTTTCATGATGGCCTTATCCATGGCGACCGCGCTCGCCATAACGCCCGCGCCGACGTAAGGGATGTCGGCCAGCTCGAGCAACCCTTGCACCGTGCCATCTTCGCCGTACGTCCCGTGCACCACCGGAAACACGACGTCGACTTCGGGAATGCCGGCAGCCTGGGTGCCGGGCACCAGCTCGCGATGCTCAGGCGGCGTCTGGCCGCGAGGCACATCCGCGTCGAGCACATAGCCGCTCTCCAGCAGTTGAGGCATCGAGGTCTGCCCGCCGGTCAGCGCCTTGAGCGGATCGCCGCCCGTCAGCCAGCGGCCCTCGTGGGTAATGCCGATAGGCACCACCTCGTATTTGCCTTTATCGATCGCGCGCATGACCGACTGGGCCGACATGAGCGACACCTCATGCTCGCCCGATTTGCCCCCGAAGATCACGCCCACGCGTATCCTTCGCCTACGCTCAGGACAGGTTTTGCGCTTCATGTTCTCATCCGTTGCCCCAATCGCCGACCAGCTCAATCTCTAGCTCTAACTCGACGTCGAATTGCTCACGCACCGTTCGGCGCGCCCGCTCGATGAGCGCCATCACATCCCGCGCCGTCGCGCCGCCGAGATTCACAAAGAAGTTCGCATGCACGCTCGAAATCTCTGCGTTGCCGACGCGCAGGCGTTTCAAGCCAGCCGCGTCGATCAGGCGACCTGCCGCATCGCCCGATGGATTCTTGAACATCGACCCCATGCTCGCCCCCGGCGGTTGCGTGCGCCGCCGGTAGTCGTTGAATTCCGCCGCCCTGCGTTCCAGGTCAGCGCGATCGCCGCGCGCCAACCGGAACTCGGCCGCCAGGACCACATAGCGCGTATCGCGTAGCGCGTATCGCGTATCGGCCCCAGGCTCCCGCATCCTGCTTCTTGCTTCTTGCTTAATCCGGCTGCTGCGATACTCAAACTCCAACTCGTCAACTGTCCACTCGCGCACACGGCTATCCGGGCCGAGAATCCATGCCCGCTTCACGTCACTCGCCGTGTCGCGGCCGTGCGCGCCGGCGTTCCCGACAATCGCGCCGCCCACCGTGCCGGGCACGCCCACGGCCCACTCCAAACCGCTCAAGCTGCGAGCGATGCACTCGCGCGCCAGCGTCGGCAGGACCACGCCGCTCTCCGCTCGCACGCGGCCTCCATCCAGGAATTCCAGGCGTCGAGCCTTGTTAACGATCGTCAGTCCGTGCATGCCCGCATCGCTGACCAGGACATTCGCCCCGCCGCCGAGCACGAAAACCGGCACGTTGCGTCTTCGCGCTTCGAGAACCAGATCGCGCAGATCGTCGGCGCTCGCCGCCTCCACCAGCAGGTCGGCCGGGCCGCCGATGCGCGAGGTCGTATGCCGACTCAACGATTCGCCGGCTCGCGCCCGATCGCCGAGGAACTGCCTCAAACCCGTTAGAGGAGCCATTCGACTTTGTGGATCACCCTCCGCACCGTGTCGGGCGAGGCAGGCGCCATCGGCGTCTTCAGCCACGCTGCGAACAACTCGCCCCATGTGATGTCGTCGCCGCGCTGCCACTTCTCGAGCGTCGCCTCGAAGGCATTACCCGGCTTGCGCGCCATGCCAGTAATTGGTAATTGGTGAGTGGTGCATCGATTCAACAGCGCTCCTCGAGCCGGCGCAGCAAGCTATCGCCGACCACGTTCCCGTCGCCCGCGCTCAACGTGATGACGACGTCGCCGGCCTGCACGTCTTCCGCCAGCATGTTCGTCGCGTCGAGCAGCGAAGCCGCGTGCCGGGTGTCACGATGCCGCATGCGTTTCACGACGGCGCCGGCCGTGACGCCCAGCGTGTCTTTCTCGCGCGAAGCGTATACCTCCGTCACGATCACGTGATCCGCATCCTCGAACGCGGCTGCAAATTCGTCCATCAACAGCTTCGTGCGGCTGAACGTATGCGGCTGCCACACCGCCCAGATGGCGCGTCCGGGATACGCCATGCGCGCTGCGGCGAGCGTTGCGCGGATCTCCGTCGGGTGATGGCCGTAGTCGTCGACGACGGTCACGCCGCACGCCTCGCCGCGCAATTCGAAGCGACGTCCCACGCCTTGGAACTCCACCAACGCTTCGCGCATCTGTTCGATCGACACGCCCAGAAAGTCTGTCGCCGCGACGGCGGCCAGCGCGTTCAGCACGTTGTGGCGGCCTGGAATGCGCAGCCGCAGCAGCCCATGTGTCGCGCCGTCGCGCAGCGCCACGAAGTCGGAGCCGCCGGTATTGTTGACGCGCAGATCGGTCGCCTGCCAGGTCACATCGCTCCCAAAGCCGAAGGTGACGACGTCACGGCTGCCGCGGTACTCCATCAGGCCGCGAGCGGGGGCGTCATCGCCGCACAGCGCCAAAAAACCGCTCTCCGGCAGCAGCCCGACGAACGCGCGGAATGCGTCGAGCATCGACTCGAAGGTCGGATAGCAGTCCGGATGATCGTGCTCGACATTCGTCACCACGGCCACCGTCGGCGTCAATCCCAGGAACGTGCGATCGTATTCGTCAGCTTCGATGACGAACTCACGGCCGCGGCCGGCGTGCGCCGGCGTATTCATCCCTGCAATCGTGCCACCCACAATGAAGCTCGGATCGCGGCCGGCGCGGGCCAGGATTGAGGCAATCATCGCCGTGGTCGTCGTCTTGCCGTGCGTGCCAGCCACAGCCACGCCGAGCGCGCCCTGCATGAGCCAGCCCAGGAACTGCGCTCGCTTGGAGACAGGGATGCCGCGTCGCTGCGCCGCGGCCAGTTCCACGTTGTCCGCTTTGATGGCAGATGAGATAAGCACGTGATCCACCTCACCCACGTTCTCGGCCCGGTGGCCGATGCCAACCTGCGCGCCGCGCTCCCGCAGCGCCTGCGTCGAGGGCGACTCGATCTGATCCGATCCGCTGACACGGTGTCCGCGTTCGAGCAGCACCGTCGCGATGGCCGACATCCCCGCGCCGCCGATGCCGACAATATGAACCCGATCGCCCGACTTCAACTTACCAGTCATCAGTCATCGGTTATCAGTTATCAGTTATCAGTCATCAGCCAACACGCAACACGCACCACTGGACTACCCGACCACTCGACTACTCGACCACTCGACCACCCGACTACCGGAGCACGCGCAGCAAAATCATCGTGATCAACAGCACGGGCAGCAAGCCCAACGTCCCAGGCTCATCCATACCCCCGGCCAGCAGATCGGGCGGCAGCAGCTTCCACACGTTGACGATGTTGTTCGCCACCGGCGACAGTAGCAGTTGGCCGGGGTAGGGGATAACCTGAATAGGCCCGGGATAGTTGTAGCGATTCATGATCCACCACAGCGTGCCCGACACCAGGTATCCGTTCACCAAACCGATCAGGAGGGCGAACAGACCCCCTAACAAACCTTTGGGCGCCGTGCCGCCGAAGGCCAGCGTCTCGCCTTGATAGGCGATGAACACGATGATCACAGTGAGCACCGAGAAAAACAGCCACATGAACATATCGTCTGTCTGCGGTGTGAGGCCCAGGCGCTGCATGAACGAATCGGGCATCTCGATCATCTCTTCCATGCGTGGAAGAATCAGGTCCATCGCGAACAACCACACCAGCAAAACCGTCGTCAGGCCCAATTCCTTGAGAAAGCCGCGGACGATGCCGATGATGGCAAATACTCCAACCAATCCGCCAAAGTACGCCTCGAGGGTTATCATCGGCACCTACTTGCTCTTACGCTTGGTCGTCTGCACGCCATAGGCGATGATCACCAGCACGATCAAGACGAGGACGTTCGGGTCGAGCACGACGGTGGGTACACCGGTAGGCGCCAAGAACCCAGGTAATTCGGTTGTCGGATTGATCACGATCTCCTGCGGCAGCGCGACGTGCCGCTCGAACAAGTGGGTGACGAACAGGTAACTCGTCACCAGCGCGCCCAGCGCGCCGAGCAATCCGTCGAGGAAATTGGCGCGCCCTCCGGCGCGCCGCCGGGCAATGCGAAGTCCCCAAAAAGCAACCACGACAAAGATGATCGAGCCGAGCATCTCCAACTGCTCCGGCGTCGTGATCAGGCCCGACTCCTGGCTGAACTGCGTGTAGAAGTCCGCACCGAATCCCCCCCCGAGCGCCTTCCCCATCCTCCAGAAAATGTTAATGACGCCTGACAAAGCACTGGCCGCCGCATCGGACAGTGCCATTCCGGCGAGCACGCTGACGACCGCGATGATCGCCGCGTCCAGTCCGTGCTGCAAGCCCCAATAAACCAGGGGCAGCGACAACACAACGATCAGGGTCAGTTCTTCGAGCGTTAGCGGATTCGGGATCATGCAGACACTGCCCCCGATAGCTCGGCGAGCACGGCGGCGAGACGGCTGGCCGCATCCGGTCGCGCCAGCGCGCGCGCTTTCTCTTGCATGCGTCTGCGCTCCGCATCGTCGCTCATCAGGCGCTCGATCGCCGGCAGCAAATCGCGCATCAAATTCTCGTCCTCGAGCCGAAGCGCCGCGCCGCGCGACGTAAGATAATCGGCGTTCACCTTCTGGTAGCGCCAGGCGTATGGATACGGCACCAGGATCGACGCCACACCCAACAGCGGAAACTCGCCCAGCACGGAGGCGCCCGCTCGCGACACCGCCACGTCCGCTGCGGCCAGCGCCAGCCCCATCTCGTCGTGCAGGTACTCGAACAAGTGATAACGTCCCTTCGCTTCGTCCGGCAGCGTGTCGCGCCGCGAGCGCGCTTCAAGCGCATCGGTTGGCCCGCTGATGTGAATGATCTGGTAGCGCGCCACCAGCGTATCCAATATCGACGCCACCGCGCGGTTCAAGCTGCGCGCGCCTTTGCTGCCGCCGAACACGAGCAGCGTCTTTCGCTCCGGCTCCAGCGCAAAGCGCCTGATCGCGTCGGCGCGGGTGGCGTGCGCCAGTTCAGACCGGATCGGGTAGCCGGTGACGATGGCCCTGCGCGCCCCCTTCGGGAAGAACTGCAGAGAGTCGTCGACGCTCACCGCCACCCGCATCGCCAGCCGGCTGGCGAACTTGACGGCCAGCCCCGGCTCGATATCCGGCAGATACACCAGAATTGGCGTTCGTCGAAGCCAGCAGGCAACGGCAGCCGGCACGCCGACGAAACCACCCGTCACCAGTAGCACATGCGGCCTGAAGGCGCGCGCCATGCCTGCCGCGCGCACGACTCCGGCGGCCAGTTTCAAGGCGTTCCACGCCGCGCGAAGAGGCGCTAGTCCGTGCACGCCGCCGGCTGGAACCGCATCGAACGCAATGCCGGCGCGCGCTACCAGCTCCTCCTCCACACCGCCGCGGCTGCCGATCCAGCGCGTCACCACGTTCGGCTGCGCCTCCCGCAGCGCCTCAACGACGGCCAACGCGGGATAGACGTGGCCGCCCGTTCCGCCGCCTGCTATCCATAAGCGCACTGCGAGTCAACCCTTTGCGCGAGCTGCGCGCAACGCTTTGCAGCAAACCAACCGCCGTCATCAAGCTCACCAGCGACGAGCCTCCGTAGGATATGAACGGCAGCGGGATGCCGGTAAGCGGCAGTGTGCCGGTGATGACGGCGATGTTGATCAGCGCCTCCGTCACGATCCAGATCGTCACGCCCGCCGCCGCCAGCATGCCGAATGAATCCGGCGCGTGGAGCGCGATGCGAAACCCGCGATAGGCCAGGAACGCGAACAACGCCAGCACGGCCAGTCCGCCGATCAGTCCAAGCTCTTCGCCTAGCACGGCGAACACACTATCGGTGTGCGGCACCGGCAGGTAACCGAACTTCTGGTGGCTGGCGCCAGGCCCCTGCCCGGTTATCCCGCCCGACCCGAGCGCGATGAGCGCCTGCTGCAACTGATAACTGGCTTGCCCGGGATCCTGCAGTCCGGCAATATAGGAGTTGATGCGCTCCTGCGCATACGGCGAATTCACAATCAGCGCTAACAGAGTTCCGCCGCTGACCAGCAAGCCAACCACTATCTGCAGAAGATCCGCGCCGGCCAGGAAAAACATCATGCCGGCCACCAGCACGATCACAATCGTCGTGCCAAAGTCAGGCTGCAGAACGATCAATCCAGCGATGATTCCGATCAGCACGGCGAAGGGGATTAAACCGTAGCTGACGTCGCGTATCTTCTCGCCCTTGGATGCCAGCCAGTCGGCGATGTAGATCACGGTAATCAGCTTCACCAGCTCCGACGGCTGGATGGAGCCGTTCAAAAAGGCTCTCTGCGCGCCCAGCACCTCCTGACCGAACAGCAGCACCCCGACGAGCAACGCCAGGCCGAGTGCCAACAGGGGGATCGAGAACCGGCGCAATAGGGTGTAGTCCATGCGGGTGGTGGCCCACAGCGCGCCGATTCCGAGCAACAGCCACAACGTCTGGCGCAAGACGAAATAGGTCGGCTCGCCGAACTGCTGATACCCCCAGTCGAACGTGGTGCTATAGACCATCATCAACCCGATGGCCGCCAGCACGCCTACCACGATCAGAAGCGGATAGTCCAGTCTCGGAACACGGCTATTACCAGACGTCGGTTTGATGTGTCGAATGGTCTGAGTCGCCACGATCGGCCCCTGCCCCTCACTTGGAACCCATCCGAAAACTGGAGTGCAGGCTTGAGCCTGCCGCATCTGAAGCGGACCAAAGTCCGCACTCCAGTGGTTATCGGATAGGATCTTATAACGCTCTGACATACTCCTGGAACTTGTCGCCGCGCTCGGCGAAGTCCTTGAAGGCATCGAAGCTCGTGCCACCTGGCGAGAGCAGGACGACGTCGCCCGGGCGCGCCACCTCGGCAGCCTTCCGCACGGCCTCGGCCAGCGTCACGACCCGGTGCACAGCCTCCAGGCTGTCGCGCCAGGTCACCTCGGCAATGGATCTCTGCACCAGCTCCGCCATCTCTCCGAACAGGATCAACTGCCTGACCCGATTGACGATGAGCTGCGCCGCTTCGGCCCATGGCAGATGCTTGTCCCGTCCACCGACCAGCAGGACGATGGGTTCCTGGAAGGAGTGGAGGGCTGCGATCACACGCTCCGGCGCGGTGGCGATGCTGTCGTCGTAGTACTGCACGCCGCTCCGCTCGCGCACGAGCTGCAGCCGGTGCTCCACGCCGGCGAACGCGGAGATTGCATGGCGCATGGCTTGAGGTGAGATGCCGGCTGCGTCGGCAAGCGCGCAGGCGGCCAGCACATTGAGGACGTTGTGCACGCCGCGCAGACGGATCTCGCTCAGCTCACATATCGGGACGCGCTGATCCTTCAGCAGCACCACCCAACCCTCATCGACCCGAGTGTGCGCAAGGTCGGCCCAGTCACCGACTCCGCTCCGGCCAAACAAGGTCAGGCGGCCTTTCGCTCGTCCGATCAGCGAGCGCGCTACCGGGTCATCATATCCCAGCACCGCCGTATCTGGCGGCGACTGGTAATCCAGAATGCGGGCCTTGGCCGCGACGTAAGCCGCCATTGTCCCATGTCGATCCAGGTGGTTCGGCGTGACGTTCAGCACTGCCGCGACCGGCGGGCTGACAGTCATCAGGTCTAATTGAAAGGACGAAAGCTCCATCACCACGAGATCCGAACGTGTCATGGCCGCGAGATCGCTGATCAATGGATTCCCGATATTGCCGCCGATCCATGTCGTTCGCCCGGCGGAGCGCCCCATGTCCCCGACCAGCGTGGTGGTCGTCGTCTTCCCTGCCGAGCCGGTAATGCCGATCACCGCCGCCGGGCATCGCTCGAGGAACAACTGCGCATCGTTCGAGAGCGCAATGCCGCGCTTCCTTGCCTCCTGCACGATAGGCAAGTCGATCGGCACACCACCGCTCAGGCACAACAAGTCGCACTCGACGAGCAGGGAGGATGGATGGCCGCCCAGCTCATATCGAATCGCCAGACCCTCCAACGCTTTGAGCGCGCCCCGCAGCCTATCGGCCGGCTGCACGTCGCTCACGGTGACACGCGCGCCATGCCCGATCAGCCAGTGCGCCAGCGCGGTTCCTTGCCGCGCCAGCCCCAGCACGACGACGCGCCGTCCCTCAACCGGAGTAGCCATCGAAACCCCAACTCTCCACTCTAACTCCTCACTCTACTCCCATCTCTAGCTCTCTACAGCAGCGCCAGCGCGATGCCTACCATCGCCGACCAGATGCCGATCAGCCAGAACCGCTGAACGATCTGCGTCTCGCTCCAGCCCAATAACACGAAATGGTTGTGCAGAGGCGCCATCTTGAACAAGCGCCGACCCTCGCCGTACTTGCGCTTCGTATATTTGAAGTACGCCACCTGCAAGATCACCGTCAGGGTCTCGGCCATCGGGATCAGCGCCACCACCGGGAGCAGCAGCCATTGACCGGTCATCAGGGCCACGACCCCCAGCGTCGCGCCCAGCGCCAGCGCGCCCGTGTCACCCATGAACATCTGCGCCGGGTGCGCATTGAACCACAAGAACGCCAGAACCGCGCCGACGACGATGAAGCAGAACGGAACCAGGTTCGACACGACGAACGGCGGTTCTCCCCGGAACGATTGCCAGTACGCGATGATCGCGTATCCGATGAACGCCGTCGCGTTGATAATGCCCGCCAGCCCGTCCAATCCGTCGGTAAAATTCACCGCATTCGTCGTGCCGACGACGATGAACACCGCAATCGGGATCCACAGCAGGCCGATGTCGATCTTCTGCTCGATGCCCGGAATGGCGATGCTGCGCAACTGCGTCGGGCCGAAATGCAGGAACGCAGCAATGCCCAGAGCAAGAATGACCTGAATGAGGAACTTCATGCGGCCCGAGATGCCCTCGCCGCGCACGCGCCTGCCGCGCACGTTTGTCCAATCGTCAATGGCGCCGAGCGCCCCGAAAGCCATCATGGTCCCCATTGGCACCAGAATCTGCTGGCCGAACTGGTTGAGGCCGATCAAGTTGGCAATGTTCAGGGCTGCCGTAATGAGCACGACGGGCACGATGATCATCAAGCCGCCCATGGTCGGCGTGCCGGCTTTCACCAGGTGCGTCTGCGGCCCCTCGAGCCGGATCTGCTTGCCGATCCCGCGCGCCTTCAGCAGCCGAATGAGGGGCGCACCCCAGATCACGGCCAGCAGAAACGACAACCCGCCGAGAAACAGAGCCGCCGACATCAACCCTGTCCCTTCCCCTTCCCTTCGCTCAGGGTCAGGGCAGGCTCCAGCGCCGCGACGATATCCTCCATGTGCAGGCCGCGCGAACCTTTCACGAGGATCATATCGCCCGGTTCGATCACGATCTTCAAATACTCGACGGCCTCCTCATTTGACACGCAGACGCGCACCCGGTCGGCGGGCATGCCGCTGCGCCGCGCCTCTTCGGCGATGATCGCGCCGCGCTCGCCCACCGTCACGAGCACGCGTGCGACGTCCATGGCCCTCAAGCCCACCTTCCGGTGCCCTTCCTCTTCGTGGCTGCCTAATTCCAGCATGTCGCCCAGAACTGCGATCTTGCGCCCTTCCAGCTCGG
>DASSFZ010000368.1:0-3060 GCA_035693785.1 Anaerolineae bacterium | reverse complement strand
GGCGCTGCGCCATCTGCCGCGCTGGTCAGGTCATCGGCGAGGACCGCTATGCTGGGTTGATGAGTGGTGCGCACGCATCAATTATCAAAACCTCATGAAGCTAAGAAAAGCGATAGTTTCTGGGGCAAACCGGTGATACGTTGTCACCAGTGGATTGCTCGGACAGACCTTCGCCGGCGTCGTTTCGATCGGCGCGCTCGCCAGCATTCTTCGTGACGCTATTTTCTTTCTTGCGCTGACGTTGGAAGGGCGAAGGCGTGGGCCGAACCGATCCGAGCCCGATCAGGCCTTCGCTGCCGTCTGAACCGTACTTTCGGTAAAAGATGCGCGAATGGTTCCGGCAAACGGCACGTAACGCCGCGCAACGCGGATATCCTTCAAAGCCTGAACAGGATTGCA
This sequence comes from Anaerolineae bacterium, assembly GCA_035693785.1. GTDB lineage: Bacteria > Chloroflexota > Anaerolineae > Fen-1058 > Fen-1058 > DASSFZ01. The sequence continues at coordinate 2,661 of DASSFZ010000368.1, read as the reverse complement.
ACGGAGTGCCGAATGCTTACGTCCCTCAGAGCCCTTGGCGCGGCGGCGACAGCCGCAGCCATCTTCGGCCTCGCTACGCCTCCGGCCGACGCCCACGCCATCTGGTTCGCCCAGCGCTCGAAGCAACTCGCCCTCATCTACGGCGTCGGCGCCGACGATCTGGATTCGGTCAAGCGCCTGCCGCTCATCGAGAAGGTGGCGGGGTACGACGCCCAGTACAAGCCGGTGCCCACCAGGCTGCGCGCGGCCGGCCCCATGGTAATGGTGGACAGCGACAGCCCCGCGACCGTGATCACGGGCGTGATGTACAACGGCATCTGGGCGAAAATGCCGGACGGTGAGTGGGTCAAGAAGGGCAAGGACGAGGCCCCCGATGCCACGATCACGACCAAGAACTACAAGTACGCCGTCTATCTGAACGGGCCGCTCAGTGCGCCGATGCCGACGTTTCCCGACCAGGTGGTCCAGATCGTTCCGCTCGACACAATCCCTGAGAAAATGGGCGAGCCGCTGAGGGTTCGCGTGCTCTACAAAGGCAAGCCGATCGCAGGCGCCCGCGTGATCGCCGACATGGTCAACGATCCCGACGCCCAAAAGATCGTCACGGGCGACGACGGCGTCGCCACTATCCGGGTGCGCAACCAAGGCCTGAACGTCGTCAACGCTATCTACGACGGCCCCAGCGACGAGCCGGCGAAGGCCTCCAAGACTGAGCACGAGGCCACCCTCACTTTCGTGCTGCAGCACGCTCCCGAATAGCCGCGGCGCGGCCAGAAAGGATTACCCATGACATTCAAGTCCCACAAGCAACTCCTGGCGCTGGTGGCTGTCGCGGCGCTGGGCCTGCCGTCCGCCAGCCTGGCCCACGGCAGCACGAAGCCGCAGCACGGCGGTGTCGTGCAGATGAGCGGAGAGACCGTGGTTGAGCTGGTCAACGGCCCTGCGGGCGTCGCCCTCTATGTCAAGGAAGACGACGAGGACGTCGACAGCGCGGACATGACGGCGACACTGACCATCACCACCGTCGCCGGCGCCAAATCCGATGTGCAGCTGAAGCCGGCCGGCGGCAACAAGTTCGAGGCCAAGGGCGTGACGGTCCCGGCCGGCTCGAAGGTTGGCATCATGCTGATCGATAACGTGACCCAGGCGCGGTCGTCGGTCACCTTCGAGATCAAGTAACCGGCTACCGGGGGGCCCGAACTTCTCAGGGCCCCTCGACCACCACGTAGATCTTCTTGACCGTTTCGATCGTGCGCCACAAACCCCGGTAACCGGGTTTCATGACGAAGCAATCGCCCGCCTTGTAGGTCACCGGCTCGCCGTCCTCGGGCGTCAACTCGACGACGCCTTCCAGCAGATAGCAGAACTCGAAGGTCTCGCCCTTGATCGATTTGTTGACGCCAGGCGTCGCCTGCCACACACCCGTCTTGATCTTGCCGTCTCGCGCCGGTTCGCTTGGCCACGATTTCAGCAGCGGATTGCCTTCGACGAGCCGTTCGGGATCCACGCGGGATTCTTTGGGGGCGACCTGCGGATTCAGATCGATCGTTTTCAGCAGCGACATGGGCCATCTCTCCGGTACACGAGGGTGAGGTTGTGTGCAGGAAAGAATAGGCCGTGGACGCAGGCAGGAAATTGCGAAAACGACGGTCGAGCCGGGATGACCTGCCGATCAGCGCCATCCCCGCGTACGAATGTCAGCGAAGCGCGAGACTGCGGCCGCGACACGCAAGACGACATTTTGTGCCGGGAGGCGCCGCCAAACCGGCAAAACATTGCCGAGGCTGACGCGTAGCCTGAGACCTCGGATTCCACACCGAGCAACGAATCATGAGCACATCCGCCGAAACCCTGGGCCCGGGCACGTTCGCAGCGGATCGTGTCCGTGCCGACACTCGCTCGCGCATCGCGTCGATCGATATCATGCGCGGCCTGGTCATCGTGCTGATGATGATGGATCACGTGCGCGAGCGCTTTTTCCTGCACGTGCCGGTCACCGATCCGATGGACGTGGATGCCACCGCGCCCGCGCTCTACTTCACCCGCTACCTGGCGCACTTCTGCGCACCGGTCTTCATCTTCCTGACCGGCCTGTCAGGCTGGCTCTATTCCCATCCCGCCAACGGCGGCTACCGATCCCCGACCGGTTTTTTGTTCAAGCGCGGCTTGTTCCTGGTGTTCATCGAGGTGACGGTGATTTACCTGGTCTGGGCCAGCACGTTCACGACGCTGTACCTGCAGGTGATCTGGGCAATCGGCCTGTGCATGATCGCGCTGTCGGTGCTCGCGAGGCTCAATTACTGGCTGATCGGCGCGCTCGGCTTTGCGATCGTGTTTGGCCACAACCTGCTGAGCCCCATTTCCTTCGCTCCGGACGAGTTCGGCTACACGTTGTGGACCATCCTTCACGACCGCAATTTCCTGGTCGAGGACGGCATCGTGCCGATCAAGGTGTCGTACCCCGTATTGCCGTGGATCGGCGTGATCCTGCTCGGTTACTTCGCCGGTCCGCTGTACGGTCAGTCGATGGACAGGTCGACCCGGCGCAAGGCGCTGGTTGCGCTCGGACTGGGCTGCCTCGCGCTGCTGCTCGTGCTGCGCGGTTTCAACATTTACGGCGAAACGCTGCCGTGGACCGTACAGGAAACCGGCGTACGCACG
>DASSFZ010000367.1:0-21292 GCA_035693785.1 Anaerolineae bacterium | reverse complement strand
GTCATCGAGCGCCCCGGCGCGAACATCTCGCAGGGGCGCAATGCGGCGATCGAAGCTGCCTCCGGCGACATCATCGCCTCGACCGACGCTGGCGTGAGGCTCGATCCCCACTGGCTCGGAGTCCTCGTCGCGCCATTTGGGCGCGAGCCGCAGACGCGAGTCGTCTCCGGGTTCTTCGCGCCGGCACCGCAGACGGCATTCGAAGTGGCGATGGGCGCGACGGTGCTGCCTGGACGGCGCGACATCCGGCCGGAAACGTTTCTGCCGTCGAGCCGCAGCCTGGCGTTCAGGAAAGAAGCGTGGAAAGAGGCCGGTGGATACCCGGAGTGGCTCGACTACTGCGAAGACCTGATCTTCGACTTCGCGCTGCTGGAGAAATACCGTCCGTTCGCGTTCGCGCCGGACGCGATCGCCTATTTCCGCCCGCGCGGGTCGCTGCGCTCGTTCTTCCAGCAGTACTACCGGTACGCGCGCGGCGACGGCAAAGCCAACTTATGGATCAAGCGGCACGTGATCCGTTACGCGACATATCTCGTCGCCGTGCCGGGCATTGCAGCTTTGAGCGTGGTCATCAGTCCGTGGTTATTGCTATTGTATCTGGCGGGCGCAGCGGTTTATACGCGGACGCCGTACCGGCGGCTGCGGCCACGATTGCGCGAGATGACACCGGGTGACAAGTTGAAGGCTATGGCGCTGGTACCGGTCATCCGCGTGGTCGGAGATGTGGCAAAGATGATCGGGTATCCGGTTGGGGTGGCGTGGAGAATAAGGCAGCGTCCCATCAGGCCGCGACGGTAACTAACTTCAGAACATCGGGCGACGGCGTTGGAAGATGCGTGACGGCAAACGGTGAATCAGGCAGGGACGCGGTAAACAATTACCAAGTACCAATTACGACTGGATTACCGGTGCGCCTTGACACCGACTTGCTGGCACATATCAAGAACGGGACACGTCGAGCAGCGCGGCAGGCTTCCCGTGCAGATGTGCTTGCCAAAGGGCACGAGCAGGCGGTTAATCTCGATCCAGTAAGGGCGTGGGAGTTTGGCTTCGAGCGCAGTCATCGTGCGCTCCGGCGTGGAGGCGCTGACGTAACCCCAGCGATTGGTCACGCGGTGAACGTGCACGTCGACGCTGATGAACGGCTCGCCGCAGGCAACGCCCAGCGCCAGGTTCGCACATTTTGGCCCTACACCCGCGAACGACAGCAGAACCTCGCGATCGCACGGTAACACTCCACCGAATTCATCGACCACGCGCCGCGCAATCGCCCGGATTTGAGGCGCTTTACGCTCGTGGAACGAGCACTCTCGGATCAGCGTATCGATCTCATCGATCGTTAGTTGGCTCATGTCAGCCGGCGTGCGGGCGCGTGTGAACAGATTGCGCGCCGTCGGAAGTGAGACCTCGTCGTAGGTTCGGATCGAAATGATGCAGGCGATCAACTGCTCGAAGGGAGAGTTGAAGCCCTCCTCGGCCAGCTCGAACATCGCTGCCTTGGGCCAGGGCCGGATCGCCTCTCGGATCAGGCGGACTGCTTCATCGATCTGAAACGGTTTCTTCACCCCGCCAGTTCCGCAACCAGCAAATCCAGCGCCAGCACGTCGCCCACTTCGCCGGTCTTGATGCCTACGTCCACATCGAGCAAGTGCACGTAAATACGCTCCAATTGCTCCATCGAGAAATTGCGCGCCTGCTGGCCGATCTTGTCGATCACGAACGGATGCTGGCCGAGCGTCTTCGCCATCTCCGGCGCAGGCACGTTCTTCTCTTGCAGCTCCTTGATCTGAATCAGCAGCCGGAACTGGCGTGTGATCATCGCCAGCAGGCCGAGCGAGTTCTCGCCCAAGTCGAGCAGGCGGTGCAGCTCTCCCATCGCGCGCCGGCCATCGCGCCGTCCCAGCGCGTCGACCAGGTCGAAGATATTCGCTTCGATCGAAGGCGACACCAGGCGCGCCACGTCGTCTTCGCCAATGGGGCGCGCGGCGTTGACGTACGTGATGAGCTTCTGGATCTCCGAGTCGAGACGGCGCAGGTCACTGCCGATGACCTGCGCCAGCTTCGATGCCGCCTTGCGGTCGATCCGGCCGCCGTGAAGCAGTGCGCGCTTCTCGATCCACGGAACGGGATTCTTCGGAATCGCGAAGGCGAGGACGGTCTTGCCCGGCTGCGAAGCCGCCAGCTTCAGGATAGGGTTCGACGGCGGAAGCGTCCTCGCCTCGACGAACACCAGCCGCGTCGAATCGGGCACCTGCGGCAGATAGTCGATCAACTGGGCGATGAACTCCCTGGCCGCGCCGGATAGCTCATCGCCGCTCGACCCTTTGCCCCCTTTGCCTGCGCCCAGCCGCGCGAGGAGTCCTTCGACGACGACCAGGCGCTTATCGGCCAAGAACGGCACGGCATCCGCCGCCAGGCGAAGCTCCGCCAGCGTGGCCTTGCGCCCGTCGAGGACGGTCACGTTGAAGTCGCGCACCGTCGCATCGCCGATTTTCTCCTTGAACGCGGCGACCTGCTCGGCGCGGCTGAATTCGTCTTCGCCGTGGAGGATGTAGAACATCGTATGATCAGTGACCAGTGAACCGTGATCAGTGATCAGTCACCAGTACTCACTCATTGGTGTTCACTGATAACTGACAACTGATAACTGATTACTGATCAAGTGCTGCGCGTCGCAACGTAGTGCATCGGCCTGCCCGGCAGCTTGCGCACGGACAGGATCTCCAGATCGGCCATGTCGCCCGTCGTCGTGACGCGCGCTTGCAGCATCGGGCCCAACGGCGTGGCGAGGATCAAGGCGAGCGTGGTGGCCATGATGGCGTTGGGCAGTCGCTCCCAACGGCGCCGCCCGCCGATGCTCAGTGCGACGAACGCGCCCAGCCCGGCGAACACGCCCGCCGTGACGTAATTGGTGCCGCAGCCGGGGTGCACGGCCAGATGCGGCTCTCCACCGCGCAGCCGCCGGAGCGCTTCTGCGGCCGCCGAAGCGACGTCGCCGGTGTCGAGGTTGCCGTAAATGTAAAAACCGTACGGCGTCGAGCGGCCCGCTATTGCCTGGCCGGGATGCCGTCCCGACAGCACGTGAATCGTGGCGTGCTCCAGGCCATGATTGCGGCGCGTACGCAGCACAGGCGACAGCTCAAGCAGGTTCATTCACTCCGCTCCTAGTTCTGGCGGCGGCGGCGCGTCGGCCGGAAGCGCGACGACGATCAAGCGATGCGTGTTGTTCGTATACGGCCAGCACGTCACGAGCGTCACGCGCTCGTCTTTCGTCGGCTGGATCCACTTGGCATTCTCCAGCCGCACTGCGATCGGCTGGCCTCTTTCCGGCAAAATCTTCAAGAACGACACGATGTACTCGCGGGACTGGTTGCCTACCCACAACTGAAGCGTGTCGCCCGCCTTCAGTTGGACCAGATCGCGGAAGACCTCGCCGGCAATGTTGTGATGGCCGTCGAGCACCGTGTTGCCCTTCTCGCCGGCGCGCGCGCTGGTCTTCAGCCAGCCTGACGCGAAGCGATTCGGCACGTCCCACATGCTGACCTGCTGGCCGTCCTGTACCTTCATGCTCCAGCCGACAGTCTCCACCGGCGCGTCCAGGCCGATCGCCGGGATCGTGAGGCGGGTCGGCACATCCGGCACAAAGTCGGCACTCGTCTGCGTTGGGGCTGGGGCACTCTGGGAGGTAGGCGTCGGCTCAATCGTCGGCGACGGGCCGGCAGGAGGCGACGTCGGTTCAACGGTCGGCGCCGGGTCGGTAGGAAGTGCTGTCGGTTCAGCGGTCGGCGCCGGGTCGGAAGGAGGCGGCGTCAGCGCCAGCGTCGCCTGCGCGGCCTGTGTGTCTTCCTGGAGAGGAGTTTCCGGCAGGACGGCCGGGGGCGGCACAATTTCGGCTTGCGCAGGTGGCCGGTCCGGCGCAGGCTGCGGCAGCGACTCGGCCGCCTGGACGATGGCCGCGCCCAGCGCAACCTCGTTGCCGAAGCCCTGCGGCGCGACCTCCAGGTCGAGCGATTCCCGAAGACTGGGATACGCCAGGATGCCGCCAACCACCAAAAGCGCGAACCCCAAAAGCATGATGAGGTTTGCGAGCGCATTCGCCGTAGAAGAAGAACGGTCTCCCATGAGCGGAGATTATACCTGTCTTCCGTGGGCCCGCCAATGGCCCTCCGGTAGTCAACGTGCGACGCACTTCGGAAGTGCGTCGCACGTCAGCCGTGCGCAAAAACAGGCTTCCGAGATCGTGCGCGCGGATCTCGGAAGCCGTCACGAGAGGAGAAACGATGTAAAGTCAGGTCGCCGGCTGAGCGACCGGGGCCTCGACGGGCTGCTGCGTCGTCGCCAGGCGGAACCCGATGAACATGATGATCGCGCCGAGCAGCTCGCTGGCGAACAGATAATCGCCCAAGCCGCGCGTGACGAGCACACCACCCAGGGCGGGTGAGAGCGCACCGGCGGCGATCAGGACGTTGCCCAGCACACGCTGCGGCATGATTCGCTTGCGCCAGAAAATGTACGCCGAGTACAGCGCGCCGCCGACCAGTGTGATGGTGCCATATGCCGCGAAGATAGCGAGCATGGCCCGCGTTAGCGAGTCGCGCTCCATGACGCTCTGGTACTGCGCGGAGACGGGTAGAGTGACATCGTACAACGCGTCGTTCGTCGGCAGGCTGAAGACCTTAATCGCCGCGAACACGCTCGCGATCGTCAGGATCACCAGCAAGACGTCGGCGACTCTGGGCCGGCGCACGAGTAGATACACCGTGCCCTGCCCCAGCCAGGCCGGCGTCAGTATCGCGCCGAACAGGTACCACCCGTGCAGAATGAACGGCGAGTATGCAAAGGCCAGGGCCGCTTCGGCGAACGTGCCCAGGCCGTACATCACCAACCCGATTCCCCATAGCAACAAGTGTTTGCCGCCTTTTTCCGCATAGCGACGGAACACCAGAACGGCGAACACGAACACGACGGCCGTGGATACGAACGGCAGCAGACTTGTGATTTCCATTGCAACCTCCTTAAGTTGGCTCCGTGAGTCCCTTGAGTTTCCTGAGTTCCCATTGTTGAGGAACTCAGGAAACTGAAGGAACTCATATCCTCACAAGGCTAATAACCCCACCTGAATAGCGGCAGCAGGACGGCCACAATCACCGCGAGCAAAATCACAGCCATCAACCCGATCGCTATCGGCACCAGTTTGCCGTAAAGGAGATTCGACGGCACGCGCGGCGTTTGCCTGCGGGTCTTGCGCGGCTCACCCACTCCGATTCTCCGCGTAGGCCCTGACGAGCGCGAACAGCACCTCGTTGAGAAACGCGCAGATTTGCCGGTGCATCATCAGCCAGCTCGGCGCGGCAATCGGTTCCAGCGCGCCGGACATCTGGATGATCGAATCGACGATGTTGTCCCGGAAGAACAGGAAAGCGCGAATCGCTTCGACGAGAGGCATGACCTCGCCCAGTGACAAAGCCGCATATTCGCGCCCGATGTCATCCGCGGCCGACCTCACCGAATCGGTCAACCCGGGAGCCGAGGCAGCGCGAGCGACCTGCTGCAGCAGGCGGCGGCCCAGCTCGCGATGAGCGCGGCGCGTCGCTTCGTCGAAGCGAGACAGCCACGGCGCGTCTGCGCTTTCCAGCCCTACGCGCATTCGCCCCAATGCGTTCTGGACCAGCACCTGCGCCCCGGCATCGTGCGAGCGACGCGCATCGATCCACGCCTGTAGCTCGGAGCGGCTGAAGCGCCGATGTCCTCCGGCCGTGCGCCGGCTCGCGATGCGGCCCTGATCCGCCCAGGAGCGCAGCGTCGCCGGATGCACCCCCATCACCTGCGCCGCGTCACGCAGGGAAAGCCATTCGCCGCCAAACTTCGATTTGACACCGGCCTCGTCTGCCATGGGCAAGAGGTACGAGGAAAATCTACAAAAACCCTCACACGATGGCACAGATTGTAGCCGGTTCGTTAAAGTTCGTCAACTGACTAACGTCATCGTTCCCGTGATTCTACAACATGTTTACCGGGTCGATGTCGAGTCGCCAGTTCGGGGGTAGAGGAAAGTCGCGCAGCAGTGACGCCGGATCGTCGGCTCGCACGACGATGTGCCAGCGCGATTGGCCGGCGATACGCGAGAAGAAACACGGCGCTGGCCCGATGATCGATTCGCGCTCGCTTCCGCGCCGCGCGAGGAAAGCATCCAGGCTGGCGGCCACCGTCTCCGCTGCGCGTCTCGCTTCACTCGCATCCGGGTCGCGGACGATAAGCCGCGCCAGGCGCGTCGCCGGAGGATAGGCGTGCTCGGCCCGAAAAGCAAGCTCTTGCGCGGCGAATGCATCGTAGTCATGCTGTGATGCGGCGACGATCGCGTAATGGTCGGGGTGGTACGTCTGCACGATGGCGCGCCCGGCGTGCAGCCCCCGCCCGGCCCGGCCGGCGACCTGCGCCAACAACTGAAACGTCCGTTCGCCGGATCGGAAATCGGGCAGGTTCAACGCCGTGTCCGCCGTGACCACGCCGACCAGGGTGACCAACGGCAGATCGAGGCCCTTGGCGATCATCTGCGTGCCGACCAGCACGTCTGCCTGCCCGTCGATGAAGCGCTGCAGAAACCCCTCGTGCGCCGTCTTGTCCCGCGAAGCGGTCGTGTCGCGATCCCAGCGCAGCACGCGCGCGTCGGGGAACAGCTCGCGCACGGCGGCTTCCACACTTTGCGTGCCCACGCCGAAGTAGCGTATGCGCCGGCTATCGCAATTCGGGCACTGCTCGGGTTGCACTTGCCGATAATTGCAGGTGTGGCAAACAAGCTGATTCGCTGACTCGCCGACTCGCTGACTCGCTGGTTCGTGGTAAGTGAGCGGCGTATCGCAGCGAGGACACTTCAGCACGTGGCCGCAGTCGCGACAGGACACGAACGTCGCCCGCCCACGCCGGTTGAGAAACAGAATCGCCTGCTCGCCGTTGTCGAGCGTCTCCTTCAGGGCAGCCTGCAGGCGGCGGCTGAACATGTGAGTGTTTCCCGCCTTCAGCTCGGCGCGCAGGTCGACGATCTCGACCGGCGGCAGCTCGCGATAGAAGGCTTCGCCCGACGCCGCTTCGTAACGCGACGCGATCTGGAAGCGCTGCTCGTGGTCGCGGATGCGCTGCGCGTGGCCGAGGACGCGCCGGGGGAGCGCCAGCGCGCGAAACTCGCCGCGTATCGCGCGCACGGCCGATTCGAGCGACGGCGTCGCGCTGCCCAGGATCACCACCGCGCCGGTTCGCCGCGCCAGCTCCAGCGCCACTTCGCGTGCGTGATAATACGGGCGGTGATCCTGCTTGTATGACCCATCGTGCTCTTCGTCGATCGCGATCAGGCCAAGCCGAGCCATCGGCGCGAAGATCGCCGAGCGCGGGCCGATCAGGATGTCGATCGCGCCCGAGCGCGCGCGCCGCCACACGTCGTATCGCTCGCCTTCGCTCAGGCCCGAATGCAGCACCGCGACCCGCCCCGGAAAGCGCGCCGCGAAACGCCTCACCGTCTGCGGCGTCAGCGCGATCTCCGGCACGAGGACGATCGCCTGCCTGCCGCGCTGCAGCATCGCGTCGACCGCCCGCATATAAATTTCAGTCTTGCCCGATCCGGTCACGCCGCGCAGCAGAAACGCCGTAGTAGCGACTTCAGTCGCTCCCCGACGACTGAAGTCGTCACTACTAATCACTCCTTCGATCTGCTCCCACACCGCACGCTGATCGTCAGTCAGCGTCGGCGCGTCAGTCGGCACGAACTCTTTGCCCGCCAGCGGGTCGCGCCAGACTTCCGCCTCGCTCAAGGTGATGAATTCGCGCTCGGCAAGGATTTGGAGGTCTGACAGGGAGCAATCGGTTGCGGCATAGATATCCGAGAGAAGAACCGGGCCGGACTTGTCGGCGAGAAGACGCAGAACAGACGCGCGGCGCGCCGCGACATCCGCGCGCTCCGACAGCATCTTCGCTTCGATCCCGGCCGGATCGACGACCAGGCGGGCGAAGCGCGCCGTCTTCGGGCGGGCACTCGGCGGCAGGAGAACCGGCTGCCGCGCGACCACGCCTCGGCGCGTCAGCGACCGCACCGCGTCCTGCCAGGGCTTGCGATGCAGCGCGCGAGCGATCTGCGCGCCCCGCAGCGGGCCGCGCCGGTTGAGCAGCGCGAAGACTTCCGACTGCGTCGCGTTCATCCGCTCGGGCACGGAATCGACGGCCATCGCATACAGCGTATCGACCCGGCCGGCGATGCCCGCCGGCACGAACAGGTCGATGCATTCGTTCAGCGGCGCGAGCGTCGCCTGGCTGATCCAGCGCGCCAGGTCGAGCTGCAGCGGCGACAGGACCGGCGAAGGATCCAGGAGCGATTCGATCGGCCTGGTGCGCTCGACCGGCGAAGACTCACTCAGCGCGACGACGACGCCCGGCATGCGCCGCTCGCGCAGCGGCACGACGACCAGGTGGCCCGGCGCGAGCCGGCCGCGCAGATCGTCGGGGACTTCGTAGTGAAAGGCGCGCCCCTCTTCGGATGCGCGCCCGATGTGTTTCAGGATGACGATTTCGGCGAAGAGCGAGGCCTGCGACAGCATCCGTCATTCATCCTTCGTCTTTCGTCGTTCGTCGACGCGAATGCCAATGCGATCGATGCGCAGCCCGTCCATGCGCTCTACGCGGAAGTGCACGCCGTCGGCTTGCAGCGAGTCGCCTGCGGCGGGAATGCGCCCCAAGCGGCTGAGGACGTAGCCCGCAATGGTATCCGAGTTCTGGTCGACCAGGTTGACTCCCAGCGCATCGTTCACGTCCTCGATCAGCATCAGCCCGCTCACCGAGATGCTGCCGTCGGCGCGCGGCACGAGGTCCGGCTCTTCGATGGTGAACTCATCCTGCACGTCGCCGAATAGTTCTTCGACCAGGTCTTCGAGCGTGACCAGCCCAGCCGTGCCGCCGAACTCGTCCAGCAGGATTGCCATGTGCTGCTTCTGGCGGCGCATCCGTGCAATCAGGTCGTCGACGCGCACGGTCTCCGGCACGAAGAGGGCTTCGCGCATGATCTCGCGCGCCGTCTTGGCCAGTGCCGCCCTGCCCGCATCCTGCTCGATGGATTCGTGGATCACGCGCACGACGTCTTTGACGTGCAGCACGCCCACGACGTGATCGGGATCGTTTTCGTAGACCGGGAACTTGGTCAGGCTGCTGTGCGCAGCCACGTCGAGCGCCTCTTCGAGCGTCGCCGTCGCGTCGACGGTCACCATTTCCATGCGCGGCACCATGACCTGGCGCGCGCTCGTGTCGCGCAGATCGAACACGGCGTGGATCATTTCCCGCTCGTCCGGCTCGATCAGGCCGCCCTGCTCGCTGGCCTCCGCGATCATCTTCAACTCCTCGATCGAGTGCAGCGTTCCGTGCGCCGCCGGCCTGACGCGGATCAGCCGCAGGAGAAAATTGCCCGTTCCGTTCATCAGCCAGATGAAAGGCCGGAAGATCGTCTCGGCGATCAGCGTCGGCCCGGCGATGAACAGCGCCGTGCGCTCCGGGTTCATCAGCGCGATCGATTTCGGCATCAGCTCGCCGACGATGACGTGCATGAAGGTGATGATCGCGAACGCGATGGCGGTTCCGGCGACGATGTGCGCCGCCTCGCCGGCGATCTCGCCCGGCAGGAATGCGAGCAGCGGCTCGATCAGGTGCGCCAGCGCCGGCTCGCCGATCCAGCCCAGGCCCAGGCTGGCCAGCGTGATGCCGAGCTGCGTGGCGGCGATGAAGCGATCGGTGTCTTTGATCGCGTGCTTGACGGCCGCCGCGCCCGGCGTGCCGCCGCGCACCAGCTCTTCTACGCGCGTGGGCCGCACGCTGACCAGGCTGAACTCAGCCGCGACGAAGAACCCGTTCGCCAGCACCAGGACGACGATTGCGATGAGGCCGAAAACGCTCTCGGTCATGTCTGCTTCTCTCTACCTAACCTGGGCAGGCGCAAGGCCTGCCCCTACGTTATACATTCCATCGGGCGACACCAAGCATCACACCGATAATCAAAAAGGCGACGAAAAGCGCCACGCCCGGCAGCGCGCGGCGCATCGAATTGGTATCGACCAGGCGCGGCCTCTCCGGCGCATATTCCACCTGATACATCGGGCACAACAGCCACCCAAGCACGAGGCCGCCGGCGAAGCCGCCGATGTGCCCCAGCATGTCGATGCGCGGCACCGTCAGCCCGAAGAGGAGGTTCACACCCACGACGGCGACGTAGTTACCCAGACGCTGTCTGCCCCACCCGCCGAAGCGGTCCCGGTGGCGCACGAAGAACGCGATCATCGTGCCGAGCAAGCCGAACACGGCCGTCGAGGCGCCGGCAGATAGCCCGATGTCCGCCCGAAGCGCGAAGCTGGCTATCGATCCGGCAAGGCCACTCAACACATAGACGACGACGAAACGCGGCGGGCCGTACAGCGCCTCCACGTCGGCGCCGAGCACGTAGATGGCGTACGAGTTGAACAGCAAATGAACGATGCCAATGTGGATGAAGTTGGCCGCCAACAGGCGCCAGTATTCACCCGCCGCGACGAAGGGCGTGAAGTTCGCGCCGAACTGAATGAGAACCACCGGGTCCTCTGAGCCGCCCGCCAGTGTCATTAACAGCCAGACGGCGACGTTGGCCGCCAGGAATATCCACATCCAGCGCGGGCGGGACAGCGGCAGGCGCAGCGCGACCCTCTGGCCCGGCGCAGGCGCCCCTGGCACTGCTTGCGAGGCATCCGGCTGATTCATAGGCTGACCTTCCGTGGATGGACGCGGCTGTGCTCGGCGCGCACAATGCCGAGCACGGCGTCCACCGCATCGTCGAGCGCGCCGTTCCGATTGACGACGACGTAATCGAACTCGGGCAGGTGTTGCAGCTCTTGGCGTGCGGTATCCATTCGGGTCTTCAGGCTATCGGGCGTCTCGGTGCGGCGCGTGCGCAGCCGGTCGGCCAGCTCGCCCTCGTCGCCCGCCATCAGGAAGATCAGCACGGCTTCGGGCACGAGGCGGCGGATCGTCATCGCGCCCTGCACGTCCAGGCGCATGATCACGTCCGTGCCCGAGGCGAGCGCCTCGCGCACCTGCTGCTTGGGAATGCCCTTGTAGTCGCCGTAAACGACCGCGTATTCGAGCAGCTCGTCTCGCTCGATCATCGCGACAAATTCATCCCTCGACACGAAATGATAGTCCCGGCCTTCGACTTCACCCGGCCGCCTGGGGCGCGTGTTGGCCGTGACGACGAAATGGAACGGCAGGTTCTTTTCCTTCAGGCGAGCCAGCAATGTATCCTTGCCCGCGCCCGACGGGCCGGAAACGACGATGAGCAGCGGATGGGTGGGACGCCGGTAGAGGTCCGTTTCGCTCAAGGGTTGCTCCAGGTGACGTATATCATTATAATTGCCTGTGACCCGAAACTCAACATCTCGCCGCCGATTGGGCGGAGATTTTGTGGAGCGTGAGCGTGCCCATCTATGAATATCGCTGCCCGAACTGCAAGAAGAGAGTCTCTGTCTTCTTCCGCAGCCTGTCGAGCGTCGATCACGAAGCGGCGCGCTGCCCCAATTGCGGCAGCGGTGGCCTGGCGCGCCTGATGTCGCGCGTGCGCCTGGTGCGCGGCTCGTCGAAGTCGAGCGGCGACGGTGGCGACGACGACTTCGGCGACGATATGCTGGATAGCATCGACGAGAACGATCCGCGCTCGCTTGGGCGTTTCATGCGCAAGATGGCGGAAGAATCCGGCGAAGACCTGCCGCCTGAGTTCAACGAAGTCGTGGGGCGGCTGGAGAAGGGCGAATCGCCCGAAGACATCGAGAAGTCCATGCCCGAATTGGGCGATATGGCGGGCGACGAGGGCGACGGCGATTTCGGCGGCGACGACGAGTAGATTCGTAAAACGTGATGCGTAAAACGTGATAGGTGCTGGTCTATGCCTCACGTTTCACGTTTCACGCTTCACGCGCAGCCTCTTCTCCACCTCTGCCTGGATGTCCACCTGCACCTCGTCTGCGCCGCGCGCCGCGTCGATCACGGCCCACCGATCCGGCTCGGCGCGCGCCAGCGCCAAATACCCTTCACGCACGCGCGTATGGAACGCGACGGTCTCTTGATCGAGGCGATTCCACTCGCCGCCGCTGCCTCGGCGCCGGCGCAGCCCCTCTTCGGCGTCGAGATCCAGCAGCAAGGTCAGGTCGGGGCGAAGCCCGTCCGTCGCGAATGCGAGAATCGCGCGGAGGGAGGCCGGATCGATCCCGCGCCCGTATCCCTGGTAAGCCAGCGAGCTGTCGGCGTATCGATCCGACAAGACGATCCCGCCGCGCTCGAGGTGAGGCCGGATCACCTCGCTCACCAACTGCGCCCGCGATGCGCAGTACAAAAGCAGCTCCGTCACCGGCCGCATCGAGCGGTTCCCAGGCGCGTGCAGAATCGCGCGCACCTGGTCGCCGATGCGGGTGCCGCCCGGCTCGCGCGTCGCGATCACGTCATGCCCGGCGGCGCGCAGCCTCTCGGTCAGCCGCGCGACCTGCGTCGTCTTCCCGCTGCCGTCCGGGCCTTCAAAGGTAACAAATAGGCTCACAGTGTGTCTGAGGTCTATTCGCGATAGATGCGCACCCGCCGGTACGGCTCGCGCCCGTAGGAGTGCGAGATCAAGTTGGCCTGCCGCGCCAGCTCGTGCTGCATGCGCCTGACTTCGGCCGACTGGGGCGCGAGGTCAATCGTGCGCATGCCCGCGACGACCTTCTGGATCGCATCCTGTGCCTCGCGCATCGCCGCCGCGTAGGGATCGGACTCCTCGAGCGACAGACCGAAGATGTCGGCCAGCACGTTTTCGATCTGCGTGGTCGTGTTGGCCCGCAGGACGTACAATGGCATGCCTCGACGCTCGGCGTCGCTGATCAGGCGCGGCCGCTTGCGGTAGTAGTTCTTCACAGTGAGGATCACGTCGGCGTGCCCCACTTCGTCGGTCAGGTAAACTGGCACGCGCAGCCGCGTGGCCGACTCCTCGACACGATTCCGAGCGACGCCGTAGGCATACACGCGCACCGGTCTGAACGGTCCTCGCTCGTCCGGCGAGAACGGCGCCGCCGCCGTGTCCGGCGCAGCCGCCGGCGCCTGTGGCTCGATCTCGCGAGGGTGGCGCGGGCGCTCGCGGCTGGCGGCCAGACCGGGCACGTTGACCCATTCCTTGCTGATTTCGCCGTTCGCGCCCCGAATGCGCAGCTCGGTCTGGAGCGGCCGGCCGCGCAGCACGGCGTCCACGGAAGCCGCCACGTCGTGATGAACGAGCAGCCGGTCGCGCTCCTGAATCTCGATCAGGATATCGAACGTGGGCGGCGCGCGCCGCTCGAGCACAGTCTTCTGCGTGCCGCGCCGGCGCGCTTCTTCGTCGGACAGCGTCACGCTTTCGATGCCCCCGACCAGGTCGGACAGGGTGGGGTTGAGCAGGATGTTGTCGAGCGTGTTGCCATGCGCTGTGCCGATCAACTGCACGCCGCGCTCGGCGATCGTGCGCGCCGCCGCCGCTTCCAGCTCGCGGCCGATCTCGTCGATGACGATCACTTCCGGGTTGTGGTTCTCGACCGCCTCGATCATCACCTCGTGCTGCAGGGAGGGTGCGGCGACTTGCATGCGCCGCGCCCGGCCGACCGCCGGGTGGGGAATGTCGCCGTCGCCGCCGATCTCGTTGGACGTGTCGACGACGACGACGCGCCGGTTGGGAACGCGGTCGGTCGGCTTGCCTTCGGCCAGGATACGCGCGACTTCGCGCAGCATCGTCGTCTTGCCCACGCCGGGGCGCCCCAGCATCAGAATGCTCTTGCCGGCGCGCACGATGTCCTCGATGACGTCGATCGTGCCGTACACCGCCCGCCCGACGCGACAGGTGAGACCCACCACGTTACCGCGCCGGTTGCGGATGCAACTGATGCGATGCAGCGTGCGCTCGATGCCGGCCCGGTTGTCGGCGTCGAAGTCGCCGATGCGCGACACAACCAGATCGATATCGGCTTGCGCCACTTCCTGATCGCTCAGCTCGATCTCGGTATCGACGAAGCGCGCCTCGGGACACCGGCCCAGATCAAGCACGACCTCGAGCAGGTCGTTGCTCCGGTTGGCGCGGCGCACCGCCTCGGCGATCTCCGGCGGCAGCACGTCGAGCAGCACATGTAAGTCGTCAGTGATGCGTAGCTGCGGCATGACATTCCCCATAACGCGCGAAGCGTAATCACGTGATCACGTGATCACGTGATTACGTCATCACGCTACAGCGGCGTCGAAATCTTGACGCGCTCCAATGCGGGCGCGTGCGCCGGCGCCGTTTCCCCGGCGGCGATGTGCGCCGCCAGATGCTTGACCATCAATACCGTCGACCCGAATAGATCGAACCCCAGCGATTCGAGCGGGCGGCGCAGCCACTCCTGATAGCGTCGCACGCCGCAATAGATGGGCTTCTCCCAACCACTCCCCAGCTCGGAGAGCGCTTCGCTCATGATGTGCGCCGCACGCGCCTCGGCGTCGGGATGCACCAGCAAATTGATCCACGCGCCGTGCGGCCCGCGCCGCACCTCGACATACGCCAGCAGCTCGCCTTTTTCCTCGTGGACGTATCCGCGCGCGCCGGATGGAGCGGTGCGAGGCATACCTTCGGCCAGGTGCGCCAACCTGGGCGCGGTGTTGAAGTACAACTGCTGCACCGCCCAGGTGTCCACCTCCTCGAACGGGCGCAGCGCGCCCTGCACGGGAGCGGGACGGCGCTGCGGCTCGACGCGAAAGATATCTTGCCGCAGGTACACTGCAAATCCGCATCGGCGCAATACCTCGACTTCCTCGCCGTCTTCCGGCGCCTCGGCGATCAGGCTGTGAAGGCCCATCCCGCCCGCTTCCTGGCTGGCGTATTCCAGAAGATGCGCCCACACGCCATCTGCGTGTCCGCCGCGAGACAGCGCCGGCGCGATGAACGTCACATAACCGTGTGTGGCGCTCGGGCGCGGCCGAATTTGCACGAGTCCCTCGACCTTCGCCGCCCGGTCGGGCAGTGTGCCCCGGCATATATACGTGCGGGTGCCATGGTTGCTGAGCGAAAAGAAGGAGGCCAGCGCGGACTGCAAGGGGCGCGGTTTCCGCGTGAGCGCCCGTTCGGCGTTGAGTGGCGTGCCCTCGTGCTCCAACTGGGCCACCAGGGGCACGTCACGAAGATGAAAGGGGCGTATCATGGTTGTGAACGGATCGATTCCGGCGGTCGGCGCCCTCAGTGCGCCGACTGTCGTGCTTCTCAACGTTTGTCGATCAACTTCAAGAAGAATCGATGCACGCGATCGTCGCCCGACAGCTCGGGATGAAACGACGTCGCCAGCAGGCGTCCCTGGCGCGCGGCGACGATCACTCGATCGCCGTTCCGGTCGATCCGGGATAGCACTTCGACGCCATCGCCGACCGATTCGATCAGCGGCGCCCGAATGAAGATGGCGTGGAAGGGACGCTCGCCTTCGATGTCCTTTACCTGCAAGTCGGCCTCGAACGAATCGACCTGCCGTCCGAACGCGTTGCGCTTCACCTTCACGTCCATCAGGCCGAGCAGAGGCTGATCGCGCCCGGCGTCGCGGGCCATGAAGATCATGCCCGCGCACGTGCCCCACACGGGCTTGCCAGAGCGCGCCATCTCGCGCAGCGGCTCGATCAGCCCGTACTGCACGGCCAGCTTGCCGATCGTCGTCGATTCGCCGCCCGGGAGGATCAGGCCATCCAGGCCCTCGAGGTCCTTCGGCAGGCGTACTTCGCAGGTCTCGACGCCGAGCCGGTTTAGTACCTGTTCATGTTCGATAAAGGCCCCTTGCAGAGCCAGGACTCCTATTTTCATCTAATCCAAAACCAGTCGCATCTCGTTCGTTGGGGCGAACCCCAACGATTCATAGAGCGGCCGGCCCTCACGGCTGGCATGCAGGACGAGCCGGCGCAGCCCCTGCGCCCGGCAGAACTCGATCGCCGTCACGACGATCCGCCGGGCCAGCCCGCGCCGGCGGTGTTCGGGCAGCGTGTAAACGCTGTGCAGATAGGCGAGTCGCCCCGTCAGGTTGCTCGGGAGCGGCAGCCACTCGGACAGCAGCACCGCGCCGCTGGCCACGATCCGCTCGCCTGATTCGATCACCCACGCTCGTTCCGCGCCATCGACCAGGCGCAAGCTCAGGTGCGCGACGTACCCGACGTCCATCGCGTCGAGCGCGGCGAGATCGTGTGGCGTCCCACCGGCCGCAGCCATATCCTCGAACATCCGGCGTCGATGATTCACCAGCGTGGGGATGTCGGCCGGCGTCGCCTGACGAAGGTTGTAACCTTGCGAAGGTTTCACGCTTCGCGCCTTCGCAAGGTTCGCCGGCTCGTCTACCATCCGCGCGGCGCGAGTCGCTCAGGCTCTGGGATCGACATGACGGTACGTCCGACCATCGGCTCGCCCAGGCTCTTGCTGACTTCGGCCAGGATGGCCGGATCATCGTAGTGCGTCACGGCCTGAACGATCGCCTTCCCACGCCTGGCCGGATCGCCCGACTTGAAGATGCCCGAGCCGACGAAGACGCCATCGACGCCGAGCTGCATCATCAACGCCGCATCGGCCGGCGTGGCGACGCCGCCGGCCGCGAAGTTGACGACCGGCAGCCGGCCGAGTTCCTTCGTCTCGACGACCAGCTCGTATGGCGCGCCGATCTCCTTGGCGTACGCCATCAGCTCCTCGTCGGCCATCGTCGTCAGGCGGCGAATTTCGCCGATCACCGCGCGGGCGTGGCGCACTGCTTCGACCACGTCCCCGGTGCCCGCCTCGCCCTTGGTGCGGATCATCGCCGCACCTTCGCCGATGCGCCGCAGCGCCTCGCCCAGGTTACGGCAGCCGCACACGAAAGGAACCTTGAAGTTGTGCTTGTTGATGTGATGCGCCTCGTCGGCGGGCGTCAGCACTTCACTTTCGTCGATGAAATCGACGCCGATGGCCTCCAGAATCTGCGCCTCAACGAAGTGGCCGATGCGGCACTTCGCCATGACCGGGATGGTGACTGTATCCATGATGCGAAGGATCAGCTCTGGATCGCTCATGCGCGCCACGCCGCCCTGCACGCGAATGTCGGCCGGGACGCGCTCCAGCGCCATGACCGCACACGCGCCCGCATCCTCGGCGATTTTGGCGTGCTCCGGCGTCACCACGTCCATGATCACGCCGCCCTTAAGCATCTGGGCCAGGCCCCGCTTGATTGTGACTGTTCCGACTTCCTTGTCCATATTTTGCTCTCTCCGCGCCCCAGCGAGTAAAGCCGTGGGGCTATTAAGATTTTACCACGAATCGGAACCCTCTCAACCCATTACTATAGACCTGGCAGGTCTTCTCCGACGGTATTGACATGCGCCGGAGCGCAAAGACTTGGTCTGCTCGGTGAATTCCGGCGGAGATCCTCGGTTTCTATAAAGAAGCCAGGGTTCTGCATGAACCTTCTCTGGCAATTCGGTGGTATATTGTGTGCACGCGCCTGACCGGCCGCCCCGCCTTACCCGCCGACTTCGACCTGGCTTTCAGGAGACGCCACTGTGACTCGATTCGTCGTCCGCCGCCTGGCCATCATTCCGATCGCTTTATTCCTGGCGCACTTCTTCGGGTTCGCCTACGCGCACCTCGCGCGGCCGCTGCGCGCGGCGCGCAACCCGTTCCTCGCACCGCTGATGGACTCGGACCCTCTGCTCCCGGCCTACTTCGGCTACCTCCAGCAAATCCCCGAGTCGGGGCTGGGAGGGGTTCCCGGTTCGGGCGCGCTGGTCGGCGAGGTGGTGTTGCAGGCTACCCTCGCCAGCCTTGGCCTGCTGTCGATCGCGCTCACGCTCAGCATCATCGTCGGCTGGTTCCTGGGCATGCGCGCCGTCCGCACGAATCCGCCCCGCGTTGCGCGCTGGATGACGATCTTCTCCACCATCGGCCTGGCGACGCCGAGCTTTTATCTCGGCACGCTGCTCATCGTCGCCATGTTCGCTTACGTGATCGGGCGCGGGCCGGGCACGGGCATGCCGTTCCCGACGCAGGGGTTCGGCTGGGACATTCACCTGGTGCTGCCCGTCGTGACGCTGATGCTCAGGCCGACGGCGCAGATCGCGGTGGTGATCTCCGGCCTGCTCGTCGCCGAGCTGGACAAGCAATACGTCGTCACAGCGCGCAGCCTGGGTCACCCGTGGAAAAACATACGGGAGCGCGGCGCGTTGCGCAACATCGTCGCGCCGGTTGTGCTGACAATCGCCGGATCGGCGCGCCTGCTGATGGCCGAGCTGATCGTCGTCGAGTGGCTGTTCAACTGGCCCGGCGTTGGCCGCCTTCTGGCTTCGACACTCGTGCCCACTGCTACCAGCGCCGGCGCCGGCGCGACGATCCATTTCCTCGACCAGCCGCTCGTGGCCGCGCTGGTGATCGTCTTCGCTGCGCTGTTCCTGATCGCCGACCTCATCGCGTCGATCCTGGTGCGCGCATTCGACCCGCGCGTGCGCGCGCCTGAGGTCGAGCCTGCACAGGCGTGAGTATTGAGACTTCCGAAGTCTGCAAGACTTCGGAAGTCTGAAAAGCAGCAGATGGCGTCAACGAATGGACAACGAATCAACGAATGAAGCAGAATGCCTGTCATCCCCGCGTGGCTTGCGGCGCGCCAACTGGTCACTGATTACTGGCGGGCTGCTGGTGCTGCTCGTCGCCGTGCTGGCGATCGCCGGGCCTAAGCTCGCGCCACGCGATCCGCTGGAAGAGAACCCGGTGATCAAAGTCGGCGATCAGTGGGATGCGCGACCATTCGCAGCGTTTACACCCGGCTTTCCACTCGGCTCGGACGCGCTGGGGCGCGATTTGCTCAGCCGCCTGCTGTGGGGCATCGGACCGGCGATCGTGCTGGTATCCATCGTCGCGGCAGTGCGCCTGGCGCTAGGCTTGATGATCGGGCTTGGCGCAGGGTGGTCGGCCGGGCGGATCGGCCGCGCGCTCGACGCGGCGATTGGCGCCGCGCTCACGCTGCCCGTGCTGATCGTGGCGCTGGCAGCCATCGCAGCCATCGGCGTCGAGATCGGCGTGCTCGCATTCGTCATCGGCCTGTCCATCACCGGCTGGGCGGAGACGGCGCAGGTCGTGCGCGACCAGACGCGCATCGTCAAAGGTGAGGACTACGTCGAGTCGGCGCGCGGGCTGGGCGAGTCGGGCCTGCAGATCGTCGTGCGCCACGTCAGGCGGCAGGTTCTACCGCTAGCCTGGATGCTGTTTGCGTTCGAGGTGAGCGGCGCGCTGATGGTTACCGCACAACTGGGCTTCCTGGGCTACTACGTCGGCGGCGACTACTGGTATGCCGCCGGAGACTACTCGGCGCACCGCGCGAGTGGGATGCCTGAATTGGGGCAACTACTGGCGACGTCCTCGCACTCGTTTCTCGAAGATCCATGGGGCATGTTCGCCGTGGGCAGCGTGATTTTCATGGCTATCCTCGGCTTCAACTTGGTGGGGCAGGGCATGCGCCAGCGTCTGTCCTCGGCCCCGGCGTCCAAACCGACCTTGTACGCGAGGACGCTGGGCCGTGCCGGCGCGTGGATCGAAGAGCGTATCATGTCGCCGCTCAGCGGCCGAGATCGCAAAGTGCTGATGGGCGCCTCGCTGGCGCTCGGCCTGATCGCGATCGGCGCAGCAGGCATCTCGTTCCTGAACGCGCAGGCTGCCGCGCAGCCGCAAGGCCCGGTCGCCGACCTGGTGATTCCGGGCGAGCATTTGTGGGCGACGGAGCGGCACGATCCGTGGGGAACGCTGTGGACGCCTGCCCATGGCCCATCGGCTGCCCCAAAGATCGAGTGGGTGTTTGAAGACGCGAGCGGGTTCATCGGCGGGCCGGCGATCGCGGCGGATGGGACACTGTACATTGCGTCGAAGGGCGGCACGCTGCATGCGATCGACTCCGGTGGCAGTGTGCGCTGGCAGGCGGCGCTGCCCACCGAGCCGGTCGGCACGCCCGCCCTCGACGCGGCGGGCAACGTTTACGTCGCGGACGAAGAAGGGTTGTCGGCTATCGCGCCGGATGGGGAATTAAAGTGGCGCTTTCGACCCGAAAAGGGCATCGCCATATCGGGGCCGATCGTCGCGCCGGATGGGACAATCTATTACGCACACGGCGGCGGGTTCGTGCAGGCCGTCTCGCCGGAGGGCCAATCGCTGTGGCGAGAACGCGCGCGTAAGACGGCGTTTCAGTCCGAGCATCCGCCGCAGATCAGCCCAAACGGCGAGTGGGTACTCCTGGAGAACGGCTTGCTGCGCGGCGTCGAAGGATCGCTTCATGTCTTCGCCGGACTGCCGACCGAGTTCTCACGCTACCTCGTCGGCGCGGACGGCCGCACCTATCTACTGGCCGGGCACATCGTCAGCGAGTGGCGGCAAGATGGGTTAGATGCCCGGATCGTTCAAATAGCCGAGTGGGAATCTCGTGGCATCAGCATCTGGGTGCCGAGCGATGCCGGCATCACCCGCGACCAGATGATCTGGATGCAGTATGGCTCGGCCCGAGCGCCGACGCAAATAGCCTGGCTGGACCCGACCGGCCGCGTGCTCGGCACTCTGAAAATCCCGCAGAACCCCAGCCGCGCGATTGCGGTCGATGGCGATTCCACCATCTATGTCTGCGCCGACATCCAGCAAGGTCACCCGGCTGCTACCTGTTTCGCGTTCGCGCCTGAATCCGAGGAACCTGTCTGGCAAATAACGCTTGAGCAAGGTGAAGTTGTCGAGGGCGGCGCGGTTGTTCCGGGACGACTTTACGTCGCGATTCGAGAGGGCTTTTTGTATGCGATCGGCGAAAGCCAGCCGTGAAACGAGCGACAGCGATGAAAAAGTGCTTTCTCTGCGGAACATTTGTAACGGGACTGCTGCTGATGGCGTGCACGCCTTCGCCAGCGGCAACACCTTCGGCCACATCGACTCCCGCGCCGACCGCTGCGGCGAGAGAAGTCGTCACAGTCGAATCGCCGACCGCTGCCCCGCCTACACTTGCACTGACGCCCACGCCAGTCTCGGCGCAGGCGGCGTGGACGATGGGCAAACCCATGATCCCGCCGTATCGATCCGAAATGCCCGCCGTCGTGCTGGATGGCATGATTTACGTGCCCGGCGGCTTCGGCGGCGAGTCACGGCTGGAACGCTACGATCCCATCGCCGACGAATGGGAAGCGCTGGCCGATATGCCGGATGGTCGCCATCACCTCATGGCGGCTGCGCACGACGGATACCTGTACGTGTTCGGCGGCT
>DASSFZ010000366.1:0-2338 GCA_035693785.1 Anaerolineae bacterium | reverse complement strand
AGTGCGCGCAGTGGCATGGCTAGCGCATCTGACAGGCCAGGCTGCGCGTCGAACAGGCGCCAAGCGAACCAGTGGATCAAGACCAGGCCCGGAGGATGCGTCTGTGGATGGATCGGCAGCGTCGGCATGAGCTCGGTGTAGCGGGGCAATACCGCGGGCAGGTCCGGGGTGGTGACGGCGACGCTGAAGTAGCCGGTCACGGCCGGGGAGACCGTCGCCGCGAAGAACTCAAACCAGGCGCTGCGCAGGACGGCAGCCGCGAGCGTGAACTGGATCAGCGGCGCAGCCAGTGTGAGGAATGCGAGAAAGCTCCGCTCGACCGACCGCCGGGGCTGCTGCGCTTCATCCCATCGGGATAGCCAGCGATTGCAGGCCAATACGTACACGCCCAGCAGGACGATGGGCAAGACGAGACGCCCGCCCGGCTGCGCGACTCGCAGGGGCCAGCGCCACTCGTCAGGCCCACGCAGCAGCGGCGTCAGATCGAGCCACATGGCTGCGGCGATCGACAGCGTCGCAACCGCGATCAAGACAAGCAGGCGACGGTCAGGCAATCCAGTACCCGTTGGCGAACATGAGCGCCAGCACGCCCTGAAGCATCAGCGACACGATCAGGATCGCCCGATCGACCCACGGCCTCCTCCCGATCAGCGCCAGCGCGATGAAGGCAGGGAACATCGGCACGACGAAGCGCGGCATCGAAATCAGATCCCCGCCGATCAGCGAGAACAGCGCCACGCTCAGCATGTAGACGCCGTAGACGCGCGGCAGGCGCACCCACACCTCCAGCGTGAGGACGAGCAGCAGAATCGTCGCGCCGACGACGATCACGCCTTCGGTCGTCGGCACACCGTCGAGCAGGCCGCCAAGGTAGTTCGCCAGCGTCGTGGTCGGGAAGGTGGGGAACGCTTCGGCGCGGATGCCCTTGAAGAACAAGGCCTGAATCTCGAAGTATGCAAACGGCCGCCCGAATTGCAGGCCAAGATAGGCCATGAAGGCCAGCACGCCCAGCGGCGCGGCGAGCACGGCGACCGCGTCGGCGCGAATATTCCGCCACTTGAAATCGCGTTGGCGCAAATACTCGTAGCCGAGCGGAAAGATCAACAGCGCGCCGTGCAGGCGCGCCAACCCGGCCAGAAATGCGGCCGCGCCTGCCAGCCCCCAGCGGCCCTCACGCGCCCAGAGAAACGCGGCCAACACGCACAGCAAGTACAGCGCCTCGCTGTAACCGATGGCCAGGTAGTACGCCGCCGGGAAGGCCAGAAGATAGACGACCGATCGCTCGACGGTCGCGGGTTCGCCGGTCTCGCGATAGGCGAGTCGATACAGCGCCACGCAGGCTGCCAGCGCAAGCAGCGACGAGAGCAGGGGGCCTGCAACCTCGACAGGGAGACCGGCCAGTCGCATCGCCAGCCCGTTGACGAGCGGGAACAGCGGGAAGAAGGCTACGTTCGACGCCTCGCGCGTCCCGAAGTATTGGTAGCCGTCCTGCGCGATGCTCCCGTACCAGATCGCGTCCCAGCGATACCAGTGGCCGAACGCCGCCTGAGATATCGATGCGACCGGAACCGGATCGACCTGCGGGCAGCACTCCGGCACGCCGGCGACGCTCGATCCGACGATCGGCGCGAGGACGAGCGCGATGCGCCAGGTGAGGAAGACGGGGAGAATAACCTTGAGAGCGACCTTTAGCAGATCGAGATTAGAGATTGGAGATTGGAGGTTGGAGGTTGGAGGTTGGAGGTTGGAGGTTGGAATACGCCTGGCTCGATCCGCATCCGCGCCTTTCACGCGCAGGGTGACGAGAAAGACGACGAGTAGAGTGCCAGCCAGCCAGGGGCTGTTGTAGGCTGTCCAGGGGCGGGCGACGACGACGGCGGCGACTTCGGCCGCAAGCAGCGCCAGGCCGACGACGACAGCCGCGCGCTTGCTCCCGCCCAACAGGCGCACGACGCCGTAGGCGGCCAGCACGCTGACGACCAGCCATGCCCACACCAGGATCGGCGGGACGATGATGCCGGGGCCGTATTCGATCTGCACCCGGTCTACAAACAGTCCGAGCGGCCTCGTGTCGGAGCGTCCGGGCATCGTCTCGGCAGGCACGAAGGTATCCGATCGCAGTTCGAGAACGACATCACCACGTAGATTGACGGCGGTCGCCGGCAGGTCGAAGTCGTAGCCGGCCAGGTCGACGCCTGGCGTGAAGCGGGCCAGCTCGCGACCGTTGAGCAGAATCGTCATCGGCTGCGGCGAGAGTGGCGACGGGCGGAATTCGTGAAGGTCCAAATGGAGATGCAGGGGCGCGCCGCTGCCGAGGCCGGGCAGATCGATGCGGGCG
>DASSFZ010000365.1:0-4516 GCA_035693785.1 Anaerolineae bacterium | reverse complement strand
TCGCCGTGCCCAGGCGATGATATGCCCGATATCAGCACTCTGATTCAGCGCTGGCAGGCCGGCGACGAGCGCGCTGCCGAGGCGCTCTATAATCAGTTTCGCGAGCCGACCTTTCGGCTGGCTTACGGCTTGCTGGGCGATCCGTCCGATGCCGAGGATGCGGCGCAAGATGCGCTGGCCTACGCGCTGGCACACATCGGGCACTACGAGCCGCAACGCGCCAGTTTCAGCACCTGGCTGCACACGATTACCGTCAGCCGCTGTCGCGATCGGCAACGCCGCCGTCATCCGCCCAGCCTGTCACTGGATTGGCTGAAAGGGGAACGCGAGCATCCCGACCCGGCCCCAGGCCCCGAGCCTCGCACCGTTCGAGCCGAAACGCACGGCGAAGTGTGGAAGGCGATCCAGGTGCTCAGCCCACCCCTGCGCGAAGCGATCCTACTGCGCTACTGGGCCGGACACACCTTCCGCGAGATGGCCGACATCCTGAGCTGTCCGTTGCCGACGGCCCAGTCGCGCGTGCGGCTGGCCTATGTACAGCTGCGGACTCGCCTGACGCCGGCCGACCTGAATGCTCTGGAAGAAGGTGCACGATGATCACTCATGTGAGTGATGAGCAACTGATCGGTTATACCCACCAGACGCTTGCCGATGATCAACGTGAAGCGATGGATCGCCACCTCGCTGGCTGCCCCGACTGCCGCGCCCGCCTGACTGAACATGAGGCGTTACAGCGACGCATCCATCACACCTTGTTGGCCGAGCTGAAAGCGGCCCATCCATCAGTGCGCATGAGATACGCGGCCATCGCCCCTCGCCTGCAACGCTCAAGTCAATGGGCGAGGGTGTGGAAACGGATCTCCGGCGTCGTTGCGCTCACAACATTCGTCGTGCTCATGGCTGTGCTGGTTACTCTCTTTCGCAGCATGAGCCAGCCGATCGCAGAGCCTACACCCGAAAACGTGCCGATTTTCCGGGACATCACTTCGATCAGCATCACGGCACTCTCCGGCGCGAGCCAGACGCTCCCCGCCACCGGCCGACTCGAACCGAACACGGGCTGGTTCGTCGCTCGAAACGATCCCCAGAGCTACGACATCGGCATCGATTACATCGTCCGCCGCAGCGACAAAGCCAGCGGTTACATCAAATCCAGGGTGGCCGACCCGCAGAGCTTCGGGAATCTCATGCAGACCTTCCGGGCAGACGCTTATCGCGGCAAGCGCTTGCGCCTGAGCGTGTACGTCAAGGCGGAGCAGGTGGAAGGATGGGCGGTCGTATGGATGCGCGTCGATGGCCCGCCGAACGAGATGCTGAGCCTGGATAACATGCAAGACCGGCCGATACAGGGCACGCGCGACTGGGCGAAATACGAGCTCGTTCTGGATGTGCCGGAAGACAGCGCCAGCATCGCCTTCGGCCTGCTGCTGCTGGGCAAAGGTCAAGTGTGGATCGACGACGTGCAATTCGACGGCGTGGGCCACGAGACGCCGACGACGGCGACGGTGAGGGTCGAGGAACAGCCGCTTAACCTCGATTTCGAAGCCGATCGCGCCGGTTGGTTCACCGGAGGCAACAGTCCGCAAGATTTCACGAGCGGGATCAATCGGGCCGTCGCGCATAGCGGTCAGGCGAGCGGCTACGTCAAGTCGAAGTCTCTTCAACCGGCCAGCGCCGGAATGCTGTCGCAAATGATCAAGGCCGATGCCTATCGCGGCAGGCGGATTCGCCTGTCCGGCTACATCAAAACGGATCAGGTCGGTGGCCGCGCGGGTCTGACACTGGCGATATACGGCCCGCTGAATCAATGGATCGGCTCCTACGAAATGCGCAACGGGCCGGTGCAGGGTACGACCGACTGGCAGCCAGGCGAGATCGTCGTCGACGTGCCGGAGAACAGCGTCAAGATCATGCTCGGCTTATCGCTGGACGGGACGGGACAGGTGTGGGCCGACGACTTTCGGATCGAACTCGTCGGCGCGGACGTGCCGACGACCGGTTCATCGCAAGCCATTACACCGGTGCCCACGCCCAACTGGGCGGCATGGCCGGCGCGACCCGATGATCTCGATTTTGAGATCGTCGGCGGCGGCAAGCAGCCACCGGCTCACTGGTTCATCGCGGGTAGCGCCCCACAGGATTACGAGATCAGCGTTGACGCCGCGATCGCGCACGGCGGCCGGGCCAGTGGCGCGATCCAGTCGAGGGCGTCGGCAGTCGCGTCGGGCTTTGGGACGTTGGCACAGGTGTTCCAGGCCGATGCCTATCGAGGCCAACGGCTGCGGCTGTCCGGATATCTCAAGGCCGAGCAGGTCGGTGGCTCGGCGGGTTTGTGGATGCGCATCGACGATACGCACAACGCGATGTTGAGTTTCGACAACATGCAAGACCGGCCGATACGCGGCACACGCGACTGGGCGCAATACGAGATCGTCTTGGACGTGCCAGAGAACAGCAAGGGGATCACGTTTGGCGTTCTCTTGTACGGCTCGGGGAAAGTGTGGATCGACGATGTGCTGATCGAGGCCGTCGGCGCAGACGTGCCCACGACCGATCTATTCGCGGTCCGGCAGCCGCAACCGCTCAACCTGGGTTTTGAGGATTGAACCAGAAACCGGGTTTCTGCCAGAGACCCGGTTTCTCTAGCAACGTTCTTCGTGTGTTTGTGACTTCGTGGTTAACAGGTCAACAGGTCGTCGTCCGGAGACGACTCCTACAGCGCCGCTTCTGCCTCCGTGATTGCCTCTTCAAAGATACTCAGCGCCTCGTCGACCAGGTCCTTCGGAATGTTGAGCGCAGGCGACAGGCGAATGGTGCTGACGCCTGCCGGCAGCAGCAGCAAGCCCTTCTGGAACGCGCGCTGCGTGATGTCTTCGCTCAAGTCATGCGCCGGATCCTTCGCTTCTTTGTCCCGCACGAACTCGACGCCGATCATCAGACCCTTGCCGCGCACATCGCCGATCGTGGGATGCCGCACTTGTATCTCGGCCAGCGCGTCCATGAGATATTCGCCTATCTCGGCCGCGTGCTTCAGCAAGCCTTCTTTCTCGATGACGTCGATCGTCGCCAGCGCCGCCGCGCACGAGACCGGGTTGCCGCCGAAAGTGTTGCCGTGCGATCCGGGTTGCCACGTCATCACGCTCTTACGAGCCAGCATCGCGCCGAGCGGCAGGCCCGAAGCAATGCCTTTGGCCGAGAGCAGGATGTCCGGCTCGACGTTCCAGTGCTCGATCGCCCACCACTTGCCGGTGCGGCCCATCCCTGACTGCACTTCGTCGGCGATGAGCAAGATGCCGTACATGTCGCACAGCGCGCGCAGGCGAGGAAGGAAGTTGGGTGTGGGCACGACGTACCCACCCTCGCCCTGGATCGGCTCGAGCAGGATCGCCGCGACGTCGGTCGGCGCGACGAGGCTGCGGAAGATGACGTGCTCGATGTAATCGACGACCGTGTCGCCGTAGTCGGCGCCTTCGGGCGAAGCGAGGATCGGCCGATACGGATAGCAGTACGGCACGTGCGTCACGCCAGGCATCGCCGGCGAGAAGCCTTTCTTCTGAGTGGCCTTGCTCGCAGTGAACGCCAGCGATCCCATCGAGCGGCCGTGGAACGCGCCGAGGAAGCCGATGAAGTTCGGGCGGGCGGTGTGATAGCGCGCCAGTTTGATCGCCGCTTCGACGGTCTCGGTGCCGGAGTTGGTGAAAAACACCTGGACTTCTTCTTCCATCGGGCGCAGGCGGTTGAGCTTCTCCGCCAACTCGACCGTCTGCGGCGTGTAGAAGTCGGTCATCGCGTACTGAAGGAACTGATCGGCCTGGCGTTGGATGGCTTCGACGACGGCCGGGTGCGAATGGCCGGTCGCGGCCACGGCGATCGTCGCGTTCATGTCGATGTAGCGCTTGCCATCCACGTCCCAGACTTCCGAGCCACGGCCGCGCGCCATGACGAACGGGTAGGCGCGCGTGAGCGACGGCGACATCACCGCCCGGTCGCGCGCGACCCATTCTCGCGCCGTCAAACCGGACGGCGCAGCCATGTCCGGCGAGGGGTGCATCAGGGTAGCCATGTTGTCCTCCTTGTTTGAAATCAGCGGTGACGACGGAAACGAAGGAGGCCGCGTTTGCGTTTTCCCGGAACGTTCGACCAATGCGGTTGTGGCTTGGGGAGAACTGCAAAGGGCCGCGACAGGAGGGGGCGCGGTATTACTCGTCGGCGGTGGACCACTTGGCGCGGCCCGCATTTTCAAGCGGAATTAAGTGGGACAGAGAGATCAGGCTGCTCATTTAGGGTCGAATCGTTATCGTCGCCAGGTCGATGGCATCTCCACCGGTTGAAAGCGGCAACCGGCCGGCGTCATCGTACAACCCCACTCGAAGCCGGTAGTCTCCAGGCAGCAGGTCGGGCGGCAGTCGCATGCTAAACCGGTTGCGCATTCTCGCGCCGGCCGGCCACAGCGATGTGGGGTACGAATCCGCGCCGGCAATACCGTCCGCCTGCGCTGCAATCGATCCGTCTGGGC
>DASSFZ010000364.1:0-10276 GCA_035693785.1 Anaerolineae bacterium | reverse complement strand
ATCATGCTAGCCCATACGTGGTCAGGCGATGCGGCTTCTGCGCAGGAGGCGTTCGATCGCCTGAGCGCGGATTTCCCGGCCGGCGCGCCCGGTCACGAATATCAAGAATTGGCGCAGGTCTTCTGGTCGAAGTATGCGGAGACAAATCGCCTGAGTCAGGCGTGCCTCGCCGCCAACGCTCACGCCAACAACGAGACCGATGTGCTCGACGGCCTGAACGCCTTCGGCTACGCCAACCGCCAATACGTCGCGGCGGACATGTGCCCCTTCGTCGGGCCATAAGCGGCGGAAACCTGGTTTCTGAGAGAAACCAGGTTTGTGTGCCAGTGCGTGCTATAATTCTCGCCGGGAGGGTAGGATGACCAGGGCATCGAACACAACACAGAAAATCACGGTGACTCTACCTAAAGCGTTGATTCAGCGTCTTCGGAAGCAAGTTCCCGCGCGTAAGCGTGATGAATTTGTCGCTCAGGCGCTTGAAGAGAGATTAGTCGTAGCAGAACAGGCGGCAGTACTGGAAGAAACTGCGGGCGCCTGGAAAGATACCGATCATCCTGATATGCGGACACCTGAAGATATTGATCGCTGGCTATCTAACTTGCGTGGCACATGGCCTGAGCGTCTCACGCAATTACAGGCGCGCCGGATGTAGGCGATGGCTGGACATCTGCTCGACTCGGGCCTTGTCATCCGACATTTTCGTGGCGATCCTGAGGCGGTGCATCTCTTACGTGAACTTGGCCGCCGCACCCGCTTGGGTGTATCGGTGGTCACTCACCTTGAGGTGTATGCAGGGATGCACCCCCATGAAGCGTACCACACTCGTAAGTTACTCTCACGCTTTGCAGCGTATGATGTGGACCGTGAGATTGCCGAGCGTGCTGGCGACTTCTTGCGCCGTCACCACAAAGATGGCACGAGCATCCCCGATGCGATCATTGCCGCTACAGCCGTTCGCCACGGCCTGATGCTCGTCACCCTCAACGCCAAGCACTTCCCCATGCCGGAACTCAGCCTCTATGCGTCCTCGGTAGATGGATGACTCAATCCCCTCCTGTCATCGACTACGAAGGCTCGAAATACAGCACAGAGTTCTGGACTCCGCAGCGTGAATACGAAGATCGCGCCGAGCGGATCGCACTGCGGGCGATGCTGCCGCCGCGCGGGCGGCGGCTCGTCGAGATCGGCGCGGGCGCCGGACGGCTGGCGGAGCTGTATCTCGGTTACGACGAGATCGTGCTGATGGACTATGCGCGCTCGACGCTGCTCGAAGCGCGGGCGCGCTGGGGACGCGACCCGCGCTTCACATTCGTCGCCGCGGACGTGTACCGCCTCCCGTTCGCCGACACTGCGTTCGACACGCTCGTGATGGTGCGCGTGCTGCATCATCTGGTCGACGTTCCGAAAGCGCTGGGCCAAATCGCGGCGGCGCTCCGCGCCGGTGGGACGTTTGTCGTCGAGTTCGCCAACAAGCGTAACCTCAAGGCGATGCTGCGCTACGCTCTCCGCCGCCAGCCCTGGTCGCCCTATTCCCGCGAGCCGGTCGAGTTCGTCGAGCTGAACTTCGATTTTCACCCGGCCTGGATGCAGGCTCAATTGCGCGCGGCGGGGTTCAATATCCGGCAGAACCGCTCGGTATCCTTCTTCCGCGTCGGCTTCTTGAAACGACTGCTCGGCGCCAAGACGCTGGCGTCGATCGATGGTGCACTGCAGCGCCCCCTCGCTCCATTGGCGCTGGCGCCCAGCCAGTTCCTGCTGTGCACGCTGCGCCGCGCGGGCGCGACCGATCGAGCGATTGGCCTCTTCAAGTGCCCGGAGTGCGGATCGACCGAATGGCGCGAAGCGCCCGACGCGCTGACGTGCGCCAATGGGCATGCCTGGCCGGTGCGCGAGGGAGTGTACGACTTCAGGGCGACAGACGAATGACGAAAGACGAATGACCGCTTCACATTGCGAAATTCGTCCTTCGCCCTCTTGCGATTTCGCCTGGCAGGGACTATACTTATTTTGCATTCGCGGAATTAACCGGGGGAGCTTCATTCCATGAGAGTATCCTGCTTGCAAGAGAATCTGGCCAAAGGGCTGAGCATCGTCGGACGGGCCGTCGCGCCGCGCTCGACGCTGCCGGTGCTGGGCAACGTGCTGCTCGCGACCGACAACGGTCGCTTACGGCTCGCCGCGACGAATCTGGAGATCGGCATCACGTGCTGGATCGGCGCGAAAGTGGAGGAGGACGGCGCGATCACGGTGCCGGCGCGCACCTTCATCGACCTAGTCAACGCGCTCCCGCAGGATCGCGTTGACATGGAATTGGCGGTGCGCACCCAAACGCTCAACGTGCGCTCGGGACGCTTCGAGAACAACATCAAAGGCATCGACGCGCAGGAGTTTCCGATCATCCCGAGCTTCGAAGAAGACAGCGCGATCCAGATCGCGCCTGACGCGCTGAAGAAGATGATCGAGCAAGTCGTCTTCGCCGCCGCGACGGACGAAAGCCGCCCGATTCTGACCGGCGTGCTGGCCAAGTTCAGCGGCGACAAGCTCGTCTTCGCAGCCGCCGACGGCTTCCGGCTGTCGGTGCGGGCAGCGCCGCTGCTCACGCCGGTGAGCAAGCCGATCGAAGTGATCATTCCGGCGCGCGCGCTGGCCGAGCTGGGCCGCGTATCCGGCGAGCAAAAAGACCCGATCAGTATCCTGTTCCCGCCGCAGCGCAGCCAGGTCCTGTTTCACCTGAGCAACGTCGAGCTGGTGTCGCAACTGATCGACGGGAAGTTCCCCGATTACAGCGCGATCGTGCCTAAGCGTTATGAGACGCGCGCCGTGATGGATACCGCGCCGCTGCTGAAGGCGTGTCGGGCGGCAAGCGTGTTCGCCCGCGAGAATTCCAACATCGCACGGGTGACGATTGCCCCCGGGAGCGAGCTGGCGCCGGGGCACGTGACCGTGCAGGCGACCAGCGCCGAGACCGGCGACAACGCCGGCGAGCTGGACGCCTCGGTCGAAGGCGCGCAGGTCGAGATCGCCTTCAACGTGAAGTTCATGATCGACGTCCTGAGCGTCGCCGGCACGCCCCAGATAGCGTTGGAGACGACTTCGCCTTCGTCGCCCGGCATGATCCGCCCGATCGGCGACGACGCCTTCACCCACGTGATCATGCCGATGCACATCGGCGGGCGATAGAACGAGGTTGCCGCTTGACTGGACGCCCCCGGACCCTACGCCGTCTGGGGGCGTTGTCGTTGGTCGACACTTGCCCTGAGCGAAGCCGAAGGGTCGCCCCCACCTATAGGGGAGGTATGCCGTGGCAATCAAGAAACTGACCGCGAAGCAAGCCCGCCGGGCATGCCCGCCATCTCGATTCACCTTCAGGACGACGGCTGAGCTGCCGGCGGCCGCCGACATTTTCGGGCAGCCGCGCGCTACGCGCGCCATCGACTTCGGCATCGACGTCGGCGGGCCGGGCTTCAACATATTCGTATTGGGGCCGGGCGGCAGCGGCCGCACTACCACCATCGAGCGCTTTCTGGCCGAAAAGGCTATTCGCGAGAAGGTCCCTGGCGACTGGGTGTACGTGCACAACTTCGTCGATCCCTACAAGCCGCGCGCGATGCGGCTCCCACCCGGACGGGCAAACGCGTTTCGGCAAGATATGCAGTCGCTGGTCGGCCACCTGGAAACCGATGTGCCGCGCGCGTTCGAATCCGAGGAATACAGTCAGGCGCGCGCCCGCATCTCGCGCGAGCTCGACGAAAAGCAGCAGGCGGCGTATCACGAGCTGGAATCGGCGGCGGCGCAGCGCAATTACGCCATCGTGCGCACGCCCGGCGGCTTGCTGATCGCGCCGCTCGTGGACGGGAAGCCGGCGCCGATCGAAGCGCTCGCCGGCCTGCCGCCCGATCAGCGGCAGCAGATGGAACAGACGGGCATGGACCTGCAGCAGATTCTGGCCGACTCGGTGCGCAAGGTGCGTATTTACGAGAAGGAGGCTCAAGAGGCCGTGGCCGAGCTTGACCGCCAGGTGGCGGCGAACGTCGCCGGGCACGTCGTGGATGCGCTGATCGAGCGCTACCAGACCGACTGCCCAGAGGTCGTCGAGTATCTCGAGGAAGTGCGCCGGGATATCATCGACCACATCGGGGAGTTCAGCCCCAGTCAACAGCAGCAGCCTCAGCCTCCCGATCCGCTGCGCGGCCCCTCCGCGCGCCTGCGCTACCAGGTGAATGTCCTGGTCGATCACGCGCGCACGCTCGGCGCGCCGGTGGTGAACGAGCGCAACCCGACGTTCATGAACTTGATCGGCCGCATCGAGCGCGACGTGCGCTTCGGCGGGACGGTGATGGACTTCACGATGCTCCGGTCGGGCGCGCTGCACCGCGCGAACGGCGGCTACCTTGTCCTGCGCGCCAAGGACGTGCTCAACGATCCGATCGGGTGGGCGGCATTGAAGCGTGCGCTCGACAGTGGCCAGGTGCAGATCGACGATCCGGGCACTCAGTTTCAGATGTTCTCGACTCGCACGCTTGAGCCTGAACCGATTCCGCTTGACGTGAAGGTCATCATGCTGGGCAGCCCCAGCCTGTACTACCTCCTCTACGCGGTCGACGAGGATTTCCAGAAGCTCT
Source organism: Anaerolineae bacterium (assembly GCA_035693785.1). Lineage (GTDB taxonomy): Bacteria > Chloroflexota > Anaerolineae > Fen-1058 > Fen-1058 > DASSFZ01. The sequence goes on along the minus strand of DASSFZ010000364.1, from coordinate 5,654 downwards.
TCAAGGTGAAGGCCGACTTCGCGCCCGAGATGGATCGCACGCCGGAAAACGAGCACGCCTATGCGCTGTTCATTCGGGCACGCTGCGACGAAGAGGGCTTGTGCGCGCTCGACCGGGGCGCCGTGGCAAATATCGTCGAATACGGCTCGTGGCTGGCCGAGGATCAGGAGAAACTCAGCACGCGCTTCGGGGAAGTGGCGAACGTGGTTCGCGAAGCGGCGTACTGGGCGAGCAAGGCGGGTCGCGATGTCGCTACAGCCGACGACGTGCGCACCGCGATTCGCGAATCGCGCCAGCGCGCCGATCAAATCGAGCAGCAGTCGCGCCGCTTGATCCTCGACGGCACGATTACGATCGCCACACAGGGGGCGATCGTCGGCCAGATCAATGGATTATCTGTGCGCATCGCCGGCGATCATGCGTTCGCGCTGCCGTCGCGCATCAGCGCGCGGACGTACCTGGGCCGGGCCGGCGTCATCAATATCGAGCGTGAAGTCAAATTGAGCGGCCGCATTCACGACAAGGGCGTCTTGATCCTGCAAGGGTATCTGGGCAGCCAGTACGCCGTCGAGCGCCCACTCACGTTGAGCGCGAGTTTGGTCTTCGAGCAGTCATACAGCGACGTCGACGGCGACAGCGCGTCGAGCACCGAACTGTACGCGCTCCTGTCGAGCCTATCCGGCCTGCCTATCCGGCAGGACATCGCCGCGACGGGATCGGTCGATCAGCTCGGTCGAGTGCAGGCGATCGGCGGAGTGACGCATAAGGTGGAAGGGTTCTTCGACGTGTGCCACGCGCGCGGGCTGACTGGCGAGCAGGGCGTGATGATACCTGCCGCCAACGTGAAGAACCTCATGCTGCGCGAGGACGTCGTCGAGGCGATCGACGAGGGTCGCTTCCACATCTGGGCAATCAGCACGGTCGACGAAGGTATCGAGCTGCTGACAGGTGCCAAGGCGGGCAAGCGCGGCGCGAAAGGGAAATTTCCTCCTGACTCGGTGCACGGCCGCGTCGAGGCGCGCCTCAAGGAGATCGCCGAACGGATGGAGAAAGCCGGCAAGCCGGCGGAAGATAAAGGCAACAGCCAGTCGAGCCACGAACCGAACGGCGAGCGGCCCGATGCGCCGAAGCGCAGACGAAAGACGAAATAGCGCTTGGACAACCCCATCGCACCATCTGAAAACGCCGAAGGCGTGATGCAGTCCGCCGTGGCGTCCGATGCTTCGGCTCCGCCCAGCACAAGCCCGGGCGGATGGTCGCCTCGCGCGCGCCGCCGGCTGTCGCTCACAATCGCGGCGGGCGTGATCAGCGCGCTGGCCGGATTCGTCCTTTTGGTCGCACCGCTCGGGTCGAGCGATGAGCAGCTCAGGCTTCAGTCCGTTGCCGGCGCGGCGTCGATCGTCGCCGGCGGCTTGATTGCAGCACGGGCGCGCCGTCTGAGGTCCGCCTCCGGGCCGCACCGGCCGTACGCGCCGCGCGATCCAAGACCGGCCCGCGCAACCTTCGTTTGGGTCTGGCTGGTCGGCGGTGGAATCGGCGCGGTTATCTCGGGCCGGTTGATCGGCGTTGGGCCGGCGATGCTGGTGGCCACGTCGATCGGATTCGCCGCAGCGGGCGCAGGCGCAGTGTGGATCTCCCGCTGGATTGGCGTCAAGGTCGAGCGCGCATGGCCTCCCGCAGAGCCATCGCAGGCCATACGGTTGCGAGTCCACGAGTGGGCCGTGTTTGTCGCGTTTGCCTGGGGAATGTTCAGCACCTTCCCATCGCTTGTTCTGGAGGCCACGTTTGGCGGATTGCTGGGACAGGCGACTCTCGGAGAGTCACCTCTAGACCTGGTCTCGGAATCCGGCCTGCCGAATGTGATCGTGGATCCGGAGCTGCTGGCGTGGCTGCTGGTGAGCTTCGTCTTCATAGCGCCGCCGATCGAGGAAGCGTCCAAGGCGATCGGATTGCGGTTCGTGCGGGCCGAGATCCAATCGACCACCGGCGGCCTTTTGCTGGGTATGTCCATCGGCCTGGGGTTCGGCTTTCTGGAGAGCGCGTTCTTTATCCTCGAAGGTGTGGGTAGTTTTGCGGTGCTCGTGTTGATGTGGGTGCGCCTGGCTACCCTGGTCGCACACTGCGTCACAACCGGGTTGACCGGCGCGGGTTACGCACGCGCGCGACTGTCGGGTGACCGGCGCGCACTGTGGCGCGGCCTGGGACGCGCGGCAATTGTCCACGCCGCCTGGAACGCGCTCGCCGTAGGCGCGCTTCCCTTGCTCACCGTGCTCGGACCTGGCGAATTCATCGCGTGTTGTCTCGTGCTGATCTATATGCCTCTGCTGATCGTCGCTGGGCTGCGGGTGCTGCCTCGCGTTGTTATGGCGGAGATCCACCAATCGATCCAGGACGACCATGCCCTGGCAGGCGTGCCCCTGCCGAGGGAGTGGTCGCCCATCGAGGAGGGGCTGTGGTGGCGGATAGCCGGCGGCAGGCCGCAACATCCGTCGCCGGCCACCGGCGACACGCCGGCGCCTGCCTAGCGTCGCGCCATAATTATCAGCGTCTTCAACCTCTCAGCGCCTCAGTGAGTGGCGAAGCATCCCGCTCGGAGGTGCGAGACGCTTCGCGGATGGCGGCTGGTCTATTTCGGCCTTTCGGCGAGCAGCCTTTCAAACCCCTTCAAGTATTCGAGTGGCAGAGGGAATATGATCGTCGAGTTTTTCTCGGCTGCGATCTCGGTCAGCGTTTGCAGGTAGCGCAGCTGGAGGGCGGCCGGCTGCTCGGCCATGCGGCCGGCGGCTTCGGCGAGCCGCTGCGCCGCCTGGTATTCACCCTCGGCGTGAATGACCTTGGCGCGCTTCACGCGTTCCGCCTCGGCCTGCGCGGCCATCGCACGCTGCATCGTGTCGGGCAATCGGACGTCTCTCACCTCGACGGCGCCGACCTTGACGCCCCACGGCTCGGTGGCCTCGTCGATGATGACCTGCAGTTTCTCATTGATGCGCTCGCGGCGTGCCAGCAGCTCGTCCATCTCTGATTGACCGATCACGTTGCGGAGCGTCGTCTGCGTGACGAAGAAAGAGGCGCGCCGGAAGTCCTCCACGGCCACGACGGACTTTGCCGGATCGACGACGCGGTAGAACACGACGGCGTCCACTTCGATCGTCACGTTGTCGAGCGTGATCACCCGCTGCTGCGGCACGTCCAGCGTCACCACGCGTGTGCTGACGCGGATGATCCGGTCGATGAACGGGATGATCACGACCAACCCCGGTCCCTTCACGCCCGACAGGCGACCCAGGCGCAGAATCACGCCGCGCTCCCATTCTGGAAGAATCTTGATCGCCGCCGTGAGTATCACGATCAGCAGTATGATGAGAGACAGCAGCACCAGGCCGCCCGAACTGAAGAGTGCGTCTAACATGTGTTCCTCCTTGCTATCTAAAACGGGTCTGACTGCATTGTACTCCCATTCCGCCAGGGCGTACAGAGCCGTGAGACCCGTCGCGGGCAATTGGGGATATAATGTATATGATTGAGGCTGGCGATGATACGGCGCATGCTCGGGTTGTTTATATGCAGCTTGGTCACCGTGTTACTGGCGACGGTGGCCACGGCGGCGCAGGATGAAGCGCTGCGCGTGTATCGCATCGTGTTGCAGGGTCCCCTCACGCCAGTGTGGGCCACGCACATCGAGCGCAGCATCGCCGCGGCCGAGCGAGATGGCGCAGAAGCCCTATTAATCGTGCTCGACACGCCGGGCGGTCAGATTAACCTGATGCAGCAGCTCGTGGAGATCATGCGCGCCAGCGACGTGCCGCTCGTGGTGTACGTCTCGCCGCGCGGCGCGGCGGCCGCCTCGGCCGGCACCCTCATCACACTCGCGGCTCACGTCGCGGCGATGGCGCCGGAGACGACGATCGGCGCAGCCAGCCCGGTCGGCGGTGAAGGGGAAGATATCGGCGAGACGCTCGAGCAGAAAGTCAAGCAAGACATTCGCGCCCTGGCGCGTGCGCTCACCGATCGACGCGGCGAGCAGGCTACATCGCTCGCGGAGGCGATGATCGAAGAGGCCAAGGCGGTCCACGCGCACGAGGCGCTGGCGGCCGCTCTGATCGACTTCGTGGCAGTCGATGAGCCTGACCTGCTGCGGCAACTGGACGGGTTCACCGTCGAGGTGGCCAATCGTCCGGTGATGCTGAACACGACCGGAGCGCAAATTCAAACGCTTGAGATGTCCTGGTTCGAGCAACTCTTGAATCGGGTGATCGACCCAAATATCTTGGCGATTCTGCTGTTCATCGGCATACAGGCAATCCTGATCGAGTTGTCGAACCCGGGCGGTTGGGTAGCAGGCTTCATTGGCGTCGTGTGCCTGGCGTTGGCGCTGTATGGACTGGGCGTGATTCCGGTGAACTGGTTCGGCCTCGCCCTGATCGTGATCGCTTTCGCGCTCTTTATCTATGACCTCACCACACCGACGCACGGGGTGTTGACCACGGTCGCGGCAGGCACTCTCGTCGCCGGCCTGCTGGTTCTGTTCAGCGAGCCTGGAGCGGAGCAGTTCGGCCGGCTGTCGCTTCCTCTGGCGATCGGTCTGGGAGCGGGTGCAGCCGCGTTCTTTGGATTCGTCCTCTGGAAGGGGTTGCGCGCCCAACGCGCCAAGCCGGCGTTTGGCGGGGACTCGCTCATCGGGTCGACCGGCGTGGCGCGCAGCGATCTCACGCCGCAGGGTTTCGTGCTCGTCGAAGGCGAGCGCTGGCAGGCGGTCGGCGAAGACGGCGAGGTCAAAGAGGGTACGCCGGTTCAGGTTGTAGGCAGAGATGGCTTGCGGCTCTCCGTGCGGCGTGTGCAGCCTGGGACAGAGAAGTGACCGGCACCTCAAAGGTGCCGGTCACTTCGTGTTCACCACCCGAATCGTTCTTCCTTCCAGATATTTGCTGTCATCGAGTAGCCGGCCTGTTCCCAGAAGCCGGGACGGTCCTTGGCTATGAACTCCAGCCCGCGCAGCCATTTGCCTCCCTTCCAGAAGTACCGATCGTTCGCGTCCATGGGCTTGCCGGGCAGCGCCCCGGCCACGCCGCGCAGCGGATAGCCGTGCTCGGCGTCGAGCGGCTGGCCGTTGAAGTGCGTCGCCATGATGAACTGGTCGCCCAGCGCCAGCTCGATGGGAATATTCACGGTGAAGCCGTATTCGCAGTGCTGCATGATGAACCTGGCTTCGGGTTTGGGCTTGATGGTGCCCTGGTCGATCAAGTCCTGGATGTGGACGCCCTCCCACTCTGTGTCGAACTTGCTCCAGCGCGTGACGCAGTGAATGTCCATGGCGATCTTGCGGCGGGGCAGTTGATTGAACTCCTCCCACGTCCAGCGCTTCTCTTCTTCGACCAGACCGAAGACGCGAAAGTCCCACGTCGCCGGGTTGAATGGCGGCACCGGCCCGTAGTGCAGCACCGGGAATTTCTGTGTGAGCGACTGGCCGGGAGGCAGGCGACCCATCTTGCGCACGACGTCCTCCTGCTCGCGGCGGCCCAACAGGCTGTTCAGCATGGCATCCTCCCTGACGTTTTCTAACTCAATTATATCTCAGACCCTTACGCGGGGATTAACAGCCTATCCTCAAATGTAGGGGCGACCCCTGCGAAGCGCTCCGAGCGAAGCGAGCGAGT
>DASSFZ010000363.1:0-3208 GCA_035693785.1 Anaerolineae bacterium | reverse complement strand
CCGATACGCGATCAGCATGGCGCGCTGCCGCACGTAACTGCGGATCGCACAGATGTCGGCGACCGGCCGAAACGACGCGCTCAGCAAGCCATAGGTGTGCAAGCGTTGAATCCATTGACAATCCTGAATATCACTCTTGCGGCCCGGCACATGCTTCAGATGGCGCGCATTGACCACGTACACCTGCATACCGCGCGCTTCCAGAATCTCATAGATCGGAATCCAATACACGCCGGTCGATTCCAGGGCCACGGTCTGGATGTCGCACGCCACCAGCCAGTCGGCCAACGCATTCAAATCCGGCGTGTAGGTCGCAAACGGGCGCACGGCAGGCGTGGCGCGCTCGGCCGGCACACACACCCAGATTTCGTCTTGCCCAATGTCCAGCCCGGCGGCATCGGGATTCACGATGATCAACGATTCTGTCTCTTTCGAGGGGGCACGGGTGCGCGACATGACGCTGACTCCTCTCACAGGCAAGGTGTGGGGATTCAGACCCGCACCGGGCTTGAATTAGTAGCCTGCTCACCGGGGTCAGGGCCGTCCGCCACCCTGCCACCACGTCACACATCACGCCGGTGCAGAACCAGTCTCGCAAACGGGCTCTCACACACCACTGAGCGCGTGGTCTTAGCTTGTCTGAATCCGTCCTGCGATTATAGCCCATCCGCGCGCTCACGTTTCTGCCCTCTCGCATCACGCTTGAGGTGATGGCTATCTCGCAATGACGGCTGAGGAGTTACGTCTCTTCAAGAGATGGTGTTGTAGTCTGCCAGTAGTCTGGTAGTCTGATAGTCGATAGTCCGGTGGTCAAATCGCATGCGACCACGCGACGATGCGACCAAACGGCTATCAGACTATTCCAATGCGTATTCGATAGCCTGCTCCAGCGTCATCGCTCGACCCTCGGCCCACGCCGCCTCAAAGGTTGCTTCATCGAGTTGAGCGCGCGCAGCGGTCACAAAGTGTTCGTACAGGGCACGTTGTCCTGGCGAAGTGTGGTAGCCAATGTTCTCCCTTAGAGCCTCCGCCGCCCCAAAGAGTCGGGCCGAACGAACGGAATTCCCTTGCATCACAGCCGCCATTCCTAACCCGAACAAATTATTGTCGATGAGTAACTTGTCACCAAGCTGCATAAATTGGAGGAGGCTGTCTATGTACAGCGCCACCGCTTCTTTAGCGTTGCCCTCCATCATGGCTATATACCCCAAGTGCATTCGTGCCCAAGCAATGCTCCACTTGTCCTCCAACTCTTGGCTCAGCGCCAGACCTTCTTCTATGAGAACTGTCGCCTGCCTGTAGTCGCCCTGGAACCTGACGAGACGTCCTAGGTTAATAAGCGACTCCACGATATCCGCTTTGTCGCCCACGTCTCGTCGCAGCGCCAGGCTCTCTGCCAGGAAGGTCTTCGCCTGCTCGTAGTCACCCTGCATCTCCGCCTTCACTCCCAGAATGTTGAGCAAACTCGCGGTGCCCCTTTTGTCTCCCAATTCTCGATAGGATGCTAGCCTCTCCTCAAAGAAATCTGTCGTATAGTCGCCTTGTAAGCCTGATAGCCAGGCGAGTCCACTCAGCGCCTTTAACCACGTAATCCCCCTCGTTACACTTCGGGACATTTGGACAGTCAACACCGCTTGCAGCCGCTCGTACCCTTCGCTCCAATAACCGCGTACTCGCCAGAACGCAATCAGCGCCACTCCCAGCCGCAACCCGGCTTCCGCGTCGCTTGCGATTGAGCATTCTAACGCCGCCCTCAGGTTGTCGTGCTCTGTCTCTAATCGGTCCAACCACGTCACCTGATCCGCGCTGTGTAGATGTGGCTCCGCCTCTTCCGCTAGCTTCATAAAGAAATCCAGGTGCCGGCTCTGCACTCGCTCTGCTTCACCCGACCCCAGCAATTTCTCCTGTGCATACTGCCGGATCGTCTCCAGCATCCGATAGCGCACCGCCCCGCCCCGCGCCTCCATCGCCACCAACGACTTGTCCACCAGGTGCGTCAGCAAGTCGATGACTTCGTCCGCCTCAATGCCCTCGCCCGCACAGACTGTCTCCGCCGCTTCCAACGTCCATCCACCGGCAAAGGCAGACAGGCGACGGAACGACGCCCGCTCCTTGTCCGACAGCAGGTCGTAGCTCCAATCGATCGCCGCACGCAAGGTCTGATGCCGAGGCAGCGCCGTTCGGCTGCCGCCTGTCAGCAGATTGAAACGGTCGTCCAGCCGCGCGGTAATCTGCTCCACAGTCAGCACCTTCACGCGCGCCGCCGCCAGCTCAAGCGCGAGCGGAATGCCATCCAGGCGTTGACACAATTGCGCCACAGGCAGCGCGTTCCGCTCAGTCAAAGCAAAATCAGGCTTGACCGCAGCGGCCCGCTCGACAAACAGGCAGATGGCTTCGTATTGCATCAGTAGATCGACCAGTGATACAGGCTGAAGACCGGGCACCGACAGCGTCGGCACGTACCACACGCTCTCGCCGGTAACGCTCAGCGCCTCGCGGCTGGTCGCCAGGATTTTCAGATGCGGGCAGGCATTGAGCAACTGCTCGGCGATTTGCGCGCACGCCGCAATCAGATGCTCGCAGTTGTCCAGCGCCAGGAGGAGTTGCTTCGTGCGGAGAAAGTTGGCAAGTGTCTCGCGCATCGGTTGCGTGGGCACCTCGCGCACGCCCAACGCCTTTGCTACCGTCTGCGGCACGAGTGCTTCATCCGTCAGTGCCGCCAACTCGACCCACCACACGCCATCCTTGAACGCATCCACCAGGTCGGTCGCGACGTGAATCGCCAGGCGCGTCTTGCCACTGCCGCCCGCGCCGGTCAAGGTGAGCAACCTCACCCCCTCCCCCTCTCCCGACGCTTTTCGTTGGGAGAGGGGGAGGGGTGGCGAAGCCGGGGAGGGGGTGAGGAGTCGTTTCACTTCGGCCATTTCGCGCTTGCGACCGATGAAGCTCGTCAAGGGGATGGGCAGGTTGGTAATCTGCGCCTCAATGGGTTTCATCTCGGCGGGTGCTTGTTGGATCCACTGATAGAGCGCCTTCGTTGCAGGCGACGGTTCGACGGCGAGTTCTTCTCGCAAGGCACGCTGACAGGCTTCGTACTGCCGGAGCGCCGCGCTGCGATCGCCGAGCGCCACGTCGCCGGCGAGAACCTTATGCGCGAACTCGACAGCACGCTCATATTCGCTGCGCGAGCGCATCTGCTGCGTCAATT
>DASSFZ010000362.1:0-3114 GCA_035693785.1 Anaerolineae bacterium | reverse complement strand
AACACGCGTCCCCAGCTGGACGTGACGTACAACACGCCGTCTGCCATGACAGGCGTGGCCTCGATGCCGAAGCGCGGGCTCTGCAGGTCGGCTTCCCAGGCGACGCCCAGCTGGCTGACGTTCGCGGTCGTAACCTGGTCGAGCGGCGAATAGCGCTGCTCGCCGTAGGTGCGGCCGGTGGCGAGCCACTCGCTGGAGCGCTGTTCGAACAAGCCGATGGCTGCTGCATCGACGTCGGCCGCCGGGTGCGGCGGCCTGGCCGTGCTCTTCCGCGCCGGAGCGGCGCCCACAGCGGTGGCCGCGCGCTGAGTGTCGTCGCCCGAGCAACCGGCGAGGCCCAGTATCAGCAGAAGTGTCGCCGTAGGATGCGTCAAGCGATGCTGAGCCACACGCTCTTGGTGCGCGTCAGTTCGTCGATCGAGATCGCGCCTAGCGATCTGCCGAATCCCGACTGCTTGACCCCGCCGTACGGAACGCCCGGATCCACGCGAAGGTAGGTGTTGACCCAGACGGTGCCCGCATTGATGCGCTGGGCCGCTCGATGTGCACGCGCAAGGTCGCGCGTCCATACACCGGAGGCGAGCCCGTATTCGGTGTCATTGGCGATCGAATACGCCTCTTCTTCCGTGTCGAACGGAATCACACCCATCACCGGCCCGAAGATCTCCTCTTGCGCGATGCGCATGTCATTGCGGACGTTCGTGAAGATCGTGGGCTGGTGGAAGTAGCCTCGCGTGCCGTGGCGCGCGCCGCCCATCGCCACGCACGCTCCCTCGGCCTGGCCGATGCTTACGTAGCCGCTGATGCGGTCGAGCTGCGTCTGGGAGATGACCGGTCCGAGCTGGCTTTCCGGATCGAAGCCTGAGCCAATGCGCAGATCTTTCGATGCGGCGATCATTCGTTGCACGAACTCATCGTGGATGCAGCGCTCGACGAGCACGCGGGTGCCGGCCACGCAGATCTGGCCCGAATGACCCCACACCGCTGCCGTGCAAGTCGCAGACGCGGCATCGAGGTCGGCGTCGGCGAAGACGAGTTGCGGGCTCTTGCCCCCGAGTTCGAGCGTAACCCGCTTGAGGCGCGCCGCTGCTGCCGCTTGGATCCGCCGACCGGTCACCACGGAGCCGGTAAAGCTGATCGCGTCGACGAGCGGGTGCTCGACAAGTGCGGCGCCCGCTGCCTGGCCGACGCCCTGGACGACGTTGAAGACGCCAGGGGGAATGCCTGCCTCTATGCAGAGCCTGGCGAGCACGATGGCCGTCAGGGGCGTTTCTTCAGAAGGTTTCAGCACCACGGAGTTGCCGCACGCGAGCGCTGGCACCACGCCGAGCGGCACGGCCGACGGGCCGTTCCACGGCAGGATGACGCCGACGACGCCGATCGGCTCGCGCAGCACCTGCACAACGAGGTCCGGCGACGTCGCTGGAATGGTGCCGTCGAGCTTGGTGGGCCAGCCGGCGTAGTAGTCCACGATCTCGATGCCGAGCTGCACCATGAACTGCGAGAAGCCCTTGAGGACGCCACCGTCCAGTACGTCCAGATCGGTCATCAGTTCGCGGTTCGCTTCGATCAGCTGTGCCAGCCTGCGCAGGCATTTCTCCCGCTGCGTCGGCGCGAGGCGTCGCCACCGACCGTCCTCGTACGCCTTTCGCGCCGACTTCGCCGCAGCATCCACCTCGTCGCTTCCGCCGAGGGCGACCCGCGCAAACTCCAGCCCGCTCGCGGGTTCGCGCACAGGGATGGTCTCGCCACTAGCCGACATTCGCATGTCGCCTTCAATGAAGTGCCCGAAGGTCCGTTCGGCCAGGAAGGCGCGAGTCTGGGCAGATAGCGGATAGTCCTGGAATTCCTCAGGCAAGGCAGCCGGACGGCTCATGAATACTTCTCCCGTGACCATCTTCAGTATGGGTGGCCCGCAAGGCCGGCCTGCTCGCGGCCCGGCCTGGCCTGCAATCGTTCCGGGCGCAACGGGCCAGTCGAGTCTGCAACCGGGCTGGTTCCATGCGAGTCCACCCGTCGACGTGGACGATGCCAGTTTCGGGTGCAGTAGAAACCTACCTGATTCGACAGGTTTGGCCAGCGCTGTGAGGGATCAATCGAAGCGGGGCGGCCACGCGCGGCCCAGTTGCTCCCCGATGCGTGAACCGCCGTATTCGCCGGCCGAGAGAAGGTTGAGGCGGGAGATCCTCCAGCCGTCCTTCGTCCGCAGGATGCGGAACTCGTAACGACCGAAGCGGTGACAGTCCGCTGCCACTGGAAAGGTCTTGAAGCGTTGCCACGAGTACATGTAGGTCGCCGCCGTGACCTGGTCTGGCGTGTCGAAGATGAGCTCGACGTTGGTGATGTAGTGCGTACTGCTGACGGAGTTGGGAAAGTACGCGCGCAGGAAGCCAAGCAACTCCTGCTTGCTGCGTGCGGGCGGGCCCATCGACGCGGGCACATACGCGACGACGCAATCGTCCGTGAAACACGCGGCCAGGCCGTCCGCGTCGAGCAAGTCGGCCTGCCGGCAATAACGCGCCATCAGTTCATTGATCTCCTCGCGGTCGATCAATCGTTGCACGGCTTGTTCGAGATTTTTCATCGCGCGATCCTCGGCAGTTGCAGAGTCGCCTGCCACGGTGCTGTCAGCACGCTCGAGTGCAGCCATCAACAATTAGGCAGCTCATTTTGTGGCGGGCCTGTCGCCGTAATCTCGCAGCGTCGAGCGCCGAAGACAGCTGCCCGTAGAGGTAGGTTTGGTCAGGCACCGAAATATTTGACAGCCGACCATACGGTCTATTAAAAGGAGCAGAGCTGGCAGATCAAAGTGCCAGGCTCAGGGGGGCCCGCATGAGTGTAACTGGCGACAATTGTTACCTGGAGCAGCTTCACCTCGAGGATGACCTGGAGGGCGCGTCACAACTACTGGCGAACTGGGCGGAAGACCTGGGCTGGGACCTGGCCGCTTATCACGTCAGCCTCGCTGCCCGCGACCTGCCCCGGGCCAAGGACGGCTCATACATAGCCTCATTGATGGGCTGGCCTACCGAATGCCTGGTCACCTGGCGGGAGGCGGGCCTCGGCCAGCACTGCCCGGTCGCGCAGCGATGCGGGCGCGCGGCCGCGCCGTTT
>DASSFZ010000361.1:0-4998 GCA_035693785.1 Anaerolineae bacterium | reverse complement strand
CACGGTTGGTGTGATGGACTTTGCCTTTGGCCTTTACCGCATCCAGCCGACCGGACCGGCCGACTATACTGCTGTCAACCCACGTCCGGCCGCGCCTGAGCCGGTCGGCGGCAGCCTGCGCGTCGCGGCCATGAACACGCTCAACTTCTTCCTGACCACTGACGACATCCAAGAGCCATCGAGCGGCCCGGATGATCCTGCCGATAATCTCTGCGGTCCGCTGCAGAACTTGGAGTGCCGCGGCGCTGACGGTGACCAGCCAACCGAGTTCACGCGCCAGCGCGATAAGCTCCTGGCCGCGCTTGCAGGCCTCGACACCGACATCATCGGCCTCAACGAACTGGAGAACACGACCGGCGTCGATCCGCTCGGTGACCCGACCAAGGGAATCGTGGCAGGCCTCAACGCGATGCCGGGCGCCGGCACCTATGCCTACATCGACACCGGCGTGATCGGCACTGACGCCATCCGCGTCGGCCTGATCTACAAGCCTGGCAAGGTGGCGCCGGTCGGCGACTTCAAGCTTCTGACTACGGCTGTAGACCCGCGCTTCCTGGACACCAAGAATCGTCCTGCACTGGCCCAGACCTTTGAGGAGCTGGCGACCGGCGCTCGCTTCACAGTGGTAGTCAATCATCTCAAGTCCAAAGGCTCCGACTGCAACGATGTGGGCGACCCGGACATCGGCGACGGCCAGGGCAACTGCAACCAGACCCGTAAGGCCGCCGCCCAGGCCCTGGTGGACTGGCTGGCGACCGACCCGACTGGCAGCGGCGACTCGGACTTCCTGATCATGGGCGATCTGAACTCGTATGCCAAGGAAGACCCGATCGACGCCATCCAGGCGGGCGCCGACGATACGGCCGGGACCGGCGACGACTACACCAACCTGATCGCCCAGTACCAGGGCACGTACGCCTACTCATACGTCTTCGACGGCCAGTCCGGCTACCTGGACCACGCGCTGGCCAGCCCCAGCCTGGCTGCGCAGGTGACGGGTGCCGCCGATTGGCACATCAACGCCGACGAGCCTGACCTGTTGGACTACGACACCACGTTCAAGCCGGCGGCCCAGGAGGCGATCTACGAGCCGAACGCATACCGCTCGTCGGATCATGATCCGGTGGTCGTGGGCCTGGGCCTGGCCCTCAACGCTACCTGCAACGGCCTGCCCGCCACCCTTGTCGGCACGACCGGCGACGATGTGATCAATGGCACCAGCGGGCCTGACGTTATCGCCGGCCTGGGCGGGAACGACATCATCTACGGCGGTAAGGGCGATGATGTGATCTGCGGCTATGCCGGCGACGACACACTCAACGGTGATGATGGAAACGATACGCTCATAGGCAGCTATGGGAACGACGTACTCGATGGCGGAAAAGGGAACGACACGTTGACAGGAGGCGATGGGTCTGATGTGTTGGATGGCCAAGATGGTGAGGATGTGCTCGATGGCGGCAGCGGTAATGACACGCTGACTGGTGGCGACGGCGACGACACGCTAGCGGGTGGCAATGGGAACGATGCGCTGACCGGCAGCAACGGCGACGATGTGCTGGACGGCGGTGCAGACAATGATACGTTGGTCGGCAACAAGGGGGACGACTCGCTGACCGGCGGCACAGGCGCCGACTCGTTCAGCGGCGGCCTGGGCACTGACACGAATATCGACTTCAACGCGAGTGAGGGGGACACGAGCGACGGAACGTAATCTCGCCGGGGTGTGACGCGCTGCGCTTGCGCGACACACGTGTGACCCAGCCGTCACGCGTAAATCAGGCGCGGGTCACAGACCCGCTTTAAGTATGGAAATGCAAACGGCCGCTCCGGTGTGGGAGCGGCCGTTTCAGGTCCTGCCATCTGCTTCACATCGGCTTGCGCCTTGCCGCCCAGCCGACGATCTGCGACGCCATCGCGCCGTAGTCGTAACCGGCCACCTTCGCCGTCTTGGCGAACCCGCCGTCGCTGGTGATGTCGCAGTTGGCGTTGACGTCCACGACGTATGGCACACCGTCGCGCACGCGTGTGTCGATGCGGCCGTAGTCGCGCAAGCGCAGCGCGCGATACGCGGCCAGCGCCGTCGTGCGGATCGCCTCGGCCACCGGCTCCTCTAATTCTGCCGGGCAGCGGGAAGGCGTGTGCGTATACTGGAAAGAGGTCGGCACCCACTTCGAGTCGTAATCGACGACCCGCCGGCGCGGGTCTTCAATGTCGCCGAAGTCGATCTCGTACAGCGGCAGCGCCTGAGGCGCGCCGTTGCCCCAGATGGCGACGTTGATTTCACGCCCGGCGATGAACTCCTCGGCCAGCGCGCCGACGCCGAACTTCTCCATGAGGGTGTCGATCTGGCGGTGCAGTCCGGCCACGTCGTCCACCACTGAATCGGCCGTGATGCCGTACGAACAGTGCTCGGCCACCGGCTTGACGATGGCGGGGAAGGTCGTCCACTCGTCTGTATCCCGCGTATCGGTGAACACGCGCCAGCGCGGCGTGGCAATGCCGAGACGCTCGAGAATCTTCTTGAACTCCGCCTTGTTCTGCGTGTGCTGCAGCGCCCACGCGTCGGAACCGGTGTAGGTGAAGCCCATGTCGTCCAGCGTCCGGGCGACCAGGTCGTACGCGTTCGGCGCGCCGTCGATGCCCTCGCACCAGTTGAAAACGATCGCCTCGCGCGGATCGTAGACGCGCAGCGGATCGACGATGTCCGCCCGCACTTCCACCGGCTGTACCGCGTGGCCCTGATTGCGCAGGCCGCCGGCCATGCGCTCGACGTGCTGCATGCAGTCGAGCACGTCCTCCGCCGTCCACGTCGAGTCGTAGTTATACAACAGCAGCACGGGCGGATGAGAACCATTGCCCTCGCTCATCTCACTTACCTCCTTACCAGAGCTCCCTGAGTTCCTTAAGTTCCTTTTTGGAACCGAGGGAACTGAAGGAACTTGAGCACATCACTCGACACGCTTGGTATAGATCACCAATCCATCGCCGCTGCGATAGAAATCCGGCAGCCGCACCAGGCGGCGATAGCCGCAGCGCTCGTACAGCGCCCGCGCGGCAGCGTACGCCGGCGTGTCTGACGTCTCTACCCACATCCAGCCACCGCCACACGCCCTCGCCTGCGCCTCGACAGCCTCCATCAAGGCGCGCCCGACGCCGCGCCGCTGCACGTCCGGGCGCGCGGCAATCCAGTACAAGTCGAACGCGTGCATTGCCAGGTCGCGCGGCCCCCAGGAAGCGAAGCCCAGCACACGCCCGTCTTCACGGTACGACAGAAAATGATAGCCCGACACTTCCGGGTCGTCGTAGTACGCGTCGAGCATCTCTGCCACCGTGGCGACTTCGCGCTCAGTGAACACGGCCGCCTCGATCGCAACCTGCACGATCTGCTCGCGCTCGTCCGGTGACGTGGGCTGCACCGAGCCTGTGGCGAGCCAGGGCGAGGGTGGGATTGTTTGCAAGACCGCCCTCACAGAGCGTCCTCCTTGCCTCGACGCGCCCACGCCCAGCGGGCGATGCGCGCGACCATCTGCGGGTAGTCGTAGCCAGCGGCACGCGCCGCTTTCGGGAAGCCGGCGTCAGGGGCCAGGCATGGGTTAGGGTTGACCTCCAGCACCATCGGCCGGCCGTCCTTCAGCCGCATGTCGACGCGGCCATAGTCCCGGCAGCCCATCACCCGATACGCCATGCGCGCCGTCTTGCCGACCCTCTCGGCCAGCGCATTGTCAATGTCGGCCGGGCAGCGCACGTACATCGTCTGATACTCCGGCGCCTGCGGGTTCCATTTGGCGTCGAAGTGAAGAAAGCGCTGATACGGGTCGGCCCAGTCGCAATAGTCAAGCTCGGCGATAGGCAGCATGTATCGCCGGCCGTTGCCCCACAGGCCGACATTGAACTCGCGTCCATCGATGAACTCCTCGACCAAGGCCGACTCGCGGTACGCATCCAGGACGTACTCCACGCGCCGCCGCAGCGATAACTCGTCGTGGACGACTGAGTCGCGGTCGATGCCGATGCTGGCGTCTTCGGCCACCGGCTTGACGATGGCCGGGAGCGGCACCCGGATCGGATCGTCCGGCTGGCTGAAGACCTGGTAGCGCGCGGTCGGCACGCCGGCTGCCCTCAACATCTCCTTGGTGCGCGCCTTATTCAGCGAGCTCGCGAGCGTGCCCACCGACGCGCCGGTGAACTGGATGCCCAGGTCGGTCATGCGCTGGGCTACCTCGCCGTCACGATGCGAGTCGCCTTGCAGGTGCTCACACAGATTGAACACCAGCGTGGTCTCGACGTCGAATTCCGACGCAATTCGGTCGACGTCGCTCAGGCCGTAAACCACGTAGGTCTGCGCGCGAATCTGGGCGCGATTCAGGTTTTCGGCGATGGTCTGCGCCGTCTGGATCGTCTCCAGCTCGGCTTCCAGCTCGCGCGGCTCGCCGCGAACCGTGCGCTCGATGGCGCTGTAGGCCACCAGCACCCGCCGCAGCGGGCGATGGGGCGCCACACCTTCCTCGACGGCCGCCCCCGCCCGCACCCTCCCGAGGACAGCCGGCAATATCAGTGAAGCCTCACCCAGGCTTGCGTCCATTGTTAGATGCCCTCTCCTCCTTCAGGCTGATCGCTTCGACGAGGCCGAGCCGCCGAAGCGCTGCATCCAAAATGCCGTTGACGAGATCGGCGTGCGACCAGCCGTCGGCCGCCGCCATCAGCGTCAGGTCGCTGATCGGCGTAATGCCGGGCAGCGAGTTGATCTCCAGAATGTACGGCTTGTCGCCTTCGAGTCGATTCAAGCGGAAATCGACGCGGGCGAAGTCCAGTGTATTCGTCACGCGCATGGTCTCGACGGCCAGGCGAACCAGCTCGCCTGCCAGCGACCCGGGCAGATCGGCCGGGCATTGATAGCGATAGTCGTCTGCCCGATCGACCTTGTATTCGGCAGTGTAAATCGGCACCGCTCGCTCCCCATAACCGGAATAATCGACCATCGAGATGGGGAACACG
>DASSFZ010000360.1:0-3538 GCA_035693785.1 Anaerolineae bacterium | reverse complement strand
GACCGGGTAGGTCCAGCCCGGGCGCCCCAAGACGATGTCATCGGCCCAATCCCACACCGTCGTCATGAGTTGGAGCCAGTTGAGGCTGAGTACTGCCAGGATGCCCACCGCTACCCAGTCGACTATGCGCGGCCGGTCAATAAGGTTTCGCCATACGGGTCGAGGGGCGGTCGAAAGCGCGAGAGCCACCCCGATGAGTGACACGGCGCTACCAGACAGCGCTCCGACGACGTGCGGCGGGCTTTCGGCCGTCAGGTCAGGCCCGATGACCGCGTGCCAGATCACGTCTACCGGGATGAAGGCGAACGAATAGGCCGAGAGCAGCCCGAGGAGGGCGAGCAGCGGCTCACGGCGGAAGCGCTCTCGCAGGCTCCCATCGCCGCGAAACGCGACCGAAAGCCCATAGGCGACGAGCAGGAAGCTCAGCGTGAACGACGCATACATGAGGAGGTGCGGCGGCCAGAGCAGGTCTTCGCCGAAGGGCACCCCGTAAAGACGATGCCAGAGTTCGTCCCAGGGTGCGCCTACACGCAAGAGTAGACCGCTCAGGAGCACGAGGGCGGCCATGAGGCGACGCACCTGGAGCACCCGTGTCGTGGGCGTCACTGCCTCGACCGGCCGCTGGAGGTGGCTCGCGAAGAGCCACCAGGCCAGCAGACAGAAGGCGGTCGCAAGCACGATCAGGCCGAGCCAGCCCGCCCATTCCGGTGGCCGCGCGTCTACGAGCGGCGGTGTGTTGGTATCGAGGAGCATGGATGATAGGAGTGGCATCATTCGCATCTGATTCTCAGTTGTGGTAAAATAGGCAACATATGCCGCCTATCCTCTCAAATGTTGCATAGAAACAATAACATGGGGCTGAATCCGCTGTCAATCATCAAAGCGATGTGAGGTGTCGCGTATGCGACAGGAGGTGGAAAATTGACGCAGAAGGTGGAAGATCTACGCGTGCGCCGCACCCGCAAGCTGCTTCAGAAGGCGCTGATCGAACTCACCATCGAAAAGGGATTTGCCGATGTCACCGTGCACGACATCACGGAGCGGGCCATGGTCAACCGCTCGACGTTTTACCGCCATTACCTGGACAAGTATGACCTGTTGAGCCAGTATATCGAAGAGCTTTCTGAGCTGATCGAGTCCCAGGACGGAGAAGCTTCTTGGGCAGACCAGCCAGATCAACCTCCCGATCAACCCCCGGCCGGGCTGGTCCACATTCTGAAGCATGTACAGGCGAATGCCGATTTTTACCGCGTGATGCTTGGCAAGAAGGGAGATCCGGCATTATGTGCGGAGAGTTTCCGCCGATTTATCGACAGGCAATTCCGCCGCATGGTATCCAGCCAAGCTCCGCAAGCGGATCCGAGCAGACCCCCGATTGATCTAAGCGTGAGTTACGTATTGCACGCCGGCATCGGTGCGATTGTGTGGTGGTTAGAAAATGACCAGCCCGTCCCGCCCGAACAGGTTGCAGTCTGGCTGAACCAGCTCAGCATGGCGGATATCAGCCTCTCTTTAGGACCGAACGGAAAGGCAGCAGGCGGTCGTTAAATTGAGCTCAAGAATACGGTTTTCAGGACGCCTGCCACACCTCGCGTGCAGTTTCGGCGACGAGCCGCAGCTTCGCCTCCTGATCCGCCGGGCTGATCAGGTTCCCTTCCTCCGTCGAGGCGAATCCGCACTGGGTGCTTAACGCTAACCGCTCCAGCGGCACAAACTTCGACGCTTCGTCAATGCGCTGCTTAAGCTCGTCCTTGCTTTCCAGTCTCGGCTTCTTGGTCGTCACCAGCCCCAGCACCACGGTGCGATCCTCCGGGACGTGCTGCAGCGGCTGAAAGCCCCCGGAGCGCTCGTCGTCGTATTCGAGCAGGAAGCGTTGGAACCCGGTGCGGCGGAACACGGCGGTGATGGGATCGTAGCCGCCGCTGGCGTAGAACTTGCTCTGGTTGTTGCCCCGGCACAGGTGGATGCCGAACGTCACGCCGGGGTGATCGCCGATCACGGCGTTGTCCAGCTCGATGCAGCGGTCGAGCAGGCGCTCCGGATCGTTCCCGCGCTTCCGGTACCCCTCGCGGATCTGCGGATCGATCAGCGCGGCGTACTGCGGCGCATCCACCTGGATGTAGGTGCTGCCCAGGTGGACCAATTCATCCACCTCGGTTCGCAGGATGTCCACGACGTCGGCGAGATAGGCATCTATCGTGGCGTAAGCGCCTTTCGATTTCTCCGGATCGTAATACGCGGCCGCCTGCTGCGCGCTGATCAGCGTCGTTTTGAAGGGGCGATCGGTCCGGGCGCGCAGGTAGGTGAACTCTTCCGCGCACATGGGGCGGATGCGTTTTAATTTCGAGACGACCACCGGGCGCTTGAACACCAGCTCGTTGCCCTGCTCGTCGCGGAAGGGGATCGCCCAGCCCCCGAACTTATCGTACCCTTCCGTCGCATCGATCAGGTGTCCGAAGAAGGCATAGCGCCGCATCTCGCCGTCGGTGATCACATCCACGCCGGCCTGGGTCTGCAAAGCGATCGCCTCGTTCACGGCGCGATCTTCGATCTGCTTGAACTCTGCGTCGCTGATCGTGCCCGAGGCGAGGCGTTGCCGGGCCTCTTTCAGATAGGCTGGACGCAACAGACTTCCGATCACATCACTGCGGTATGTCGACATGATATCCCTCCTTTGCGCTGTGTGCTCATGAATCCGTTCGTCCGCAGTTGCACTGCGGGCGCCGGGCGACAGTACAACTGTCGCCCCAACACGCGTGCAATCACCATAGTCTCATTGGCGGGCAGGATCGACCACCGGGTTTCGCAGCATCCCGATGCCTTCGATCTCCACTTCGACGATGTCTCCGTGATGGAGAAAGATCGGCGGTTCCCGCTTGTAGCCCACGCCCGCCGGCGTGCCGGTGGCGATGATGTCACCCGGCTGCAGCGTCATCAGTTGGCTGATGAACGCGACGCTCTCGGCCACGGAGAAGATCATGTCGCGCGTGTTCCCTTGCTGAAGCGTCTCACCGTTGACCCGGGTCGACACGCTGAGCGCCTGGGGATCGCGGATTTCGTCGATCACCAGCGCCGGGCCGCACGGGCCGAAGGTATCGAGTGACTTCCCGGCCAGCCACTGGCTGGTCCGCAACTGCACGTCGCGGGCACTGACATCGTTGAACGCCATATATCCGGCCACAACGCTCAGCGCCTCGGCCGCGGCGACGCCCTTGCAGCGCCGCCCGATGACGACCGCCAACTCCGCTTCGTAATCGCTCTCCTCGCTCACGCCGGGCAAGATAATCGGGCTGGTCGGGCCGGTGAGCGCGTTACGATACTTGGCAAAGAGTATGGGCACTGGCGGGATCGGCAGGCCCGCTTCTTTGGCATGATCGCGATAGTTCAGCCCCAGGCAGATAATCTTTTCCGGATCGACGATGGGCGGCCCGAGGTGCGCATCGTCGACGGCGCGGACCGCACGCTTCACGTGAGATATCGTCGCGGCTGCCAGCGTGCGCGCGGCACTTTCCAAGTGGGCCTGCCGATCGGGAGAGAC
>DASSFZ010000359.1:0-3213 GCA_035693785.1 Anaerolineae bacterium | reverse complement strand
CTGCTCGTGCGCCTTCCCGCCCGACTACTGGTCTTACTGGCATTTGAGGGATGGAAGTTGGGCCTACGCTTCGGTTGGGGCCAGCTCCTACACGGTTCACGACGGCGATGTCGAGGGCTGGAGCTGGGGCGCTGGAGAACCGCCGGCACTCTTCACCTTTGATCAGATCTGTGCGCCATCAAGCGCCGCCGAGGTCGCGCCCGCGCCCAGTGTGGCAGCGTTGCCGCTGGCGACGCCGCATGCCGCCGCGGCGACTCCCGAGCTGGCGATTCCGTCGCCGAGCGCATCCGGCCAGCCGGCGCAGCAGCAGACATCCGATTCACCTTCCCCGGCGGGCTATGTCGTATTCGCGGTTATCGCGGTGGTGTTGGGAGGGATACTTCTGCTGCCACGCATTCGCAGGCGGCTATAGAACAACACGATTCAAATGAGCGGAGCAAGGCATCCCTGGATGCCGCTCGCACGTGGGCGTGCTCGCTCCTCGGTACCACGGATGGCTAACCCTCAACATATCTGTGTAATCCGTGTCATCTGTGGTTAGTCTTTTGGTTGCGGCGGGGCTGCGCTATGGCATCAGTTGACGAAGTTGTACGCGAACCTCGATCGTCAGCTCTTCGGCTGAATGGGCTTATCCTCTCCCGTTCCGCCAGCGTCGCCATCTACCTGTTGACAGCGGCAATTGGCGCGATGGCGTTTGCCGCTCCGTTTGTGGACGCGGCACAATCCGGCGGAGCTGCACTGAGCACCTCTCCCGTGTGGCTCACGCTGCTCACCGGGTTGTGCCTGGCCGCGCTCATCGTCGAGATGCAGGGCCGCGCGATGAATGCCAAGACCGTCGCGCTGCTTGGCGTCCTCGTCGCCGTCAACTCGGTACTCCGTTTCATCGAGACGGCGCTGCCCGGCCCGGGTGGCTTCAGCCCCATCTTCGTGCCGGTCATCCTGAGCGGATTCGTCTTCGGCGTGCGCTTCGGATTCCTGATGGGCGCGTTCACGCTGCTGGCCTCGGCGCTGATCACGGCAGGCGTCGGCCCGTGGCTTCCCTACCAGATGCTCGTGACGGGCTGGATCGGCATGAGCGCCGGACTGTTGGGCCATTGGGCAGGCTCGCGGCGCAACGACGCGAAGCGTCGCCGTTTGTGGCTGGGAATGTTGATCGTCTTCGGCTTCGGATGGGGATTCCTCTACGGCGCGATCATCAATCTCTGGTTCTGGCCGTTGGCCGTCGGCCCTGCAGAGCAGCACTGGCAGCCCGGCATCGGCGTCGGCGCCGCCCTGGAGCGTTATGCAGTCTACTACGCCGCCACATCCGCCTGGTGGGACTTCTTCAGCGCAGCAGGCAATGCCTTGCTGATCGCGCTGGTGGGACTGCCGACACTTCGCGCGCTCGAGCGATTCCGCCTGCGCATGAGTCAACCCACGTCGACGCTGCTTGACGCAGATCTTCGTAGCGGAGCGGAGGGGACGCCCCGCCCAGCGGGGGCGAGCACGCCCGGTGACTCCGTCGGACATGAAACCGTATGGCGCCGACCCGAGGCCGAGCCGCCAAGCGCACGCACCGCTCCATCCGACGCGCGCCGGGCTATGGTTGAACGCGGCCTTCACCCACTGACCTGGCTGACTTGGCTGAGCGCAGCCCTGGTCGTCGTCATGTCGACGCGCAATCCGCTGTATCTGATTGAAGTGCTCCTGGTTGCGGGGATCGTCTCCGTCTGGACGAACGCCGGCGAGCGCAGCCGCGAAGTGTGGAGACCCACGCCGCGTTTCGCGCTGTTTGTGATCCTGATCGGCGCGCTGATCAACGCGCTGAGCAGCCACTTCGGCGCGACGGTGTTGTTCAGTCTGCCTGACGGGCTGCCGCTGATCGGCGGGCCGGTGACACTGGAGGCCGTCGTCTACGGCGCGATGGCGGGACTGGCGCTTCTGGTCATGCTCGCTCTCTTCGCGGTGTTCAATCAGTCCCTGTCGGCGCACCAGTTGGTTCGGCTGACGCCCCGCGCGTTTCACGGGGCGGGCGTCACGCTGTCGATCGCGCTGACCTACGTGCCTGCCACGCGCCGGTCACTCAACCAGATACGCGAAGCGCAGGCCGTGCGCGGCCACCAGCTTCGCTCGTGGCGTGACTGGCTCCCGCTGTGGATGCCTCTGCTCGTCAGCGGGCTGGAGCGAGCGTTTCAGTTGGCCGAAGCGATGGTGGCGCGTGGGTTCGGCGCTGCCTCGGATCGACCGGCTTTGCCCTGGCTGCGCGCCGGCCTGATCGGCGGGCTGATCGTCCTGTTGGCCGGTGAAGTCTTGAGCGCTTTCCTCCCGAACGCGCGCGCGCTGTCGGATCCGTTACTCATCGCCGGCGCCGCCGCGTTCGCGATCTTCATCTGGCTTGCCGGCCGGGCTGTGCCCTATACGCCGTACCGCTCGCATCCGTGGCGCATTGGAGACGCCCTCGTGGTCGCCGGCGCTGCTCTGTCGTTCGCTACCATCGTATGGCCTGGACTGGGCGCATCGTGCGGCGAGATTCTGGGATGCCGCACCACGGTCGCCTTTACCCCGTATCCGACGTTGACGCTGCCCGGCTTCGACCCGCTCGTCGGGCTGGCGCTACTCGGCTTGCTGCTGCCCGCGTGGGTGACGAATAGACTTTGAGGTTTGAGGTTGGAAGTTGGAGGTTGGAAGTTTTGAAGTTTGATGTTTTGAAGTTCCAATGATCACGCTCAGGCATTTCACGCATCGTTATCCGCAATCGGATCGGCCTGCTCTGGCAGACGTCGACCTGCACATTCCCGAAGGCGCGTTCGCGCTGGTCGCAGGCCCATCCGGCGCGGGCAAGTCGACGCTGCTGCGCGCGCTCAACGGGCTGACGCCGCATTTCAGCGGAGGACAATCGGCCGGAACAATCTCTGTCGCCGGGCGCGACCCGATCGCCGATGGCCCGGCTATCTTGAGCCGCAGCGTCGGTTTCGTTTTCCAGGATCCGGAAGCCCAGTTCGTCGTCGATCAGGTTGAGGACGAGATCGCCTTCGCGCTGGAGAACGCCGGGTTACCCGTCTCGTTGATGCGCGAACGGATCGAAGATGCGCTGTCGTTATTGGGATTGACCGGCCTGCGCCGCCGCCAGGTAGGCCGATTGTCGGGCGGCGAGATGCAGCGCGTCGCGATCGCCTCGGCGCTGGCGCTGCGGACGCGTGTTTTGGCGCTCGACGAGCCGACCAGCCAGCTCGA
>DASSFZ010000358.1:0-30117 GCA_035693785.1 Anaerolineae bacterium | reverse complement strand
CGCCAGTTCTCGGCGTTCTATCGCGACTGCCCGGTGCTCGACGCGCCGTCGCCGGAGCTGCGTGCGGCGCGGCTGCATCTTGTGAGTGCGACTGCACAATGTCTGCAATACGGGCTGAGATTGCTCGGCCTCCAGGCGCCTGAGCGCATGTAGATTGGACTGTACGCTTCGCAGCCGATCGCCGGTTTCCGACGAGGACGCGGCAGAGCTTCTTTCTCTGCGAATTCCGGATCGTTTTGTCATGGACACGATGATCGTCTACATGATGGACAAAGTCCCGCTTACGCAGCTTCATTCGGCAAAGCTCACGGGCACAGTGGGATAACGCGTTTCCGGCGCAAGGCCCGCCCTCGGGGATGAGGGCCGGGAGCATATTCCGCAGGGAGACACAAAGACACCGTGAAACTTCGTGTCCTGGTGTCTTCGTGGTGAACCCGGAGTCTGTCTAACAGGAGGTTATTTGGTGAACATACTGATTCTCGGCGGAACCGTCTTTCTCGGCCGCCATCTTGTCGAAGCGGCGCTAACGCGCGGACATGAAGTCACGCTGTTCAATCGAGGCCAGCACCATCCCGACCTATACCCAGACGTCGAGAAACTGCGCGGCGATCGAGACGGGAATCTCGACGCGCTGCGTGGTCGAAGGTGGGACGCCGCCGTCGACACGTGCGGTTACGTCCCACGTGTCGTACGTGCGTCCGCCGAACTGCTGGCCGACGCGGTGGGCCACTACACCTTCGTCTCAAGTATTTCCGTTTACGCTGCCACACGCCACCCGGGCACCGACGAATCCGCGCCAGTAGGCAGGCTCCAGGACGAGACGGTTGAGGAGATCACCGGCGAGACCTACGGCCCGCTGAAGGCGTTGTGCGAGCAGGCCGCCGAGCGCGCGATGCCGGGCCGCGTGCTCAACGTGCGCCCCGGCCTGATCGTCGGCCCGCACGACCCAACCGACCGATTCACGTATTGGCCCGCGCGTGTAGCGCGCGGCGGCGACGTGCTGGCGCCCGGCCGGCCCGACCGGCAAATCCAGTTCATCGATGTGCGCGACCTGGCGGAGTGGATGATCCGTGCCGTTGAGCAAAACCTCACCGGCGTGTACAATGCCAACGGGCCGGACGACCACTTGAGCATGGGGACACTACTGGAGACGAGCAAAGTCGTCAGCGGCAGCAACGCCCACTTCGTCTGGGTTGAAGACCAATTCCTGATCGATTCGGGCGTTCAACCATGGAGCGAAGTGCCGCTGTGGATACCCGAATCCGATCCCGATGCGGCGGGCTTCTTCGCGTTCGATTGCCGCAAGGCCATAGCCGCCGGGCTGACCTTCCGCCCGCTTGAAGAGACGATCCGCGCGACGCTCGAATGGGAGACGACTCGATCAACGGAGTACGAGTGGCGCGCGGGGCTGAAGCCAGAACGGGAGGCGGAGTTGATCGGGATATGGAGTGATCACGTGATCACGTGATTACGTGATTACGTGCTGATTGAACCTTTCAAGATCGATCGGCGTATCTTAGTCGAGGAGCATCCGGCCAGGCATTTCCTGGTGTAAGACGTGCGGAGCACTGCGCCGTGAAAGTTGCAGCGAACGCCGATTAAATTTATACTATGTGTCGATCCGGCCATGCACGCCCGCGCATGGCGGTTACTACCCGTGACCATACAGGTCAACACAAAAAGGAGGAGTCACATGTCTGCCCGTAAGTGGTGCTTGACGCTCGTGCTGGCGCTGGCATTGATAGCGTCCGCCTGTGGGCCGGCAGCAACGCCCACGCCGACTGAACCGCCGGCGGCGCCGGCGACCCAGCCGCCTGCGCCGCCCACGGAACCGCCGCCGACGCCGACCGAACCGCCGGCGCGCAAAGTGGCTACGTTCATCTGGACACAGGAATTCGACACGCTGAACCCGTACTACACCAACATGTGGTTCTCCACCATTACCCATCAGTTCTGGAACTGCTGGCCGTGGATCTTCGACGATCAAAACAACCTCGTGCCGGTGCTCGTCGAGGAGCTGCCCAGCACGGAAAACGGCGGCATCTCGGCCGATGGCAAGACCCTCACCATGAAACTGCGGGATGACATCACTTGGTCGGACGGTACGCCCATTACGGCGGACGACTTCGTCTTCACGTACGAGATGGTAATCAACCCGAAGAACATCGTCGCCTCCACCGACCCGTACGACAAGATGGAGTCCGTGACCGCGCCCGACCCGCAGACCGTAGTGGTCACGTTCAAGGATGCATACGCGCCGTGGGCCGGCTCGCTGTGGCATGGCATCCTGCCCAAGCACGTCCTGGAGCCGGTCCTTGAAAAGGACGGCACGCTCGACAACGCCGAATGGAACCGCAATCCGACCGTCGGCTGCGGTCCCTACAACTTCGCCGAGTGGGAATCAGGCTCCTTCGCGCGCTTCGTCGCCCGCGACGCCTACTGGGCCGGCCGGCCGAAGATCGACGAGATCTTCATCCGCTTCGTGCCCGACGATGCGTCGCAGGTCGCCGCGCTCAAGGCCGGTGATGGCGATCTGGGCACCTTCATCGCCTACTCGGACGTGCCGGACCTGGAAGCGGCCGGCGTGGCGATGTACAAAGCCTTCTCCGGTTACAACGAGGGCATCTACTTCAACCTCAGTTCCGAGAAGGGTCATCCCGCTCTACAGGATCAGAGGGTGCGCCAGGCGATTGCGCTGGCCACCGACCGTGAGTCGTTGAACAAGGACCTGCTGCTGGGCCTGACGCAGCCGGCGGCGACCGACTGGGATAACACGCCCTACATCGATCCGTCGATCGATCCCTGGCCCTATGACCCCGAGCAGGCAAAGCAGTTGCTCGACGAGGCCGGCTGGGTGGACAGCAACGGCGACGGCGTGCGCGACAAGGACGGCGTCGAGCTTGTGCTGAAATACGGCACCACCACGCGCGAGATCCGCATGGACACGCAGGCCGTGCTGCAGCAGCAGTTGGCCGAAGTCGGCATCAAGGTCGAGCTGCTCAACTTCGAATCGGACATCTACTTCGGCGGCTACGCCGATGGCGGCCCGGCGGCAACCGGTCAGCTCGACATCTTCGAGTACTCCAATTCGCCGCAGTTCCCCGATCCAGACACGGCTGAATGGCTGTGCAGCGAGATCCCGACCGACGAGTACCCGGACGGCACGAACTGGTCACTCTACTGCGACGAGGAGCTGGACGCGCTGTTCCAGAAGCAGGCCACGCAGGTTGACTTCGCCGAGCGCCAGGCAACCTTCTATCAGATCACCAAGATGATCTTCGACCAGGTCTACTGGCTGGGCCTGTGGCAAGATCCGGACATCTGGGCCGTCAATTCCCGGTTGAAGAACGTGAAGTTCTCCGGCACCACGCCGTTCTTCAACATCATCGAGTGGGATATCGAGTAACAGTCCGCCTGCAACCGCAACCCATGGCCGGGACGGGTGCAGGGCCTGTCCCGGCTCCCGCAACGAGAAACCCGGCTTCCATGAGAAGCCGGGTTTCTAAAGGGAGGATGTATGACCCGCTATATCATCCGCCGCTTGCTGCAGGCCATTCCCCTGCTGTTCATCGTCAGCGTCGTCATCTTCGTTTTGATGGACAGCGCGGCCGATCCGCTGGCGACGATGGGCGGGCGCAAGGTGACGCGCGCCGAAGATCGCGCCCGCCTGACGCGGCAGCTCGGCCTCGACCAGCCGCTGCACATGCAGTACCTGTTCTGGCTGATCGGCAACGACTGGACGAAGACCGATCTCGATGGCGACGGCGTGGCCGAGACGCCCGGCACGCGCAAGGGCATGC
Source organism: Anaerolineae bacterium (assembly GCA_035693785.1). Taxonomy (GTDB): domain Bacteria; phylum Chloroflexota; class Anaerolineae; order Fen-1058; family Fen-1058; genus DASSFZ01. Next base: position 26,317 of record DASSFZ010000358.1, on the reverse strand, counting down.
TGCGCGGCGACTTCGGTACCTCGCTGGTCGAGCGCCGGCCCGCGACTGCCGTCATCCTGGATCGACTGCCGAACACGTTGCTGCTCATGCTTGCGGCAGAGGTGGTGATCATCTGCTTCGCGCTGATCATCGGCACCTACTCAGCGATGCATCAGTACTCCCTGACGGACAACACGATCACCGCTCTGTCGTTCATCTTCTACTCGATGCCGATCTTCTTCATTGCGCTAGGTTCGATTTACGTGTTCGCGGTCAACTTCGAGAAGTGGGGGCTGCCGTACCTGCCCACCAACGGCATGTTCGATCCGCAAGTCGGCGAGACGCCGCAGCAGGTGGCCTGGCACATGGTGCTGCCGGTGCTGAGCATTGCGCTGATCAGCATGGCCGCCTACAGCCGCTACATCCGCAGTGCGATGCTCGAAGTGATGAATCAGGATTACATCCGCACGGCCAAGTCGAAGGGCCTGGCGCGGCGCTACATCATCTGGGTGCATGCCTTGAAGAACGCCTCGCTGCCGATCGTGACCCTGGTCGGGCTCGATCTGCCGTTACTGCTGGCCGGGGCGCTGGTCACGGAGCGCATTTTTGCCTGGCCAGGCATGGGCCGCCTGTTTCTGGATCACGTCGAGCGCGGCGACGTCTCCGTGGTGATGGGCATCCTCATGCTGATCACGTTGGCCGTGGTGGTGTTCCAGATCATCACCGACATCGTATACGCGTGGCTCGATCCGCGCATTCGGTATGCGTAGTGTTACCCGCAAGAGGTCCGCTATGAGCACAGCCATTGAAGCCGGCCGCATTCCTCGTCGCTCTGCCGACGAGATCGAGTCGCCGCCACTCACACTCCGCCAACTGGCCGGGCGGCGCTTTCGCCGCCACAAAATGGCGATGTTCGGCAGCGTCATGCTCATCGTGCTGATTCTCTGGTCACTGGGGGGCGCGCTTTTCTATACCGAGGCATACGCCAACTACAACGACACGTCGCTACGCCTGCAAGATCCCTCGGCTGAGCATCCCTTCGGCACGGACACGATCGGGCGAGACATTTTGGCCCGCACGATCTACGGCGGGCAGATCTCACTGCTGATCGGCATCACGGCGGTCATCATCGAGGTTATCGTCGGTGTGCTGATCGGCGCGATCGCTGGCTACTACGGCGGCCGGGCCGATGCCGTGCTGATGCGCTTGACCGAGGCGATGCTGTGCATCCCACAGATCTTCCTGCTGATCGTGATGGCCAAGTTCTTCGGCGGCAAGATCCCCAATGTAACCATCCTGGGCCGAGAGTTCAGTGGGAGCGTAGTGGTCATCGTCCTGATCATCGGGCTGACCAGTTGGCCGTACCTGGCGCGCATCGTCCGCGCCGAGTTCCTGGCCCTCAAAGAGCGCGAGTTCACGCTGGCCGCGCGGGCCACCGGCACACAGCCGCGCTCGATCATTTTCCGCCATATCCTGCCTAACTGCGCTGCGCCGATTATTGTCTCGGCCACGCTCGGTGTGGCGAACGCCATCACCACCGAGGCGTACATCAGCTTCCTGGGCCTGGGCGTGCGGCCGCCGACGGCGACCTGGGGCAACATGTTGGAGAGTTCGTACAACTACATCGAGTCGGCGCCGTGGCTGTGGTTCTTTCCCGGCATGTTGATCTTGTTGACGGTGTTGAGCATCAACTTCGTCGGCGACGGCCTGCGCGACGCGCTCGATCCACGTAGTCGAGTTGTCTGATCGTCAGATGGTCTGTTAGTCAGATAGTCTGATAGTCACGTGGTCGCATAGTGCTGTGGCTGGATGACCGGCCATGCGACTCGTTGGCTGTCTGGCTAATTGACTACACGACTAATCGACCACACGACTAACCGACTAAGCGACTATATGACTACTCTCCTCGAAGTGAGCGACTTGCGGACACGCTTCCACACGCCGGAAGGCACAGTGTACGCGGTCAACGGCGTCTCATTCGACCTGAGCGAAGGCGAGACATTAGCGGTGGTGGGCGAGAGCGGCTGCGGCAAGTCGGTGACAATGCTGTCCATCCTGGGGCTGATCCCGAAGCCGCCCGGCGAGATCGTCACCGGCAGCGCGCTGTACCGCGGTGTCGATTTGTTCAAGGTCACGGAGCAGCAGCTTGAGCACATCCGCGGCAAAGACATCGCCATGATCTTCCAGGACCCGATGACGTCGCTGAATCCGGTGCTCACCATCGGGCGGCAGATCACGGAGTCGCTGCGGATGCACATGGGCATGAGCGCAGATCAGGCTCGCGAGCGGACGATCCAGTTGCTGGGAATGGTCGGCCTCTCTGATCCGGTGCGGCGACTGGGCGACTATCCACACCAGTTCTCAGGCGGCATGCGCCAACGCGTGATGATCGCTATGGCGCTGGCCTGCGCGCCCAGTATCCTCATCGCGGACGAGCCGACCACCGCCCTCGACGTCACGATTCAGGCGCAGATCGTCGAACTGGCCATCCGCATGCGCGAGCAGATGGGCATGGCCCTGATCTGGATCACGCACGACCTGGGCGTGGTGGCCAGCATCGCCGATCGGGTCATCGTCATGTACGCCGGCTACATCGTGGAAGAAGCCGGTATCGACGCGATGTACGACGATCCGCGCCACCCCTACACGCTGGCGCTGCGGGCGGCCCTGCCGCGACACGATCGCCGCCGCGATCATCGCCTCAAATCGATCCCCGGCGCGCCACCCAGTCTGCAAGTCAAGCCGCACGGCTGCCCTTTCGCGCCCCGCTGCGAATTCGCGCTCGAGCGCTGTTGGGAGGAGAACCCGACGCTCACGCCTGTGGATCAGAATCATCGCATCGCATGCTGGGTGGATGTGACGACGGGAGCACCGCGATGAGCACAGCCGAGCCGCTGGTCGTCGTCGAGAACCTCAAGAAGCACTTCCCGGTCATGCGAGGAATCGTGTTTCAGCGTCAGGCTGGCGCGGTGCGGGCCGTGGACGACATCTCGTTCACTATCGCGCGCGGCGAGACGCTTGGCCTCGTCGGCGAGTCGGGCTGCGGCAAGACCACGGCCGGGCGTACACTGCTGAACCTGTACCCGCCCACCAGCGGCAAAGTCACGATCGACGGGATGGATGTGTACGCGGCAAAGGGTCGCGACCAAATGATCATCCGCCGCAAGTCGCAGATTATCTTCCAAGACCCGTTCGCATCGCTCAATCCCCGCTGGACGGTCAACGCAATCGTCGGCGAGCCGCTGCGCGTGCACAAGCTGCGCCGCACCGGCACAGAGCGCACCGAGCGCGTGAAGGAGCTCCTGGAACTCGTCGGGTTGAGCGCGCGCCACCTCAACCGCTTTCCGCACGAGTTCTCCGGCGGCCAGAGGCAGCGTATCGGCGTCGCCCGCGCGCTCGCCTCCGAGCCGCTGTTCATCGTCTGCGACGAGCCGATCTCGGCGCTCGACGTGTCGATCCAGGCGCAAGTGGTCAATTTGCTCGAGGATCTTCAGGATAGGCTCGGCCTGACGTATCTCTTCATCGCGCACGACTTGAGCATGGTGCGCCACATTTGCGATCGGGTGGCTGTGATGTATCTGGGCATTATCGTCGAGCTGGCCCCGCGCGACGACCTGTACGAGAATCCGCTGCATCCGTACACGCAATCGCTGCTCTCGGCCGTGCCCATTCCCGACCCCAAGAAGGAGCGCGCCCGCAAGCGCATCATCCTGACCGGCGACGTGCCCAGCCCGATCGATCCACCGTCCGGCTGCCGCTTCCATCCGCGCTGCCCGATTGCAAAGGACCATTGCTCGAAGATCGTGCCGGAGTGGCGTGAAATCAAATCGGGGCATTGGGTCGCCTGCCACGAGGCGCGGCTGACTGAGTAGATAGCCTTTCACTTCACGGCAGAGGCGCAGCGACGCGACCAGCGTCATGCGGTTGCGCCGAAACAAAATAGCCATATACTATGCACCGAACGACACACGTCGTCCCACGCTGCTTTCCGTTCAGACGCAATCGGTATCCGCCTTGACCCCCGCAAGGGTCACCCGAATCTCATTCAGGAGGAGACGAGATGTGGAAACGTGCTTGGTATCTGACGTCGCTGCTCTTGGTGGCGGCGCTGGTCGGGTCCGCCTGCGGTGGCGCCGCGACGACGCCGCCCGCGCCGACCACCGCGCCGCCGGCTGAGACTCAGCCGCCACCGCCCACCGAGCCGCCGCCCGCAACACAAGAGCCGGCCATCCTGCGCATCGGATGGTCCGGCGCGCCGGACTCGCTCAACCCGGCGGCCGGCCTGCTCACCGAATCGTACACGCTGTACGAGCTGACGTACGACACGCTGATCGGCCTCGATTTGAGCGGCACGTATTATCCGGAATTGGCTGAGAGCTGGGAGGTGTCGGACGATGGCACGGTGTGGACTTTCCACCTGCGTGAGGGTGTGAAGTTCCACGACGGCACCGATTTCACCGCCGAGGACATGGCCTTCAGCATCCAGTTCTACAAGGATCACGAGGAGTTCCCGTATCTCAACAGTTACACGCTCAACTTCGAGACGGTCGAAGCCACCGACGATGCCACGTTGGTCATCACTTTGGGCGAACCGATCGGCAACATGGAATCCCAGGTGCTGTTCCTGTACGCGCTGCCCAAGCACATCTGGGAAGGTATCGGCTTCGACGAGGCGTTGACGTTTGAGAATTTGGAGATGATCGGCACCGGCCCGTTCAAAGTGGTCAAGTACGTGCGCGACCAGTCGATCGAGCTGGCGGCCAACAAAGATCACTACCGCAATCCGCCCAAGATCGACGGGGTGATCTTCCAAACCTACGAGAGCTCGGATGCGCTGGTGCAGGCGCTGCGCGAAGGCCAGGCCGATCTGATCACCGACGTGCCGCCGACGACGATCGCCTCGCTGAAGCAGGAGGCCAATATCACCGCGCAGGTGGGCGGCAGCCGCAGCCTGCGCGACATCATCTTGAATGTCGTGCCGGACGACAAGTGTCCGGCTGAAGGCGGCGTGTGCTCCGGCCATCCGGCCCTCAAGGACAGGGTAGTGCGGCAGGCGCTAGCGCACGCCACCGACAAGCAGCAGATCATCGACGTGGCCTTGCTCGGCCTAGGCACGCCCGGCCTGAGCATGGTGCCGCGCTCGCTGGGCGACTGGTTCAACAGCGAACTCGAAGACTACGCCTACGATGTCGATCTGGCGAACAAGATGCTGGACGACGCCGGCTACAAGGACACCGATGGCGATGGCGTGCGCGAGATGCCTGACGGAACCAATCCGCTCAAATTCCGGTTCTTGATCCCCTCCGACATTTTGACCGGCGCGCGCGAAGGCGACTTGATCAAAGCGATGTGGAACGAAGCAGGTGTAGACATCGACATCCAGGTGTTGGAACCCGACACCGTCACGGCGGCTTGCTGCCCGGCCTTCGACTACGACGTGCTCCTGTGGGGCTGGAGTGCCGATCCTGATCCGGCCTACCTGCTAGGCGTGCTGACCACCGACGAGATCGACACTGGTTTCTCCGAGACGGGTTACTCCAACCCGGTCTACGATCAGTTGTACCTGGATCAGTCGACGGCGGTCGATCACGAGGCGCGCAAGAAGATCATCTGGGAGATGCAGAAGATCGCGCTCGAGGATGTGCCGTATATCATTCCGTATTACCAGAACAATGTGATGGCTTACCGCAACGACAAGTTCACCGGTTACGTTTACGTAGAGGGCGGCCTGTTGTCGCTGGACGATCCGCTCTCGCTGTCGAACGTGGAGCCGGTTCGATAATCAATATCCTCCCGCAGGTTATCCAACCTGCGGGAGGGTACTGTTGTGGAGTGAGTATGGGACGGCGCAACTACCTGCTGCGCAAGGCGGGCGCATCGCTCCTGACCATCTTCATCGTCCTGGTCATCAACTTTTTCCTGTTTCGCGTCATCCCCGGCGATCCGGCCAAGGCCGGCCTCAAAGACCCTCGGGTCCGGCCGGAGGTGATCGAGGCCCAGCGGGTGCGCTTCGGACTGGACAAGCCGGTGATCAACTGCTTCAAAGGGCAGATGGTATTCGACGCCAGCCGGTGCGCCGTCAATCCGCTGGACACCCAACTGTTCATCTACCTGGGCAACCTGTTCAAAGGCGATCTGGGCATCTCTTACGATCAGAAGCGCCCAGTCGCCGACATCCTGCGCGAGCGGATCGGCAACACCGTGATCTTGCTGCTGGGCGCGGAACTTTTCGCCATCATCCTGGGTTCCTTATTGGGTTTGGTGGCCGGTTGGAAGCGAAAGACCCGGCTCGACACTTCGGCCTTGATCTTTTCGCTGACGGCCTGGTCGTTGCCTACGTTCTGGCTCGGTATCCTGATGTTTATGATCGGCAGTAGCGCATTCGGTTTGCCGGTCAATGGGATGCGCACGACCGGCCTGACGTACGCTAATTTCGGAGAAGAACTGGCCGACGTTGCCCGGCACTGGCTGCTGCCCTCGCTGACGTATGCCATCGTGCTGCTGGGCCAGTACATGATCGTCATGCGCGCCTCGGTGTTGGAGGTCCTCTCGGAAGACTATATCCTCACGGCCAAAGCCAAGGGCCTGACGAACTTTCAAATTCTGAAAGACCACGCGCTGAAGAATGCCATGCTGCCGATGGTGACGCTGGTGCTGTTGAACCTGGGCTTTACGGTCTCGGGCGCGGTCGAGTTAGAGCGGGTCTTTTCGTGGCCAGGCGTCGGCCTGGCGATCGTCGAGGCGGTGGCGCGCAAAGATTACCCCGTGCTGCAAGGGGCGTTTCTGATCGTGACGATCAGCGTCATCTTCGCCAACCTGTTGATGGACTTGCTGTACACCTATCTCGATCCGCGCGTGAAGGCGGAGTAGTCCCATGAACCGATTCTCGCGTTGGCGCGACGGCTTCAAAAATTTCTGGCGAGTGTTCCGCCATAACCGCCTGGGCTTACTGGGCTTGATCATGCTGGCGGCGGCGATTGTGATCGCCGTGTTCGCGCCGCTGATCGCGCCGGCCGATCCTTATGCCCGCGTCAGGGTCAAGGTCGAAGATATTTACGCGCCGCCCAGCGCGGCTCACCCCTTCGGCACCGACGACGCCGGCAAAGACGTGCTGTCGGCGTTCATCTATGGTTCGCGCGTCTCGTTGATCGTCGGGTTTGCCGCTTCGCTGATCTCGCTGTTCGTCGGCGGAGCAGTCGGCCTGATCGCCGGATTTTACGGCGGGCGGCTGGGCAACTTCCTGATGCGGATCAACGACATCTTTTTGGTCATCCCGTTTCTGCCGCTGGCGATTGTGCTGGTGGCGCTGCTGGGCCAAAGCCTGCTCAACATCATTCTCGTCATCGGCCTGCTCGGCTGGAGCAGCACCGCCCGGCTGGTTCGCTCGCAAGTGCTGTCGGTCAAAGAGCGGCAATTCGTCACACGCGCGCGGGCGATCGGCGCCGGCAATCTGCACATCATCTGGCACCATATCCTGCCGCTCGTCCTGCCGCTGCTGCTGGCGAACACCGTGCTGATCATCTCGCTGTCGATCCTGGCCGAGTCATCGCTGGCTTTCCTGGGGCTGGGCGACCCGACAGTTATCAGTTGGGGGAGCATGCTCAACTTCGCTTTCACCCGCAGCGCGATGAGCGCGGGAGCGTGGTGGGCGCTGGTGCTGCCCGGCCTGGGGATCGTGTGGGTGGTGCTGGCCTGCACCCTGCTCGGCAACGTGCTGGAAGAAATCTTCAACCCACACTTGAAGGCGCATCACCTGTCCAGCACAGACAAAATGGTAGCGATTCCGAATGAAATTCAACCCGCGCCGTCTGGGAAATGACCCTGCCTCGATCGCGCTCGACTGGCAGATCGATAATATGTCCTCGCCTGCGCCGTTACTCGAGGTCAAAAACCTGTCCACCCACTTCCTGACCGACGACGGCGTAATGCACGCCGTCGAAGATGTCTCGTTCACCCTGGATCGCGGCCAGTCCCTGGGCTTGGTCGGCGAGAGCGGCTGCGGCAAGACGACGACGATGCTCGCGTTGATGCGACTGCTGCCACCTAATGGCCGGATTGTCAAGGGTCAAGTCCTGTTGGAAGGACGCGATCTTCTGCGTCTGCCCGACTCCGAGATGCAGCGGGTGCGCTGGAGCAAGATCAGTTTGATCTTTCAAGGCGCGATGAACGCACTTAATCCGGTGCGGACAGTGGGCGATCAGATCGCCGAATCGATCCGGCGCCACGGCCTGATGGGTGGGCGGCTCGACAACCACGCGCTCGATCAGCGCGTCCGCCAATTGCTGGACATGGTTGGCATTGCCTCGTCGCGCCAGGATCAATATCCACACCAGTATTCGGGCGGCATGCGCCAGCGGGCAATGATCGCGATGGCTCTGGCCTGCACGCCCGACGTGGTCATCGCCGACGAACCGACCACCGCGCTGGACGTGATGATCCAAGCTCAGATCCTCGACCTGCTGCAGAAGCTTCAGCGCGAACTCGGGCTGGCCGTCATCCTGATCACGCATGACCTAGCCGTGGTGGCCGAGATGTGCGATCGGGTGCTGGTAATGTATGGCGGCAAGGTGGCCGAATATGCCGACGTCGACGCCATTTACAATGAGCCGCTGCATCCCTATACTCGACTGCTGCTCGCAGCCTTTCCCGATCTGACGCAGCCCGAAGGCAAACTCGTGGCGATCCCGGGGTATCCGCCGCGCCTGAATGCGCTGCCGGCCGGCTGCCGCTTCGAGCCGCGCTGCCCGGTACGAATCGGCAAGTGTGTCACGGCCGATCCGCCGCTGCGCGAAGTCAAGCCGGGTCATTGGGTCGCGTGCCATTTGGTCACTGAGCAATTACCGATTCATCCTACCACTTCGTTGCCATGAACCCCACTCCCGTGCTTGAAATAACTCGTCTGCGTAAGCACTTCCCGATCTCACGTGGACTACTGGCCTCATTCCGCAGACGATCGGCTCACAGCGTTCACGCGGTAGACGATATTTCGTTCCAGGTGCAGCCGGGCGAAATCTTGGCGCTGGTGGGCGAAAGCGGCTGCGGCAAGACGACCACGGCCAAGCTATTGATGGGCCTGGAACCACCAAGCGGAGGCACGATCCACTTCTGTGGCCGGGATGTCGCGACGTTCGATCTCAAGCAGATGCGGCGGCAGATCCAGATGGTCTTTCAAGACCCGTACGAGTCGCTGAATCCGCGCATGACGGTGTTTGAGATCGTGGCCGAGCCGCTGAATGTCCATCACCTGGCGCGCAGCCGGGAAGACAGGATCGATCGGGTTAAGCGCGCGTTGAAAGATGCCGGACTTAAGCCGGCCGAGTCGTATTTCAACCGGCTGCCGCACGAACTGTCGGGTGGGCAGCGACAGCGCGTCGTGATCGCCGCCGCCCTGGTGCTTGAGCCGACCGTGCTGCTGGCCGACGAGCCGGTATCGATGCTCGACGTGAGCATTCGCGCTGATATCCTGAACCTGCTGGCCGAGCTGCGCCAGACGCGCGGCATCTCGGTGCTATTCATCACCCACGACCTGGGCACGATTGCCTATTTCGCCGACCGGATCGCAGTGATGTATCTGGGACGGATCGTCGAAATCGGCCCGGCGCGCGACGTGCTGAGCAATGCGCAGCATCCCTACACGAAGGCGCTGCTGTCGGTCGTGCCCGTCCCGAATCCGCGCCTGCGTCGCGAGCGCATCATCCTACAGGGTGAGACACCGAACCCGATCGACCTGCCGGGCGGCTGTCGCTTCCATCCGCGCTGCCCGGTCGCGATCGAGCAATGCCGCCAAATCGACCCGCCTTATGTGGAACTCCCGAACAGCCACAGAGCCGCCTGCCTCCTGATCGAATCTACCCAGTAAGGGTCCCCTTGCGCCACACGCCCTCCACGGATGACTGTGGGGAGAACGAAGGAATTGGAAAATGGTTGGCGCGAGCATCGGCTAAATTTGACAGCATGAATCCCCGGTGGTAAACTGAGCTTTGTAGTCGGCAGCAAGCAGCACAACGGCGAATGCGCGGTGTATGCCAGCGGTCGTCGTGATGGGCGCTCTGCCCTACAGAAACTTCGTGGGGACGAAAGGAGTCCAAGCTCATGAGCGAGCGCATCACAGGCACGGTGAAGTGGTTCAGCCGGACGAAAGGTTACGGGTTCATCACCCAGCCGAACGGACCGGACGTCTTCGTCCACTATTCGGCCATTCAGGGTGAAGGATTCCGCAACCTCAACGAAGGCCAGCAGGTGGAGTTCACCGTGCTGGAAGGCCCCAAGGGCCTGCACGCCGCTGACGTCCGCGCTGTGTAGCCCAGGACGCAGGCGAATTGAGCCTCAACAGTTTCCTGTTGAGGCTCAATTTATTGTATGACAAAAGCAAAAGTCCCGCCCGGGGGGAGGCGGGACTTTCAAACCGGTGAGGCCCACGGGGGAGTAGAGTCTCACCGGTGCCGCCCATGGTATGTCAGCATAATCACGTAACTTGGCGGGGCGGTGACGCCGTCCGGCTATTGACGAGTTGGGACTCTGAGGAGCCGGATATATTATCGAGTATGCCAGCAATTGGTAAAAGGCTCATAACAGAGGCCCCGCCTGGCATAACAGACGCATAACACTTGTGCCCCGAACCGACCGATTCGGGGCACCATGACAACTGACGCATCTGAGCCTGCGAGCCATCTGGGAGCGCGGTACTATGCGGCGACGAAGGCCGGCTCCAATCCGGCTTCGGCCCGGATGGCGTCGGCCTTGTCCGTCACTTCCCAGGGCGCTTCAATGTCGTGGCGCCCGAAGTGGCCATAGGCTGCGGTCGGCCGATAGATGGGGCGGCGCAGGTTGAGATTCTGGATGATTGCGCCCGGCCGGAAATCAAAGTGGGCGCGAAGGATGCCCAGGATCTTCTCCTCCGGCACCTTGCCGGTGCCGAATGTCTCAACCATGATGGACAGCGGGCGGGCCATTCCGATGGCGTACGATACCTGGATCTCCAGCCGGTCGGCCACTCCGGCGGCCACCAAATTCTTTGCTGCATAGCGAGCGTAGTACGCCGCCGAGCGATCGACCTTCGTCGGATCCTTGCCCGAAAACGCGCCGCCGCCGTGGCGAGCCATGCCGCCGTAGGTGTCGACGATGATCTTGCGGCCGGTCAGGCCGGCGTCACCCATCGGGCCGCCGATGACGAACCGGCCGGTGGGATTGACATAGTATTTGGTTCTGGCATCGAGCAAATCGGCGGGAATGACTTCCCGGATGACTCGCTCGATCACGTCGTCGCGAATCTGTTTGTGCGTCACGCGCTCGTCGTGCTGCGTCGAAACGAGCACGGTATCCACACGCTTCGGTTTCCCGTACGCATATTCCACGGTCACCTGTGACTTGGCGTCGGGGCGGAGCCACTCGATCTCGCCATTCCGGCGGGCATGGCTGAGGCGCTTGACAAGCCGGTGAGCCAGGGCGATGGGAAGAGGCATCAATTCCGGCGTTTCGTCGCAGGCGAAGCCGATCATCATACCCTGGTCGCCTGCGCCGACCGCCTCGATCTCCGAACCGGTCATCTCGCCGCTCTTGGCCTCGGCGGCCCGATCGACGCCGATGGCGATGTCGGGTGACTGGCCCTTGAGCGATACGACCACACCGCAGGTGCGCCCGTCGAAACCGTATGCGGCGTCGGTATAGCCGATGTCCGCCACCGTCTGCCGCACGACGTCCTGAACCTCGAGGTGAGCCTGAGTGGTCACCTCGCCCATCACGACGATCAAGCCGGTCGTCGCCGACACCTCGCACGCGACGCGCGATCGCGGATCCTGGCTCAGCATCGCATCGAGAACGGCGTCGGAGATCTGGTCGCACATCTTGTCGGGATGGCCCTCGCTCACCGACTCCGACGTGAAGTACAACTGCGGCGACCGCATAAAGGAATTGGTCACGGGAATTCCCCCTGAGAGTAGATTTCTCAGACCTGCGGCTCAAAAAAACCTGCCTCTTCGCGACGCAGAAGAGGCAGAGTGATGGGCATCACCGTCGACCTCTCATCTTCCAGAACTCACGTCTGCCGGAGTTGGCACCGGGTTTGGAGTTAGAGTTAGAGTCGAGAGTTAGAGTCCAGACTCTAACTCTAACTCCGCACTCTAACTCCAGACTGGTTGCCGAGGCTTCACAGGGCCGGTCCCTCCGCCTCTCTGGATAAGAGCATCGCAAGTCTTCGATTGATTGGCAGCGAGTTTACCATAGGCGCACATTGTTGTCAAAGTGGACATCACCAGGTGATATGTGTTGCCAAGCCTGCGAGAGAATGCTATAATCCAAGCCGCTCGGGCGCGTAGCTCAGCCGGTTAGAGCACACGGTTCACATCCGTGGGGTCACAGGTTCAAGTCCTGTCGCGCCCACTCGGCGGCCGCGGGAGCGCCAAGCGCAGGGGGGGCGCCGCGGCCCTTTTGCTTCCAGACTCGCCCGTGCTGCGGATCCGGATGCGCTGATTCTTCCACTTCACAGCTACTCCGGTCGCGGCGGATAACATGCGCACGATCAAGCCTCTCTACCAGATCGACGGACGGCTGGCCAATCTGCGCTGGTTCCTCCTGATCACTGCCGGTATCGTGATCGCGCTTCAAGCCCAAGTGACCGGGTCGGACCTGCCCGCTCTCCAGATCGCCGCTGTCATCGTCGCCTGTATCTTCAACTTGCTCATCGTCCTGTCACTGGCCGTGGACATGTCCCCGCGTCCTGTGCCGTTGATCGGGTTGGCGGTTGACACGATGCTGGCCATCATCTTGATCTCGTCCGATCCGCGTATGACAAGCCCGCTCATCTTCTACGCGATCTTCCCAATCATCACATCAGCCTTGCGCTTCGGCTGGCTCTTCAACGTCGTCACGGCCGGCGCGATCATGGGCGCCTACGTGGCGTTCAAGATGATCGGTCGAGGACTGGCCGGAGAGCAGGTCCTCCAGACGCTGGGAACACTCCTGATCCTCGGAGTGGCGGCGACCGTGTCAGGGACGATCGGTGGGCGGGTGAAAGACCTGGTGCTGCAGGCCATGCGCACCGAGTCCGAAGGCGAGCTGCGCCAGTTGCGCACCCGGCGCGAACAAGCCCGTGCCATCTTCGAGATGGCCTCCACGCTGAGCGCGACGCTGTCTTACGAGCGCATCCTGGAGGCGGTGCTCGACGTCGGCGCGATGGGGCTTCGCGAATTCGGTTCCGTGGCGCAGCGCCTCGTCAGCATAATCATGCTGTTTACCGAAGACGGCCTGGTGGTGAGCGCCTCACGCCGGCTCACGGCGCGCGACGAAGCGGCCCGCCTGACCGCGCCGAGCGGCATTATCGCACAGGCTCTCCAATCGGCTGAGCCTATCATTTGCCAGGACCCGAAGGGCGACCCGGACCTGGCGACTTTCGTCGCGCTGCATCGATGCGTGACGGTCGTGGTCGTGCCCCTGCGCGCCGGCTTTGAATCGTACGGTGTGGCCGTCTTCGGCAGCCCCGAACCCGACGTGTTCACGCCGGATCACCTGGAGCTGCTCACCGTCGTCGCTTCGCAGGCTATCATCGCCTTGCAGAACGCACAACTTTATCAGAAGCTTCAAGAAGAGAAGAATCGCATCGTCGACATCGAAGAAGACGCGCGCAAGAAGCTGGCCCGCGACCTGCACGATGGACCGACGCAGAACGTGGCCGCCATCGCCATGCGGCTCAATTACACGCGCACGCTGCTCAAGCGCAGCCCGGCGCGCGCCGAAGAAGAAATCGAAAAGATCGAGGATCTCGCCCGCAGGACGACCAAAGAGATCCGGTACATGCTCTTCACGCTGCGACCACTGGTCCTGGAGACGCAGGGGCTGGTGCCGGCGCTCGAACAGTACGTGCAGAAGTTCAAAGAGACGGACGATTCGGTCGAGATCATCCTGGAGGCTGGCCGGATCACCGACCGCGTTAGCAGAGATGCTCAGGGCGCGATCTTCTATATCGTCGAAGAGGCCGTCGGCAACGCGCGCAAGCATGCCCAGGCGCAGCACATCTGGATCAACCTCCACGAAGACTCCTCGCAGCTCACCGCTGAGGTCCGCGACGACGGGATCGGTTTCGAGGTGCAAGCCGTGCAGAAATCCTATGATCAGCGTGGCAGCCTCGGCATGGTCAACATGACCGAGCGCGCGGCGCTGGTCAAGGGCACCCTCTCCGTCGCTTCTGCGCCGGGGGAAGGCACGCACGTCACACTGGTCATGCCCCTCAAGTGAGGAGTTCGCCTGAGCGCGCTCATCGCCTGGACGGCTGGATCTGTCGCATTGTACGTCGTTGCGGCGCGCCTGGTTGCGCCACGCATCGGCGCGGCATTGCGCGTTTCGCCGCCAGGGCAATGGCTGCTGGAAGGCGCGCAGTTCGCTTACTTCTTGGGCGTGCCATACCTGGCGCTGCTGACCGGTGCTTTCGCCCCGAGCGACGTCGGCCTGCAGGGATCGCCAGCGCTCGACCTGCTTCTGGGATGGGCAGCAGAGGAATGGATGCGCGCGCTCGGCCAGGCGATTGCACTGGGCTTGCTCACGCTGCTGGTCGTGCGGTTGCTGACATGGCAGATACGGCGCGCCGGAGGCTGCGGGGCAGCGGCAATGGAGATCGTTGACGCGTCGGCCGCGCACTCGATTCGCGACGGGATATACGCGGAAGTGCACTGGTCGTTCTATCGCGCGCTGCCGATGGTGCTGTGGGGTGACGCAGGCCGGGCCGCGCTGCTCGGAATCGCGCTCGCCGCCGCCGAGGCGCTGCTAGCCGGTCGGCGCACGACCTCAAGCGTGAGCCGCATCTCCGCGTCCAGCGCCCTGCTCGGGATGGGCAGCGCGACGTTCTTCGCGCTCACAGGCGGCAACTTCTGGATCGCGAGCGTACTGCAAGTAACGATGCGAGTCAGCCTGGCGAGAATCGCACCCGCCCCCGAGCGTGCCGAGCCGCTGGAGGACGTCATCGTGTGAGTCGCTATACTCCCCTCTCCTGTAGTCTTCGACGGGAGAGGGGTCAGGGGTGAGGGCCACCAGCCTCAAACCCGCTGGGCGGGCGCAAGCAGCAGCGGCGCGACACCTGCGGCCGGCAACTGTGCGCGGGGTCAGGCCATCACAAGCGAGAGCACGACGAGGAGGGCGACAATGGCGGCAGCCAGAATCGCAATACGCCGTAGATCGGAGCGAACGTAGGCATACTCCTCGCCCACGCCTGCCCCTTCGCTGCGCTCAGGGCGGGCTCTGAGCGCAGCCGAAGGGTCGACCCCGGTGCGAACGGCAGGGATCGGCGTCGGCGTCGAAGCCGGTGAAGCGGGCTGCGCAATTCCCGCCGTAACGTTCGCAGCCGCCTGTTGCACGGCGCGCTGCCTCGAAAGTTCCTTGCGTTGTCGAGTCGTTTTCTTCGCCACTGAGAATATCCTTGTGAGAGGATCACGATTGCAGGGCAGCAAACACGACGATGCGCTGCGTATCGACCAGGTATGGGTAACACGAAATCAGCGTCGCCGTCGGCTCGCTCGTCGGATCCATGACCTCCACCTGCGTTGGCTCGACGATGCGCGTTTCGGTGACGACGTAGCGGAAAGCCCGATCGACCGAATAGATCATGATTTCGTCGCCGACTTTGAGCTTGTCCAGATCCCGGAATATCTCGCCGAAGACATCGTTGTGCCCGGCCAGCACCAAGTTTCCGCGCTCGCCCGGGTTCGCCGTGTTGAGGTAGTGCCCAACGCCCTTTTTCAACTGTTCCCAGTCGGTTCCCTGCACAACATTGCCGTCCACCCCCAGCGCCGGAATCACAATGCGCGTCGGCTGTCCGGGTCCACGCGTCGGAATCGGGAGCGGCGTCACCGACTGCACGTAGGCGCGCAAATGAGCTGGAATCTCATCGAAGTTGGGCGCCGCGCCGCCGGGCGACGTCGGAGGCTTGTGGCCGCTCGGCAGCACCACGGCGCGGATCACTGGCGTCGGCTCGGCCGAGGATTGCCCCACATTTCGCGCAACGGCCACGTCGCGGTTCAGCTCCTGCCGCGTCTGCTCGATGCCGACGACGACCAACACCAGGCCAATCAGCGCGCCGATCTCGATCAGGAGAAGGAATCGATCGCGCACGGCACGCCAGGGAAAGACCCGTGGGCGCCGGGTCTCCGAAGGCGATGCGATCTCGGCCGTGCGATAGCGGGATCCGATCGGGTCGGCCGGCGCCTCGCCGGCGCTCGTCGCCGGCCGGCTGAGCACCTCGTTCGCGAACTCGCCGTCGACGATGCGGCCTTCACCCTGCAGCCGGCGCAGCGTGGCTTCGCGCGCCTGGCGCTTCCTAATTGCGAGGATCTGCTCGAGCTCCTCTATGCTCAGATCGTCTACGCTGCGTCGATCAGGCATACGAACGATGTCCCACTCCTACACCTGCGCACATTTCCTACTTGGTACCGACCGCAAAGACCTCGCGCTCGAAGAACCAGCGAAACGGCGGTAAGCCAAACGCCACCCTACGCAAGAGGCGAAATATCCGGCTCTCCTGCCGGTTCTGCGGCGGGCTGTCGAGCCAAACTCTGACGTGGGCAAATCCGGCCTGCTTGAGATTGCGGTGCAGGCTGCGCATGTCCTGCTCGTTGACGTGGACGTCGACGTTGGCGGCGACGTTCAGCGCGCGCGGGTTCGCCGGGTACTGCGTGCTCCTGCCCTGCATCGTCCGCACCAGCCGCACGACCGGGTACGCGTATCGGTCGTACCACCGGTTCGGCGCAGTATGAATGGCAATCTTGCCTCCCGGCTTGAGCACGCGCCGCGCCTCTCTCAGCGCTGCATCCAGCTCCCACGGGTACAAATGCTCGACGACGTCGAAAATGAGCACGCGGTCGAACGCGGCATCAGGATAGGGCAAGAACTTGGCGTCGGCTCGATACACGCCGATCGCCGGCCGCCCGGTGGACTCGACTTCCGTGCTGGCCACGTCATGGCTCAGGCGGGCGGCGACATCGGCGTAATCGATGCCGTAGGCGCGCGCGCCCAGCCGGGCACAATGCCGCAGAATCTCACCCCGGCCACAGCCCACGTCCAGCACGCGCATCCCCGGCTCGACCGAGGCTACGGCCAAAGCGGCGTTCAGGCGGCGCGACAGGTGCTCGCCGTGGCTCTCGACGAATTCCTCGTAGCCCTCACACGCCGTCAGGAAATAATCTTCCGTATACAGCGTCGAAGGCAATGACGCTTGAGTTTGCTCGGACGACAAGCCAAACTCCCGACCCGTGACGAATAGACAAAGAACGCAAGACGATAGCCTTCGTCATGGGTCTCTCGCCTTTCGTCAGATTATACCGTGCCCGATCCGGTCAGGCAACCCGGCGGCGGATCAACCCTCCCCAGTGAGTCATTTCGCCGGCGTGCAGAACCGCCATCACGCCCAGGTAGACAGCCGCGCCGGCCAGCGCGGCGCCGGCTACGGTGATGACTTCGGCGACGAATCCGGGATATGCCTCCAGATACTGGCTGCTCCCCAGCAGCGCAACCACAATCCACGTGGCGATGCCCATCGCCGCCGATCCGACCAGCGCCTTGAGTGTCAGCGCGCGCAGCCCAAATCCGCGCAGCCCGCCGATGCGCCGCTCCAGCAGCCACAGCATAATCAATGCATGACAGATCCACTGCACGGAATTGGCGAACGCCAGATCCACCACCTCGAGCGGCCGGCCGAGTATCACGCCCGGCGCGAGAGCGGCAGCCAGGTAAATGACGACGTTGCAAACCAGCCCGACGAGTGCCGGCGTGAGCGTATCCTTGCGCGCGTAAAAGGCGAACACGAGCAGTAGATCGACCGCGGCGAAGGCCAGGCCCGGCACGTAGAATTGAAGCACGCGCGTCACCGCGTCGGTGTCTGATGTCGCAAACTGGCCGTGCTCGAACAGCAGTGCGACGATCGGCCGCGCGAGCACCAGCAGCCCGACCGCCGCCGGAACGATCAGCACCATCACCAGACGCAGGCCGCGCGCCAGCGTCGCCTTGAAACTTGCCTCGCCTCCGGTATTGTCGAGCGAAGCCTGCCGCGAGAGTGTCGGCAAAATCGCAATCGAAACGGCGGTGGCCACCAGGCCGAGTGGGAACTGGATCAGGGTGGTGGCGTATTGCATCCAGGCGATGCCTTCTTCGCTTGCGCGCGAAGCCAGGTTGTACGACAGAACGATCGCCAACTGGTTGATCGCCAGCCCCAGCACGACTGGCAGATACAATCTCCCGATCTGGCGCAGGCCCGGATGCCGCAGATCCCAGGCGGGCCGCAAGCGCGCATCGCGCAGGCTGGGCAATTGGAATACGACCTGCAGGATCGCGCCGGCAAGCAACCCGATGGCCATGCTCGCTATGCCGAAGCGCGATCCCAACACCAGAGCGCAGACGACGATCGCCGCGTTGAAGACGGCGCCGGTGAAGGCGGGCAGCGTGAATCGCTTGAGCGCCTGGAGCAGGCCGCTGAGGATCGCCGACAAGCTGATGAAGATGGTGGCAACTGCCGTGACATTGAGCAGGGACGACGTCTGAGCCAGCAGACGCGCATCCAAACCGCCGCTGATCAGCCGGGCGACGAACGGCGCGGCGACGATGACGACGAGGCACAGCGCCGTCAGCACGACGAAGGCCAGTGTCATCACCAGCGAGGCCAGCCGCCACAGCGCGTTTCTGTCCCTCTGCGCAACCTCGCTGAAGGCAGGCACCAGCGCCGACGACACCATGCCGCCGATCAGCAAGTCGAACAGGAGCGTGGGGACGAGCGCGGCGGCCTGGTACGCGCTCACCAGCCCGGTTGAGCCGAACAGATTGGCCTTCACCGCTTCCCGGGCCAGGCCCAAGACACGGCTGGCGACGTTGCCCAGTGCGATGATCGACGCAGCCCGGGCGATGACCAGTGTTTCGCTGGCTGCTTCGGGCGTGATGGGGATTTCGCTCGTCTCGAGGAGTTCGCTCATGCCTGCAATCAAAGCACAGGGCGGCCGATCGCCGCCCACAGCCATTCTACCACACGCCGCCTACAACTCCGACACCCGGTAGCGCGCCGGGCGATCATCTGGCCGCCACGCCGACGCTGACTCCGTGAATAGGGCGTCGGCCCAGCCGGGTTTCGGCGCGGCCTGCAATCCGGTTATTTGTCGCGCCGGGTAGAACGTCTGCGCGGCGCGTCTTCTTGGGTTGACGCGGGTACTTCCTCTGCCACCTGCACATCCGGACCGATCAAGTCCCCAGCGGCGACAATCAAGACCACGACGCTTTGAAGGGGTATCACCGTATCCAGCGCAATCCCGCTCGCTACCCCAAACCATGTCGGCGCTGTGATCGCCAGTACGAGGATCATATGTCGCACGAGTGTCTGCTTCATGACCTACCCCACCACCCCTGACTCGTTCTGTGTTCGAAAGTGGCGGCCATTCTAGCACGCATCGTAGAACTCCGGGTGATCAGGGGGTGCATCGGTTCACACCGCCTGTTCACGCCATCCCGCATACTGCTCCGCATTGCCATTCTGTGCGCGCTGGTCCTCGTCACCTTCCCGGTCGTGGCAATGCCCGGCATGTCACCGGCCGCGGATGCCCGCCCGCCGTCTCTCGCTGAGCCTGGCACGGTGCCTGCCTCCACTGTGATACCACAGCCTGCGGCCTGGACTCAACTCGCGCCGGATATTCGGGCCAAGGTCGATCCGCGCATTTGGAATTGGATTTGTTTCAGAGATTCTCTTTGATGGCGACCGCCACGTCACGGGGAATGCCCGGCACAGCGGCGAGGGCATCGACGTCGGCGGCGCGGATCGCGTCGATCGACCCGAAGTGCTTGAGCAGCGCCCTGCGCCGCGCCGGGCCGACACCGGGGATGGCGTCGAGCTGTGAGGCGATACCCGTCCTCGTGCGAAGCGAACGGTGCGCGGTAATCGCGAAGCGGTGCGCCTCGTCGCGGATACGCTGCATCAAAAACAGACCCTGCGAGCGGCGCGGCAGCAGAATCGAATCGGGGTGTCCAGGCAGGAAGATCTCCTCCTGCTGCTTGGCCAGCCCGCACACAGGGATCTGCCCGAACAGGTCGAACTCCTTTAAGACTTCAACCGCTACACCCAACTGCCCTTTGCCGCCGTCGACGATCAGCAGATCGGGCAAGACGGAGAAACTCTCGTCTTTCTTCTTTCCGGGCGCCGGCTGGCTTTCCTGCGCTTTCGCGTCGAAATAGCGCCGCAGGCGGCGCGTGAGCACTTCGCGCATCGACGCGAAATCGTCCGGGCCGTCCACGCTCTTGATGTTGAACTTGCGGTAGTGGCTCTTACGCGGCACGCCTTTGACGAACACGACCATCGACGCCACGGTATTCGTGCCTTGTGTATTGCTGACGTCGAAGCACTCGATACGCGCGGGCAGCGCTTCCAGCCCGATGCCGTCGGCCAGCTCCTGCAGCGCCTGCTCGTTTTTATGCTCGTCGGCCATCCACTGCGCTTGCAGCGCGCTTAACGTCTCCGCCGCGTTCTCGGCAGCCATCGCCACCAGGTCGGCCGGCTGGCCCTCGCGCGGCACGTCGAGGAGCACCTGCGCGCCGCGTTTCTGCCGCAGCCACTGCTGAATGATCTGCGCCTCTTCGACCTCAACCTGCAGCAGAATTTCGGGCGGCACCGTCGCCGCCTCCTCGTAGAATTGCTTGAGGAAGCTCGACACGATCTCGCGCGTATCCTCGCCTTCCGCGCCTTCGAGGATGAAGTACTCGCGCCCGATCAGTTTGCCCTGCCGGATGAAGAACACCTGCACACAGGCGTCGCCGCGCTTCTCGTCGCGGGCGAAGGCGACCACATCCTGGTCTTTCCCCATCGTCGACACGACTTTCTGCCGCTCGGCGATGTGCCGGATGGCGCGCAGTTGATCGCGGTACTCGGCGGCGCGCTCGAACTGCATTCCCTCGCTGGCCGCCTGCATCTTCTTCTCGATCTCGGCCACCACCTGGTCGGTCTTGCCTTCGAGGAAGGCGCACAACCGGTCGATCGTCGCGCGGTACTCCTCCTTGCTCACCGCGCCAATACACGGCCCGCCGCACAGCTTGATGTCGTAGTACAGGCAAGCGCGCGGATCCTTGCCGGTGATGATGCGGTCGCACGTCAGGTAAGGGAAAATCCGCCTCAGCGTTTCGAGCGTGGCGTACACTGCGCCCGCGTTGGTGTACGGGCCGAAGTAGCGCGCCCCGTCGCGCTCCATCTTGCGCACGGTCAGCACTTTCGGGAAATCGTTCTGCCACTCGACCTTGACGTACGGATAGCGCTTGTCGTCTTTGAGCAGGATGTTGAAGCGAGGCCGGTGCTTCTTGATCAGGTTGGCTTCCAGCAGCAGCGCCTCAAGCTCGGTCTCGGTGATGATCCATTCCAGGTCGGCGATCTCCATCACCAGCCGGCCCGTCTTGCTAAACGGATCGATCGAGTTGTGGAAGTACGACCGGACGCGGTTGCGCAGGTTGATCGCCTTGCCGACATAGAGGATCGCGCCCCTGGCGTCGCGGTACAGGTAGACGCCGGACCTGGACGGCACCGTTTTCAGTTTTTCGGCGACTTGATCGCTTGGCATTATTCGCCCAACCATCTGGACGGCTACAAGAATTCTATCACGCGGGATAGAGTAGGTCAACGAACCAGAGCGGAGCGCTGCGCGCAGCGGCCTGTACTATGAAGGGGAATTACAACAGCCCGACCCTCGGCAACGAGGTCGGGCTGTAGCTGGACCCTGAAGCGGTCGAGCACGGCTTACTTGATCGTGCCTTGCTTGACCAGATACCAGTATCCAAAGGCGCCAGCAGCGCCGCCGATGGCGCCGAAGATCACTTCGGTAATCAAGTTACCGAACCCGAACGCGCTCACAAACAGGCCGCCGAAGCCCCCTGTGGCCGAGTTCAGGCCGATCGGCGCCGTGATGAGCGCTACAATGCCGAAAACGATGCCAGCCACGGCGCCAAGGACCGCGCCGTTCACCAGCGCATCCATCTGCTCGGGCAGCGAACCACCCTTGCGGACGGTCATCACATACCAGACGCCGGCGAAGATCGGCACGATCCAGCCAAGCAGGCTGGCGACGCTCCACAGCGCGAAGATGATGAACAGCGCGCCCGACACAGCTGCGACGACGAGCGCCACCGGCCCTGCCTTTATGAGTCCCGGCTGATCGAGCTTGAACTGCTGTCCACTCTGCATGATAACTCCTCCTGTGTTGAGATTAGAATAAATCTATTGTAGCAACGCTGGTCAACTGGCGCAAGTGAGTTCAACCTCTCCTCAGAAGAAACACCACCGGACGCGGCGAGTTGCTCCGACCGTCAAACCGTAACCGATTCTATAGTCAGCGGCTGCCTGCCGCCCACTACAGAAGCCCGGCCCGCAACAGGCCGATCCCCGTAAACTCGACAAGCGTCAGCGAAATCCCGACCAAACCCGGTGCAATCAGATCGCGCCAGCCCACATAGGTGTTCGCCTTTCCCGCCAGTGTGGCCACGATCGACAAGTTCATCAGCGTCATCAGGCCTACCACACCGACTACCGATACCGCTACCAGCGGCCACAGCAGGAACGACGCCTCGGTCAGCGCGACCATCACCATCACCGAGGTGATGTTGACCACCAGCAGCAACTCGCCCCACCCTTTCAGCGTGCGCTCGCCGGTCGGCTCGCGCCATAGCATCACCGTGATCAACGGGGTGACCAGCAGGCTGATGGCGAGGCCGTACAGCGACCCGGTGAAGACGCGCATCCAGTTCTCCGTTTCATAAGGATGCGGCAGCCCGATCAGCATCGCCGCCGAATTCAGGCCGTCGATGCCCATCAGGGCGACGAAACCGAGCAGCGCGACGAGGATGGGACGCGCCGGGAGCTGCGCGGCGTGCGTCCGCCGCCGGGCGATCAGCCACAGCCAGCCGGCGAGCATTCCGATGTAGATGCCTGTGCAGCGAGCGCATAGCGGAAGCTGGTGGCCATCGATGTGTAGCGACCGTTCGGGGATTCGGTGGCAGGTGGCAAAGCCGATCATATCGGCCTTAGACAGTGCGTCGTGCGGCCCGGCGCATGCGAATAGGGCGATGACGGAGAGCGCCAGCCCAACGATCAGAGACTGCCAGAGGGTTGCAGGAAACGAGGCAGCTCGACCCCGCCGGGCGGGGCGCAAGCGGCGAGTAAACAGACGCATGCGCGGAGTGTCTCCATGCGCCCACCCCGCGCGTATTATACCCGATTTGCAAGCAAAGCGAGGATCAAGATCAGCAAGAGAATGACGGCGATGAAAAGCGCGACGGTAAGCAAGTTTGACCAGCGGTCCGGCGACGCGGTCGCCCGGCGAGGTGCCGTATCGTCTTTGCGCTCGACGGTCATCGCGTGAACGGGCTCGGAGACCTGAGGCCGGGCGGAATCCGCGACAAACGCCGCCGCAGGCTCAGGCCCCAACGCCTCCAAACCGCGTTTCGCTGCCGCGTTCGCCGGATCGATCTCCAGCACGCGCCGCAGGCATTGTCGCTTCTCGGCGGGCGTGTGCACAATGCCGCTCATCCACAGCCACGCCTGTACGTCAGTCGGGTCCTCGGCCAGCGCGGCATCGAGAAGCTGCCGGGCAAGGCTGAGATTCCCCACCTTGACGGCGGCAATGCCTTTAGGACATCTTTCCACCTTCGTATATACTATTGGCAAACGAGGCTCTGCCTAACACCCCATGATGCCAGCTCCCCCGTCCTCCCCGCACACGCGGCCCGTGATCGTCGTCGGCGCCGGCATGGCTGGCCTCAGCGCGGCGCTGTCGCTGGCCGAGCGCGGGATCCCGCCGCTCGTCCTCGAAGCCAATCCGCGCTTCGCCGGCGGGCGCGTGGCGGGTGGCCCTGTGACCGAGTTCGAGCACGCAGGCGAAACATGGCAGTTTCGTAGCGAGCATGGCATTCACGGGTTCTGGTCGGAGTATCGAAACCTGCTCGCATTGCTCGGGCGCAACAATATCCTGCCGCGTTTCAACCCGGCCGTCGAAGAGGAATGGATTCTGGCGCGGGGCGGCGTCGTGCGCCGCGCGGCGGCCGGCAGCGCCATACGGAACAGCCCGTTTCCGGCGCCGTTCCACTACGCGATGATGTTTCTGCGGCCGCGCTTCTGGTCGATGCTCGACCTGCGGGACTGGCTGTCGATCCCCGTCGTCGTCGGCCGGCTATTCGGCGCGATGTCGATCGACCCGCTCCGCGAAGGCAAGTCGCTGCAAGGGCTGACGCTTGAGGACTTCTGCCGAGGTTGGTCGCCGTCGCTGCGCGCCTTTTTCGCGGGACTGGCGCGCAGCGGCCTGTCCGCGCACCCCGACGAAGTGCCGCTCGACGGGTTCATCGCTTTCCTGCGATTCTACACGCTCCTGCGGCGCGACGCGTGGCGCTTCGACTACCTGCCTGCCGACGCCGGCACGGCGCTGGTCGAGCCAATGCTTGCGCGCTTGCAGCACCTGGGCGGCGAAGTGATCCTCGGCGCGCGCGTGAACCGCCTCCAACGCGCCGCCGGCGGGTGGCGGCTGCGGTACGATTTCGACCGGAGCACGATCTATTCAGAAAGCCGGCATGTCATCCTGGCCACAGACGCGCCGGCCGCGCAGCGCATCCTTCGCGACAGCCCGGACACGGCCGATCTCGCCGACGCGCTGGCATTCCCGACCGGCACGGCGACCGCGATCGTTCGCCTGTGGTTCGACGCCAGCCCGCGCTTCGGGCCGGAAGCGGGCATCTTCACCGGCGACTTCGTCCTCGATAACTTCTTCTGGCTGCACCGCTTCCAGACCGACTTCGCCATATGGCACGCCGCTACCGGCGGCAGCGCTGTCGAGGCGCACGTCTACGGCCCACCCGAAGTGATCGAGCAGATGGACGCCGTGCTGCTGGCGCAAATGATTACCGACGTTTTCCACGCCTGGCCCGAACTGCGAGGCCATCTCATTCATCACATCCTGCAGCGCAACGCCGCGACGCACACGCTCTTCAAGATCGGATCCGGCGACGATCGCCTCGGCACGCACACGCCGTGGACCGGCATCGCCGCGTGCGGGGACTGGGTGCGCCACCCCACACCGGCGCTGTTCCTCGAGCGCGCCTGCGTCACTGGCATCGACGCGGCGAACCTCGTGCTCGAAGCGCTGGGCAAGCCGCCGTGGCCGCTTGCCTCTCATGCCGGGCCGGAATGGATGGCCGGTCTCCTGGAGCGGTTTTTCAGAGGCACGCGAATGGCGCTGCACAAGACGAAGCGATAACTACCCGACGTGCGACGCACTCTCGCCCTCGTTTCGACTTGTCTCCCATTTCAATCGGGGCTACCATTATCGTGCAGCACCGGACACCGGAAGCCCCAAGATACGAGGCCACGCCATGGATGATCTGATCGGCCGCACACTCGGCCAGTACGAAATCCTTCAACTTCTGGGCAAAGGCGGCATGGCGAGCGTCTACAAAGCCTACCAGGCCAGCTTGCAGCGCTACGTCGCCATCAAAATTCTCCCGCCTCACCTCGCCCAGAATCCCGAGTTTAGCAAGCGCTTCGCGCGCGAAGCGCGCGCCATCGCCCAGCTCGATCATCCGAACATTGTGCCCGTCTACGACTATGGCCAGGCCGAGGGTTTCACCTTCATCGTGATGAAATACGTCGAAGGCGGCACGCTCAAAGACATGCTCGAGCGACGCGGAAGGCTGCCTCTCGACCGCGCCGCGCTGATCCTCGGTCAGGTCGCGTCCGCGCTCGACTACGCCCACGGCCAGGGCGTGATCCACCGCGACATCAAGCCGGCGAATGTGCTGATGAACCGTCCCGATTGGGCGCTGCTGTCGGATTTCGGCCTCGTGCACATCGCCGAGGGGTCGGTGAAGCTGACGGGATCCGGCGTCAGCCTCGGCACGCCCGAATACATGTCGCCGGAACAGGCGCAGGGGCTGGAGATCGACGCGCGATCCGACATTTACTCTCTCGGCGTGATGCTCTACGCCATGACGACCGGGCAAGCGCCGTACACCGGCAACACACCCATCGCGGTGATTCTCAAGCACGTCAACGAGCCGCTGCCCTCCCCGCGTGACTCCAACCCGGATCTGCCCGTCGCCGCCGAGAGCGCCATTCGCAAGGCACTGGCAAAGCATCCGGAGGAACGCCCTTCAAGCGCGGGCGAGCTGAGTCGCTCGTTCAGCACGGCGATCGGCGAGAAACACCCCGTGAGCCCTGCCCTGAGCGTAGTCGAAGGGGATTCCGAGCCACAGCCCCGTGTATCTGCGACTCCGCCGACACCTAAGACAGAAGTTGCAGCACCGCAGGCAGCAGCTCCGCTCTCGCCGCGTCGTAAGCAGTCTCTGCCATTGATCGCCGGGG
>DASSFZ010000357.1:0-24028 GCA_035693785.1 Anaerolineae bacterium | reverse complement strand
GCGTGGGTCGGCGCGAATGCGAAGGAGAACGTCTGTCCCTGATACATGCGGGAGCAGCTTCAAATCCAACACGACCAGGTCCGGCGCTGTCGCAGCCAGCCGCTCCAGGGCGGCTTCGCCCGTCCGAATGATTTCCGTCGTAAGCCCGCTCGACTCCAGCACGCGGCTGTAGAGTTCTGCCACATCCTGGTCATCTTCGACGATTAACACAGAAGGGTCGTTCATGATGCGGTCTCCTTCCCCCGAATGCCGCTAGGGCCATTCGAGACTCAGCCCGCCGAGGCGAGCGCCTGACTCTCAAATGAGGTAGAATGCCCGTTGTGGTGGGTGATCAAGAATCTTCTGCAGCTCATCCGCCAGCAGTGTCACACCAGTGTCGGTCATTACCCTGATAATAGTCTATGGCAACACACCCCCTAAGTCAAGTGTGCGTATGGCCATGGCAGCGACGCCCTGCGGCCGGGCGGCGCTCACGGGCCTTTGCGCAGCGAGCCGGCAGAGCCGTGCACTCGGCTCCGAGGCCAGGATGCTGCTGACCTATTTCGTCGCCGTGACGCATACGCCGTCCGAAATCGAGGAGTGGTGGACGGTTGTCGAGGAGCATCGGCTTGACGCTCATTGCCAGGCAAGGTATACTGCCATCAGGTTACGGGCCCATAGCTCAGTGGTGAGAGCAGCCGGCTCAGCGCAGTGAATCTGAAGGGCTGCCTGGCGAGCAATCGCCAGGTGATACCTGCCAAATTCGGGGAAGCCTAAGTCGCAAGATAGGGTAATCCCGAGCCGAGCCTCATACGTGAGGAAGGTGTAGAGACTAGACGGCAGGCGCCCCACCGGGGTGAAGGGATAGTCCAGCCCACAAACCCGAAAGGGGCAGCGAAAGCTGTAGTGGGACGCATAACCGGTCGGTCCTTGGTTCGAATCCAAGTGGGCCCATGTGACACGACCCGATCACGCCGATCCGGCGGATCGGGTCGTCGTGTTTTCTGCGGCAGAAACCTGCGCCGGGTGCTGGACGTACACGGTGCGAATCGGGAAGGGGATGTCGATGCCTTCGCGCCGCGCAGCGTCTATGATGGACTGCGTGACATCAGTCTGGGCGTCAACTGGATTAGTGGCTTGCCAATCGATCCAGAAGCGAAATACCATCCGGATCGAGCTGTCGTCGAAGGCTTCGAACGAGATCAGCGGCTCCGGCTCGGCGAGCACGCCAGGGGTGGACACGACGGCCTCTTTTAGCACACGGTACGCCTTGGGCAGATCGGTATCGTAAGCGACGCCCACCGTCGCCGTGATTCGCCGCGTGGGGTAGTAGCTCCAGTTCGTGATGACTTCGTTGTAAACCTGTCTATTTGGAATTAAGACGTGCAAGCCGTCGAAGGTTTTGACATTCGTGGTGCGAATGGCGACGTCGGATACGACGCCCATGACGTCGCCGACTTTGATGATGTCGCCGACCTTGAACGGGCGCTGAATGAGCAAGAGCACGCCGGTGATGGCGTTCTCGATCGTGTCCTTGAGCGCGAGACCGATGGCCAGGCTGCCCAGCCCGAGCGCGGCGATCACGGCGGCCACATCTAGACCCATCGTCGCCAGCGCCGTCAGCGCGGACAGCGTGACGCCGATAATGCCGACCACGCGCGACATCGCTCGCTCGACGGTCAGGCCGGCCGGCGTATTATGAATCGCGCGCACAATGATTCGTTGCATCACACGCGTGAGGACGTAGCCGATGGCGAAGACGATCAGACCGATCACGATGCTCTGTATAAGGACGGGAAAGTCCTGGCCCATGCGCGCCAGTGCCTGCTCGATCAACTCGATTAGGTCCATGTCATCTCCGCTTGAACAGGTCGAGCCATTCGTCGATGTCCCCCTCGACGCCGGGCTTCTCGTCGGGGTCCTCGCGCACCTGTTCCGCGGAGCCACGTGTCGGCGCCAGTTGGCCGGCGAAGTGGGCCGATTCGACGACCTGCAAGCGCCGCCGGCGCGCCTCCTGTTGAATCGCGCGATCGCTGGAGACAAGCTTCCATTGCTGGGGGCGCTTCAGCTCGCGGATGCGCTCGATCAGGATGCGATCGGCGATCGTACCCGAGCCGGCGAAGATGGCTTCGACACCGCCGCCGCTCAGTTCGCGCGACCGGCCGGCGAGGTTGCCCGAGTCGAACACGACGACGACGTGCGCACGGTGCTGGGCTGCATATTTGCGCAGCAAGCCGACGAGCTTCTCTTCGTCGTCGATCTGGGAAAGGGAAAGGCCAGGAATTCTCGGGATCAGGTTGTGGCCATCGATCAGCAACTGAATCATCGCGCAGAGGACTTTTGGACGCTGATTCACGCGGATGAACGCCGATGGAGAGTTCGGATCAGCGGGAATCTGCGTTCATCCGCATCCCAATAATCACTTGTGGCGGAGCCGTGCTGTGACTTAACCCGGCAGCTTCTCCAGGTTGGCGAAGCTGGCCAGGAGCCGCTTGATGCCCGCTTTCTCGAACGCCACGGCCAGCTCTTCGTCGTCGCCTTGCACCCGGCTCTCCACGACGACGCCTTCGCCGAAACGGGCATGCTTCACGCGCTGGCCGGGCCGGAAGGCCGGCTCGCGCGACGGGCGGGCCGGCGGCGAGGAGCGTTGCGCTGAGGCCCACGTCGCCGCGCGCTGCGCGGCGGCGGCGCGCGGCGTGGCGCCCGCGAATGACATGGACCCGCTCAGCAAGGCAGTGGGGATGTCGCTCAGGAAGCGCGACGGCGCGTTGACCTCACTGCTGCCGTACGCGGTGCGGCGAAACGCGTAGCTCAGGTACACCCGATCCTGGGCGCGTGTGATGCCGACGTAGGCCAGACGCCGCTCCTCTTCCATCTCGTCCGGGTCTTCGAGCGAGCGCGCGTGCGGCAGGACGCCTTCCTCCAGGCCGGTGATGAAGACGACCGGGAACTCCAGCCCCTTGGCCGAATGCAGCGTCATCAGCGTCGGTGCGTCGACGCGCTGCGTGTCGTCGAGCGAGTCGACGTCGGACACGAGCGCCACATCCTCCAGGAATTCGGCCAGCGGGTCGCCGCCGACGGCGTGTGTGTAATCGCTCGCGACCTTGCGCAGCTCGCGCACGTTTTCCCAGCGCTCGCGGCCTTCTTCGCTGCCGTCGTCCACGTAGGCGCGATAGCCCGAGTCCTTGACGACGGCGTCGAGCAGGTCGGCCACCGAGCCGTATCGATCCTTCTTGGCGATCCAGCGATCGAGCAGGGTCGCGAAATCGACGAGCGCCTGGCGCGCTTTTCCGGTCAGGCTCGACACGAGCGCCGGGTTGCCGCGCCCGGCTCTCAGCTCGGCGATCAGCGTGTAGGGGCTTTGACGGGTCGCGCGCGCGGCCCCGTCGAGCGCGGCGAGCGTCTTCGCGCCGACGCCGCGCGGTGGCACATTGACGATGCGCGCCAGGCTGACGGCGTCGTGCGGGTTGTGGACCAGGTGCAGGTGGGCGAGCACGTCCTTGATCTCGCGCCGCGCATAGAAGCGCGTCCCGCCGACCAGCCGGTAGGGTACGCCCGCCCGGATGAAAGCCTCTTCGAGAGGGCGGGACTGCGCATTCGTGCGGTAGAACACGGCGAAGTCGGCGGCTTTATACTGCCGGCTGCGGATGAGATCCTCGATCGTGTTGACGACGTACAGCGCTTCGTCGTCCTCGTTGTAGGCTTCGTAGATCGAGAGCGGCGCGCCGCCGCTGCGCTCGGTGAACAGGCGCTTGTCGGTGCGCTGGCGATTGCGGCGGATCAGGCCGCGCGCCGCGTCGAGGATCGTCTGTGTCGAGCGGTAGTTCTGCTCGAGCAGGATGACCTGCGCGTCGGGATAGTCCTGCTGGAAGCGCCGAACGTTGCGGAAGTCTGCGCCGCGAAAACGATAAATGGAGTTATGGACGACCACGCCTCCCGCCAGATAGTTGTGGAGGTGCTGGACTTCGAGATCGTACACTTTGCCCTTATACGCTTCGCGGTCAATCTGGACAATTTCGTCCTGAACGATGCGTCCCTGGCGCTCGGCGGCGACGATCATTGTAGGGTGCAGATGGCTGACGGGCATCAAGCTGAATCGCCGAGCGATCTCATCGCTTGAGGATTCAACCAGAAATGCGCCGACGCTGATCTCCAGGTTCCCACACACCCGACTGATCTCGCCTGCAAGGGCTTGCGCGTCATCGAAGTTCAGCCGCGAGAACTCGGCGCGCCACGTGTTGCCCCCTCCTCTACGGGTGCTGTAACCGCGCGCCTCAAGTTTGCGTCGCAAAGCGGGGTCTTCGCAATTCACACTCACGCGGTGAGCGTTCCAGGGTGTTCTTTCACTGCGACGTGAGTCGCTGAAATAACGCAGATTCACGACGTGCCGCAACTCTTTGGCCTTGGGGATATAGTGCGGGTAGCGAGTGTCCATCATCAGATCGGCCAGCAAGCGTTCGGCGCGTTCGCCTGTGTCGATATCCTGATAGAGCCTGTCGACGGTCACCTGGGACATACGTAAACGCCGCCCGGCAACGTGAAAGACGGTCGTGGGGATTCCGTACTGGAAAGCGAGGAAGGCTTCCCAGTATAGTGCTTCATCGCGACTCGAACAGGCTCGTAGAATCCAGACCCGATCTGCCTGCTCCTGATTGCCTCGCACCCTCAGTCCCGATTGCCATTCCGGCCTTACGCCGTCGCTTCTCGCGCCGCTGGTCACGCCGATGCGATACCCGACGCCCTCCTTTTGCATGAGGTAAACGTAGTGTATTCCGGCCGAGGCGCTCAGGCGGGCGAAGACGATATGGTTGGGGGTCGCGCGGAACGAGTAACCTTGCCGTGTCGTGACGCGAATGAGTTCGCCGCGATAGGGTCGGCTTCCAACGTACACCACCTCAGTCGGCAGCGTAGCGCCGCGCCCGCTCGCAGCCAGGACTTTCTCTCCGATCCTGATCGTCTCGATAGGCTTGCGGCCACTTGGCGTTTGAATCGCTGCCCCGGCTGTTAGGCACTGATCCTCGTCTCCTACGACAAACAGGTTGCGCGACCGGCCGGCCATCTGCCGCAGCAGCGTGTACTGGGCCGTATTGGTGTCCTGGAACTCGTCAACCAGGATATATCGATAGCGATTCTGGTAGTAGCCGAGCACGACCGGATTCGCGTCGAAGAGCTGGACGACGGCCATCAAGAGATCGTCGAAGTCGAGCGCGTTGTTCGCGCGCAGCAGGTCCTGGTAGTGGGCATACACGCGCCCGACGGCCTCGTGCCAGTACGTCCGCGCGACGTAGGCTCCGGGCGGGATCAGCTCGCTCTTGGCCGCCGAGATGGCGTTGAGCACGGAAGACGGCTTGTATTTCTTGTCGTCGACGTTCAGGTCCTTGAGCGCGCGCTTGACGAGCGCCTCCTGGTCGTCGGCGTCGTAGATCACGAAGTCACGGCTGATGCCGAGGTGCGGCGCGTCGCGGCGCAGGAAGCGGGCACAGTTGGCGTGAAAGGTGCCGAGCGTCAGCTCGGCTGTCCGGTTCGGGCCGAGCAGGCGATCCAGGCGGTCTTTCATCTCGCGCGCCGCCTTGTTTGTGAAGGTCACCGCCATGATATGGCGCGGATCGACGCCGCGCGCTTCGATCAAATAGGCCACGCGGTGCGTCAGGACGCGCGTCTTGCCCGAGCCGGGGCCGGCCAGGATCAGCGCAGGCCCCTCATCCGCCTCGACGGCCGTGCGCTGTTGAGGATTAAGTCCGCGACGCCAGTTCATTCGGTTCACCTGTGAGAATTAAAGATCATTGTACCACATGCGGATGAGAGGTTTCATCACCCGCCGCGCGTGCCCAAAACATCAAGGGCAACTTGTTGCTCCGACAAGTTGCCCCGGGGTGAGCTGATGCGCCGTTGCGGCTAGAAATTCTTCAAGACGATGGGCAGGTTGATGCGGTAGCCGAACGGCGGATAATACTCGTCCGCGCCGATGTCGAAGCCGCTCCCCTGCGGTCGCGTATCGCCGTCAATGTCGGTCGTGACTCCTACGCCGATTCCCTTGTCGATAGCCGCGGAGCCAGCGCTCAGGTGGTAGTCGTCGCCAGCGGGATCGGCGAACCTGGGATCGCCGGTCTGGTCGTGCGCGCCGCCGCCGATCGTGCCGGTTTTGCCGATGGTGTTGCCGTAGAACAGGTTGTAGTCGGCGTACACCGTGCTATCTGTTTGGCTAATGCCGGCAGTATGGCTTGCGATGATGGAGTTGGTGATGCCGACCGTGCCGCTGACGACGACAATAGCCTGCTTCGGGTTGAGGCTCCCATCGGCGACGGTCGTGTGCAAGATGACCACGTCGCCGCCTGAGCCAAGCCGCAAGGCCGCGCCCCCCGCGCCGGCGGTATTCCGTGCGAAGAGCGCGTTGACAATCCGGCCACTGCCGATGGGGCCTTCGAAAACACTTGAGTGGAAAACTCCGCCCCCACTTCCTGGCGTCGCATTGCTGATGAACTGAGTCCCACTGATGGTCAAGGCATCGAAAGCGTCCATGCCGCCACCGAACCCTAACCCAAAGGTCAGACCAACCCGGTTGTTCTGAAAGATGCCCCCACTTAGCGTGATAGGGCCGTCTGCGCGCATCCCACCGCCGCCGAATTCCGCTGTGTTGCTCCGGAAATCGGTGTCCCTAAGGACAACTGTGCCACGTGTGTAGAGACCGCCGCCGACGTACTTTGCGGCATTGCGCTCGAACGTGGCGCCAGTCAATGAGGTTGATCCTAGCACAGAGGCGCCTCCGCCGTGCTGCGCCGAGTTACTGATGAACTGCGTTCCGCGGAGGGTCAATGTACCCGACACGCTCAGCCCGCCGCCGAGACTCGTCGTAGGATTCGAGCTGGTGCTGTGGTTGTTCTCGAATTCGCCTGCCGTGACTGTGGCCGTCCCGATCACGTACGCGCCGCCACCTCTGCCGAAGGCTGTGTTGCTGACAAACACCGTCCCGCTCAAGGCAAGCGTGTTGCTTACGTATACCCCGCCGCCTGCTGACCCATCGTTTTGCTCGAACCGACCGCCGATGAGCGCGACAGAACTGAGTGCGTATAATCCGCCGCCGTTGCCGAAATCTGAGACGTTCCTGGCAACTGTCACATTCGTCAGGGTCATCAGGCCGCTTGCGTCAATATACAGCCCACCGCCGTGGAAGTCCGACCTGTTGTCAACAATGGTGCTGTTCTGAATCAAGGGGCGAGCCATGCCGGTGATCAGAACACCGCCACCACAGCCCGCCGGGCAGGGGAAGCCGGTGAGGTTCCCGCCCGCGAAGGTCAGGCCGGAGATGATCGTCGTCGCAGTGACAGTGCTGCCCGTGATCAACATGGCCCGATCGTCGATGACGGCGTGAACGATGGTCGTGCCTGCATCCGCGCCGATCAGGCTCACCGCCTTGTTGAGTACAAGGCTCTCGGTGTACAGGCCGGCCGGGATCAGGATACGGTCGCCGGCGACGACAATCGGGTTGTCAATGCATGCTTGAATCGTGGCCCCGCACGGCCCGCCGACGGTGTAATCGTTGCCGGACACAGATCGATAGCGTTCGGAGTCAGCCGCTTTAGCCTGTATAGCAGACGTCTGACCCAATATCGAGGCGAAAACAGACAGCAGCAGGATCGCCAGCGAGAGCGCAACGAGGCATCGCACGAACGGCCGTGTGGTCATCGTTCTCTCCATGTGGAAACGGATTATTGAGTCGAAGGTATCTGCACGCGATAGACGACGAAGGCCTGGATCGGATCCCCGTTCCAGGATGATGGAATCTCCTCGAGCGCGCCGTTGGGGAAGGTCTTCCGCACCCACTCCAGCTCGCCGAGGCGCTCCGGCAGGAAAACGAACGCGGCATTTTTGTCCGGCTGCACAATCGCCGGATCGAGCGGTGCCGTGAGTGGTTCCGAAATGTCCACCCCTTGGACGTCCGGCGCGATGTAGGGAATCGATCCGAACGCGATGTACATGCGCGGCGGCCCGAAGAAATAGATACGCCATTCCGGGCTAAGCCGGTCGCGCATGTACGTAGCCATTTCGGTGGCCACGGCGCCATTCAAGTCGCCGTACAGGCGCAGCGGCGTGAACTCCACAAAGTACCACTGCACGCTGGCGATAATGATAACGAGCATCGAAGGGATCAGATACAATGCGAAGATGTGTGGCGTCCAGGCGTCCCACACGCTCCGGAGGATCTGGCCGATCTTGAGCAGCGCCAGCGCGACGAAGAAGACCGCCGGCGGCCCGAGCGTGACCAGCCGCTGGCTGGACGGCGGTCCTTGCGTCAGCGCGCCGCCGAGGATCATCGCTCCCCACCACCAGGCGACCATCGGGAAGAGCCGTCGATCGCCGAGGCGCAGTGTGGCATAGCCCAGCCCGAGCAGAAAGAGGACGCCGGTCGCGTTATCGAACAGCGGCCGTGGCGAGCCGTACCAGCTCGTTCGATCCGGGTACACGTTGAAAGCCAGCGCGGCGCGCCGAAGCTGGTCGAGCAGGATCGAGACTTCGTCTTGACCGGTGAGCTCCTGCGCACGCTGCAGCCAGCCTGTCTGAAAGATGCTGATCTGGTTGACGCGCGCGTTGTAGTCCTGCGGGTAGCGGATCGCGAATTGAATCATCGGCGCGCCGGCGACGATCGCCGCGCCGGCCATGATGACAATGCCCCCGCCGTGCACGCGCAGGAAGTGACGGCCATCCCGGGCGACGAAATAGACGATCATCGCACCGACCAGGACGGGGGCGAAGCGCGCGCCGAAATAGAAGTATTGCGCCACGCCGACGGCGACGCCGCACAGCGCCCACTCCAGCACGCTGCGCTCGTCGTAGGCTCGATAGAGTAAGTACAGGACGAGCGCGATCAGCAATGGGTCGGCGGCATTGTTGACGCCCAGGCGCGAGAAATGGATGTGGAAGTGGTACGTCGCCAGGAGTGCCGCCGCCATCAGGGCGAGCGCCGCACCGGTGAGACGACGCACTAACTGGAAGACGATTACTACGGTCAGCGTCCCCACCAGCGCCCACGGCAGCCGCAGCGCGAACACCGTCTGGCCCAGCATGCGGATCGTAAGCGAGTTGAAGTAGAAGCTCATCGTCGGCACGCTCAGCCAGCCCGTGGTAAACGGGTTGCGGATCTCGCCGGTGAAGGTTCTGATCGACTCCAGCCCAAACGTGCCCTCGTCGCCGCCGAGTGTGGGCGGGATACCTTCGATGTTCCAGACGCGCAGCGCGAACGCGGCCCACACGATGGCCGCCAGGATGAGGAAGTGCGGCCAGTGAGCCTTGAGCCACGACCCGGTATGGGGGCGTGTCGGCAGGGGCCACGGCACGACCGCGCGAATGTACAGGCCGATCGCGCTCAGCCACAGAAGGAATGGCAGCGTGTAGCTGGGCAGCGACGGATCCGCTCTCAGCAGATCGAGGAGGATGATCGTCAACAGCGCCACTGCGCCGAGCAGGGCAATGCGACGCGGCTGGCGGCGCAGCGATGTGAAGACCGGTTGGCTTTCGTCAACCTTAGGTTCACGCGTGGGTTCGACTTGCGAATGGCGTTCAGACGCGCGCCACGTCTCCGCCGTCTCTACGGCGACGCCGGCCCATGCGGCGGCGACGGTGAACAGCACAATGGCTATCGAAAACAGGGCGACTCCGGTGGACAGGTTGGGGGAATCCGGCCCTTCGGTGAAGACGGCCTGTCCGAGCAGCGCGAGGACCAACGCGGCGCCGAGCAGGGGCAGCGTGAGCCGGCGCTGCATCCCGGCAGGAAGCGGGGGAGACACGACTGCGGGCGCCAGCTTCTCGATGGGCGCGGCCGGGGGCGCGAGCGCGCCGGATCGTGTATCCGGTGTTATCGGTCGACGTTTGCTGCGCTGCCAGAGCTCGAGTGCGACGGCGGTGAGGAGCGCAATCCCAGCGTACAGGACGTACCGTGACCGTTTCATGCGCGTCAGTAGACCCGGCGTATGCGCCGTCAGTTTATACGGAGCTTCTCGTCCGGCGTCTCAACCTTGCGCCGAAGGCCATCACGGCCGCGCCAGACGCGAATGAACTCGCGCAGGCCGGCGCCCGCGACGTATCCTTGCACGACCAGGCGGCGGCGCATGTCGCGAATGATCTTGCTGCGGCGGCGAGGCTCGTCAGGCGTCAACTGGTACAGCTCGACGAGCACGCCGCCGGTGCTCTTGGGGTGGATAAAGGCAATTTGCTTGCCGCCGGTGCCAATCGTCGGCTGTTCGTTGATCAATTGGACGCCGTGACGCTTCAGCCTGGCCAGCGCCATCCGGATATCGTCGACCTCGAAGCAGATGTGATGCACGCCCGGCCCGCGCTTGGCCAGGTATCTGGCGACGCCGCTGGATTCGCTCGTCGGCTCGACCAGCTCGACTTCGCTTTCGCCGGAAGGCAGGAAGGCCACCAGCGATTCCTGATCCTTTGCATCTTCAAGGTGCGATAGCTTCAGGCCGAGAGCGTCTTCCCAGAAGACGAGCGACGCGTCGATGTCGTCGACGACGATGGCGATGTGATCGATACGCTTGATCGGCATGTGGCTCCTGTCGCGGGACGGCAGTCGCGTAGTCAGGTTGTCGTCGCTGGCCTATACTCGCCCCATACATCCCTGAGTGTACCGCAAATCTCGCCGAGTGTCACATCGTGCTCGACGCACTCGACGAAGAGCGGCAGCAGGTCAGCGCCGCTGCGCGCAGCGTCGTCGAGTTGTCCTCGCAGATCCGCCACCCGGCCGTTGTCGCGGCGACGGCGCAGCTCGGCCAGGCGCCGCCGCTGCTCGAACTCGATGGCCGGATCGATCTTCAAGCGCTCCAGGCGCGGCTGCTCGTCGATCTGAAACTGGTTCACGCCGACGACGATCTGCTCGCCGCGCTCGACCGCCTGCTGGCAGGCATAGGCGGCGTCGGCGATCTCCTGCTGGACGAAGCCGGTCTCGATCGCCCTGAGCGCGCCGCCCAGGGCGTCGATGCGCTCGATGTACTCGCGGGCGCGCTGCTCGATCTCGTCGGTCAAGTGCTCGATCAGGTACGAGCCGCCCAGCGGATCGACGCTGTCGGCCACGCCCGACTCGTAGGCGATGATCTGCTGCGTACGCAGCGCGATGCGGACAGATTCCTCAGTCGGCAGCCACAGCGCTTCGTCACGCGAGTTCGTGTGCAGCGATTGGGTCCCGCCCAGCACGGCAGCCAGCGCCTGCAAAGTCACGCGAACCACGTTGATTTCGGGCTGCTGCGCGGTGAGCGTCGAGCCGCCGGTCTGTGTGTGGAAGCGCAGCATCCACGAGCGCGGGTCTTTCGCGCCGAAGCGCTCGCGCATGATGTGCGCCCACAGACGCCGCGCGGCCCTGAACTTGGCGATCTCCTCCAGGAAGTTGTTGTGCGCGTTGAAAAAGAACGAAATCTGGGCGGCGAAGGAATCCACGTCCAGCCCGGCGTCCACGGCGGCCTGCACGTAGGCGATGCCGTTGGACAGCGTGAATGCCACTTCCTGCACGGCCGTGCTGCCGGCCTCGCGGATATGGTAGCCGGAGACGCTGATGGTGTTCCAGTGCGGCGCCTCGGCTGCGCAGTAGCGGAACACGTCCGTGATCAAGCGCATCGCCGGCTCGGGGGGAAAGATGTACGTGCCGCGCGCGATGTATTCTTTCAGGATGTCGTTCTGCACGGTGCCGCGCAGCCGCTTCGGCTCGACGCCCTGCCGCCTGCCCGTCGCGATGACCATCGCGAGCAGGATGGCAGCCGGCGCGTTGATCGTCATCGAGGTGGAGACCTGGTCGAGCGGGATGCCGTCGAACAGTTGCAGCATGTCTTGCAGCGACGAAATGCTCACGCCGACCTTGCCAACCTCGCCCTCGGACATGGGATCGTCGGCGTCGTAACCGATCTGCGTCGGCAGATCGAACGCCACCGACAGGCCGGTCTGCCCCTGTTGAAGCAAGTACTTGAAGCGCGCGTTGGTCTCGGCGGCCGAAGCGTATCCGGCATATTGCCGCATCGTCCACAACCGGCCGCGATACATCGTCGGCTGCACGCCGCGCGTGAAGGGGTACTCGCCGGGAAAGCCGAGATCACGCGCATCGTCGGCGTGCTGCCTGTCTTCGGCCGTGTAGAGGCGATCGATCTCGATGTCCGACGACGTGGCAAATCGCCCCTTGCGCTCGCCGTGCCTCTCGATGAAAGGCTCCACGGCGCGCTTCTGCCACTCGCGTTTGGAATTCGATGAGGTAGCCATAGTGTGAGACATCCGAAGTCTTGCTGTCGCTATTTTCCGGTCTCTGCCCCCGCCTGCACCGTGTCAAATGCCATGTCGACTCCAGCGGCATGCCCGGCGGCATCGAATAGCTCGCGATACGTTTGCAGGCTGCGCGCCGACCAGTTGAAGCCCAGTTGCCCGGCGACGAGGCGGATCGATTCGGGGGGCGCCTCGATCTCGACGAAGTCGCCGATCGGCGTGTGATCGAGCGCCACTGTCGCGTCGTCCAGCCGGAACGATTCGCGATATTTCTCGTAGCGCCACCACGGAGTGTAGCCAAGCCCCGCCAGGATGGCGAACGCTGCATCGACACTGTCGACGGAGATTTCGTGCTCGACGCGCGCCTTGTGCTGGCTGCTTTGCCGGTCGGGCGGCGCGGGAGCTTTCAGGGTGATGTGCGCGCCGAGCGCGTCGCGCAGACGCAGCAGCATGCCGCGCCCGCGCAGGCTTTTCTCTGAGTCGTCGAACAAGACGTTTCGCTCGAGGTGGCGCGGCTGGATGGGGATCGCGCCGTGCGCGATGAGACGATCACGCAGCGCGGCGAGATCGGGAACGCGGAATTTCACTTCGGTCTCAAGGGTTGCGCTCGTGCATGACTCCTTCGGAGCAATGGGGGCGGCCTCTCCGTGAGCCGCGCCGTCTCATTCCAGCGTGACAAGCGTCTGCCCCTGCTCGACAGCCTGGCGGGGTTGGACGCGCACCACGCCGACTTTGCCGTCGCGCGGCGCCTTCAGCTCGTTTTCCATCTTCATCGATTCGAGGATGACCAGCGTCTCGCCCTTCTTGACGCCCTGGCCCGGCTCGGCCCTGACGGCAACGATCAGGCCCGGCATGGGCGATTTGATCGAGATCTCGCCCGCCGGCGCGACGAGGCCGCGCGTCGACTCGGCCAGCCGCCGTTCCCGCTCGTCCTGCACCTGGATGAGATAGAACCGCCCGCGCAGCAGGACGCCGATTTCGCCGCCGCGCGCCTCGACGAGCGCTTCGTGCGATTCGTCGTCGATCAGGAGGGAGTACGTGCCCAGGCCGTCGATGGCGCGCAGATCGGCCCTGCGCGTCACGCCGTCGACCGTGATCTCGCCCTCGCGGTTGATTTCAATCACGTAGGTCTGCCCGGCGACCGTGCTCGCGTATTTCATCTTTGCAGGCGCTCCCAACGCGCCAGCCATTTCCAGTTGCTGGTATCGCGCTCGCCGGCGCGCACGACCTGCGTGGCTTTTTGTCCTTCGCCGTGCGCGACCAGCGTGCCGATGATCGCCGCGACGCGCATCGGGTCGGCGTGGGCCTCTTCGTCCAGCGAGAAGCGCTCTTCGACGAAGCGTGTATCGAACGAGCCGGCCATGAAGCGATGGCTGTCCATCATCGCCTGGTGAAAGGGAATACTGGTCTTGATGCCGATGATGCGAAATTCCTCCAGCGCGCGCCGCATGCGCAGGATGGCTTCGCCGCGCGTCTCGCCCCAACAGATCAGTTTGGCGATCAAGGGATCGTAATACGGCGTGATCTCGGAGCCTTCGTACACGCCGGTGTCGACGCGCACGCCCGGACCGGTCGGTATGGCGAGCCGCGTGATGCGACCGGTGGAGGGCATGAAGTTGTCGAACGGATCTTCGGCCGTGATGCGGCACTCGATCGCCCAGCCGTTGATCTTGATATCGTCCTGCATATAGCGCAGTGGGCGGCCGCGCGCGATGCGGATCTGCTCCTTGACGATATCTACGCCGGTGACCATTTCCGTGACCGGGTGCTCGACCTGCAAGCGTGTGTTCATCTCCAGGAAGTAGAAGCTGTTGTCTTTATCGAGCAGGAACTCGATGGTGCCGGCGTTGACGTACTGCACGGCCTGCGCCGCTGTGACCGCCACCTCGCTCATGCGCGCTCGCAGATCGCCATCCACGTGCATCGAAGGTGATTCTTCGATGATCTTCTGGTGTCGCCGCTGCAGGCTGCACTCGCGCTCGTTGAGGTGGATGACGTTGCCGTGCGTGTCGGCCAGGAGTTGGATCTCGACGTGCCGCGCGCCGACGACCAGCTTCTCCAGGTAGACCGACCCATCGCCGAAGGCCGCTTCGGCCTCGCGCCGCGCCGAGGCCAGCGCCCCGGGCAGGCCCTCGGCATCATCGACGACGCGCATGCCTTTGCCGCCGCCACCGGCAGTGGCCTTGATGAGGAGCGGGAATCCGACGTGCGGCGCGATGGCGATGATCTCTTCGTCGCGCAGCCCGCCTTCGCCTTCCGTGCCAGGGACGACGGGCACGCCCGCCTTCTGAACCATCGCGCGCGCGACGGCCTTGTCGCCCATGGCGGCGATAGCCGACGGCTTCGGCCCGATGAATACGATGCCCGCCCGCTCGCACGCCTCCGCAAAGTCGCTGCGCTCGGCCAGAAATCCGTAACCTGGGTGGATGGCGTCCGCCTCCGACCGATGGGCCACCTCCAGAATCTTGTCGATGCGCAGATACGAATCGCGCGAGGGAGCCGGGCCGATGCAATATGCCTCGTCGGCATAGCGCACGTGCAGCGCGCTGCGGTCGACCTCGGAATACACGGCCACCGTCAGGATGCCTAGCTCGCGGCAGGCGCGCAGGATGCGCACGGCGATTTCTCCTCGGTTGGCAACTAAGACTTTCTGGAACATAGAGTTAGACCTAAGCAGAATCAGCGAGTCAGCGAATCAACGGGACGCTGGCTATCTCAGCCCCAATTTCGCGCGCGCAAATCTGCGTATTGTCTTCATCGCACGTACGGCTTCCTTGGCATCCTCGACTGCGGCCTCGAGGCCGGGATAACGAACATCAATTGCATACGGTAGGAGCGTAGCCAGGTGGCTTGTCATGAGTTGCACATCTGTATCGGCTTGCACCAGCATGTTCTTGAGCTGTATGAGGTCATGCGTCTTTGGGAAATCAATCCGATGCCGAACCAGAAGCGCCTTCAAGTATTTCTCGGCGCATTGTTGGCATTGGTTACAGACAACATCCGGCACAGGCCGGCTGCGCCGACGTAGCAATGCGACCGCGCTGATATAGTTGTCTTCTGCCTTCTTGACCCACTCATCCGCGGGATGCACGCTCATAGAGCACCCTGCCTTTGCTCAGTATTTCCCGGAAAAAGCAGTCACCGGCTCGCAAGCGCTCTGCAATTTCAGAAGGCGTCCGAACGATGATGTCCACAGGAAACGGGCGTGGGTCAAGAATATCAGAGATTTGGACGACTCTAGCGTGTGGCCTGAGATTGCTTTCCATGATCACCAGCAAATCCACGTCGCTGTCGGGTGTCGGCTTGCCGTACGCGAATGAGCCGAATAGGATGATCTTCTCGGGATGAACGGCCGCGACGATTCTTTGGGCGGCGCGACGAATTTTCGCGTCCGTGATCGGCCACCAGTAAAATGACGGCGGTGCTTTTCGTCCATTCCTTTTCGCCCGCCGCGCTTGTTGAGATGCTCGCCTAGCCCCAGCAGTGCTCATGTCAGACTCCCGCGCCCTCCTACTACCCGAGTATTTCGAGCACCTGCAGCGGCCCGTGCAGTGTCAAGGTGAGCTTGTTCAGGACATTACGGCCCAGAACGATTTCGTCGCCGACTTCGTCGGCAATGACTTCTATCACCGGGAACCGTAAGTCGCCGATCCCTACGTCAAGCACATACACGTCGACTTTTCGTGGTTCACCCCACTGGCTTCGCAAAGTCTTCCGATTGTCGATCTGTGCGCCGAGCGGCCCGATGTACCTGAGCGGCACGAGCAACACGTCCGCGCCGGTATCCACGACTGCTCGCAGTGGGCCAACGGCGAGAGATTCGTTCGGAATACCAAGCGAAATCTCGACGCTTGGCGCGGGTGGGAAATAGTTCGTGTCGTATGAAAATCTCATAGCGCGGCCTTGCCCGAACTGGGTGTTCGTACGTAGGCATCATCTGAGGGCTGCTCTCGCACTTGGCGGATCAGGACCGACGTCTTGCCATATCTCGATCGAATGCGCTGATAGAGAGCAGATCCATCGGGGTCATGATCGACCAGCTGCTGCTCGTGTACGGCAATCCACTGGCCAAGATACCTCTGCCGGAGCTCGGCGTGCATCGCTTCGTAGGCCGCAATCTCCTTGTCGAGTTTGGCTCGTTGACGCTCGCGCAGATATAGGCTCACCGCTTCATTCACGATTTCATCGACGCTTCGTGATTCCTGCCGGGCGTTTCTTTTAAGGGTCTCGTGCAAGTCATCCCTTAATACAACAGTGCTCATGCCAGCCTCCTTAAACGATTACAGACCACTCCGGGCACGAGATTGCGACTTTCGCCCACGCGGCTTGCTCCCGGAAGGCGCAACATTTGCTAGAGTGGAATATTCCCATGCTTCTTCGGCGGGTTGCTGTCACGCTTGTTTTGCAGCATCTCCAGCGCATTGATCAGGCGCGGGCGGGTTTCCTTCGGCTCGATGATGTCGTCGATATAGCCCCACTCGGCGGCGACGTAAGGGTTGGCGAACTTCTCGCGGTACATCGCCACCAGCTCCGCCTTCTTGGCGACCGGGTCTTCTGCCTCGGCGATCTCCTTGCGGAAGATGATGCTAACCGCGCCGTCCGGTCCCATGACGGCGATCTCTGCCGACGGCCAGGCCAGGTTCAGGTCGCCCCGGATGTGCTTCGAGCTCATCACGTCGTAGGCGCCGCCGTACGCCTTGCGCGTGATGACGGTGATCTTCGGGACGGTCGCTTCGCAGTAGGCATACAGCAGCTTGGCGCCCGAGCGGATGATACCGCCATGCTCCTGCGCGACCCCCGGCAGGAACCCCGGCACGTCCTCGAAGGTCACGAGCGGCACGTTGAAGCAATCACAGATACGGACGAAGCGCGCCGCCTTTTCGCTGGCGTCGATGTCGAGCACGCCCGCCAGCACCTGCGGCTGCTGGGCGACGATGCCGACGCTGTGCCCGCCCAGCCGCGCAAAGCCGACGACGATGTTCATCGCGAACTGCTCGTGCACTTCGAAGAACCTGCCCTCGTCCACGACCAGCCGGATCACCTCTTTCATGTCGTAAGGCTTGTTGGGGCTGTCGGGCACGATCGTGTCCAGCCGCTCTTCCATGCGCAGCGGATCGTCTTGCGTGCGGACGAGGGGCGGGTCTTCCATGTTGTTCTGCGGCAGGTAACTCAGCAACTGGCGGATCATGAACAAGCAGTCGGCTTCGCTGGGGGCGGCGAAGTGCGCCACGCCGCTCTTGGTGTTGTGGACGGTAGCCCCGCCCAGCTCCTCGTGCGTCACCTCCTCGTGCGTCACCGATTTGACGACGTCCGGTCCGGTGACGTACATGTACGAGGTGTTGTTCACCATGAAAATGAAATCGGTCAGAGCCGGCGAGTAGACCGCGCCGCCCGCGCACGGCCCCATGATCGCACTGACCTGCGGGATGACGCCGGAGGCGAGCGTGTTGCGCAGGAAGATGTCGGCGTAGCCGCCGAGCGACACGACGCCCTCCTGAATGCGCGCGCCGCCCGAATCGTTCAGCCCGATGATCGGCGCGCCGTTCCTCATCGCCATGTCCATGATCTTGCAGACCTTCTGGGCGTGCACCTGGCTGAGGCTGCCGCCGAACACCGAGAAGTCTTGCGAGAAGACGTATACCAGCCGGCCGTCGATGGTGCCCCAGCCGGTGACGACGCTGTCGCCCAGGACTTTCTTGTCGGCCATGCCGAAGTCGGTGGCTCGATGCGTGACGAACATGTCCAGCTCACGGAACGAGCCGGAGTCGAGCAGCAGGTCGAGCCGCTCGCGGGCGGTGAGCCTGCCTTTCTGGTGCTGCTGGTCGATGCGCTCCCGGCCGCCGCCCAGTCTCGCCTGTTCCTTCGTGTCGCGCAGCTTCTGAATTTTCGGATCGACTACCATATCTTGCTCCGCACTCCAGCCCGCTTGAGTGGCGCCGCGATTGTCAGGTGAACATCCGGCGCAGCGACGGCCACGACAAGGC
Organism: Anaerolineae bacterium; assembly: GCA_035693785.1. GTDB lineage: Bacteria > Chloroflexota > Anaerolineae > Fen-1058 > Fen-1058 > DASSFZ01. Next base: position 5,825 of record DASSFZ010000357.1, on the reverse strand, counting down.
GCCCCAGACCACGGCGATGCTGAGGACAGCGAGAGCCGCATCGGCAGGCCGGGTGAGCGGCTCGTCCGGCGACTTCTCGAATATCAGGCGAATCAGCCACAGGTTTGCCGTGTAGAACGCGATCGCCGCCATGGTCCACAGGCGCGCCCAGCGCCGCAGTCGATATAGGCCGATCGCCGCCACGCCGAACCCGGCTGCCCACACGAGGCCCGTCAGCGAGAGCGCAAGCGCAGGCCCCTCCAGGCTTAGCCCACGGAGATATTCGAACTGCCGGGCCGCGAGAATCGCTCGCCAGGCGTTGAACACAGCCAATGATAGCACGCCGAGCACGATCAGGGTAATCCGAAAGGGACGCTTCATTGATCAAGGAAGGAGGACCACCTTGCCGAATTGCTCGCCGCGCTCCAGGATCTCGTGGGCGACGCGTCCCTCGCTGAGCGGCAGGGTAGTGTGAATCACCGGCTTCAGCTTGCCCTCGAAGACCAATTGCATCACGCCGCGATAGTCCTGGTGGCTGCCCATCGTGCTGCCGATAATCGAGATTTGCTTGGACCACACGTAACGCACGTCGGTGACCGCCTCCCAGCCGCCGGTATTCCCCACGGTCACCAACCGCCCGCCACGCGCCAGCGCGCGAATGCTCTGCATCCACGTCGCCTGCCCGACGTTGTCGACGACGACGTCGACGCCACGCTTCCCGGTCGCCACGAACACGGCCTTCGACCAGTCTTCGGCCTTGTAGTTGATGGCGTAATCGGCGCCCAGCGCCCGGGCCTTCTCCATCTTTTCCTCACTCGACGTGATGGCGTACACCGTCGCGCCGAGGTGCTTGGCGACCTGGACGGCGAGATGATTGACGCCGCCCCCCGCGCCGACGACGGCGACCGTCTCTCCAGATTTCAATCGCGCCCGGTGCACGAGCATGCGCCAGGCGGTCAGCCCGGCGAGCGACGCGGCCGCGGCTGCTTCGTGTGAGACGTGATCGGGCATCGGAAGCAGATTGCTCGCCGGCACGACGACGTATTCAGCCGCGCCGCCGGTCGAGTGCTCGCCCAGGATAACGTAACCGGGCGAGAGGCTGTCCTCACCCCGGCGCGTCCACTCGTCTTCTTTGGTGCTCAAACCCGGATCGATGGCGACGCGCGCGCCGGCCGGCGGTCCGCCTGCACCCTCGCCGTGGGAATCGACGATGCCGCTCACGTCACAGCCGCCGATGTGCGGCTTGGGCAGACGCTCGAAGGTCGGCCCGCCGCGCCGCACCCACAGGTCGAGATGGTTCAGCGCGACGGCCTTCACGCGCACCCGAACCTGGCCGGGTCCAGGCTCTGGATCGGGCAGGTCGCCGTATTGCATCACTTCAGGTCCGCCGTGTTCGTGGAAGTACAGTGCTTTCATGCAAGGTCCTCGTAATCCGTGTCATCCGTGGTTAGTATAGCACCAGGCCACGCGGCCGGCTGCTGCTTCAGGCGCTCGATGCGGCGCTGCAGGTATGGCGAGAAGTACCCATCGTAGCGCTCCCACAGCTCCGGAATGCGCCAGTCGTCGCCCGTCACGTGCCGGCGGCAGTGGGGGGTGCTGCACTGGCAGTCGAACTCGTCGTACGGCGTGCCGTCGCACATGGCATGGTCGATGCACACCTCTTCGCCCGGGGCAATATCGCGCATGGCGACGACGGCGATCTGGCCGCTCATGCCAGCGTTGGGGTCGCAACTGTGGTTGATGTAGTCGGCCGGCTCGTCCGGGTAGAGCGAGGCCAGATAGAGGTTCTCTTCCACCTGGACGGTGTGCCGCTGAATGTCAGGCGGCAAGTGCTCCCATTGCTCCAATGTGACGATCTGGCCGCTCCACACGGCCAGCAGCTCGCCCGCCGCGATCGGCTCGCGTGTGAATACGCCATAGCCGCCCTTATCGGCGTGCTCCCTCACTTCGACCTTAGGCGAAAGGTACGACGCGACCCGGGTGGGCACTGGCTCACCTCCTTGACTGGAGAGGATGCGCGGAGCGCCGCGAAAAGATTCACGCCGAGCCGTCATCGTGTGGCGATGCCGCGGCTCGGCGTGAGACCCCCGAAATTGCCTGCAAGGCGCATTCTGCTTCGGCCTCGCTACTTCAAGCCGAGCACGTGACGCGCGATGACCAGGCGCTGGATCTCGCTGGTGCCCTCGTAAATCTCTGTGATCTTCGCGTCGCGGAAGTAGCGCTCCAGCGGCATTTCCTTGCTGTAACCCATGCCACCGTGAATCTGCACCGCTTTCTCGGTGACCCACATGGCGGTCTCGGAGGCGTGCAGCTTGGCGATGCTGGCTTCGAGCGTATAGCGCTGGCCGTCGTGCTTGGATCGCTCCTTGGCCAGCGCGGCGTTCCAGATGAGCAGGCGGGACGCTTCGATGCGCGTCTTCATGTCGGCCAGCATCCACTGGATGCCCTGGAACTGGCCGATGGGCTGGCCGAAGGCTTCGCGCGTCTGGGCATACTGCACGCTGGCTTCGAAAGCCGCCTCGGCCACGCCGAGCGCCTGCGCGGCGATGCCGATGCGCCCGGCGTCGAGCACGTGCATGGCGATCTTGAAGCCTTCGCCTTCTTCGCCGAGTCGATTTTCGACCGGGCAGCGGTAGTTGTCGTACACGATCTCGCACGTGGCCGAGGCGCGGATGCCCAGCTTCGGCTCGGTCTTACCTTTGACGAAACCCGGCTGCTTCGTATCGACGATGAAAGCCGTAATGCCCCTGTGCCTCCTCTCAGGAGCGGTCATCGTGAACAGGACGAGGGCGTCGGCGACAGGGCCGGACGTCACCCACGATTTGCGACCGTTGATGACGTAGTGATCGCCGTCGCGCACTGCGCGGCTCCTCATGTTGCCCGCGTCCGACCCGCTCATCGGCTCGGTCAGCGAGTAGGCGCCGAGGGCCTTGCCCGACGCGACCGGCACGAGGTACTTGCGCTTTTGCTCTTCCGTGCCGAATTTCAGGATGCCGTGGCAGTACAGCGAGTTGTTCACCGACATGATCGTGCTGTGGCTCACGTCGGCCTTGGCGATCTCCTCCATGGCCAGCACGTAGGCCAGCGTGTCGAGGCCGGCGCCGCCGTATTCTTCAGGCACTTCCACGCCCATCAGTCCCAGCTCGCCCATCTTCATGACTGTTTCCAGCGGAAATTCGCCAGTCTCGTCGAAATGTGGGGCGATGGGCGCGATCTCTTTCTGGGCGAATTCGCGCGCCGCATCGCGGATCATTTTGTGCTCTTCGGTCAGCTCGAGATTGGGGCCGGCGTGTGTCAGCTCTGCGATAGCCATGTGTCGCTCCTCGCGTGGGTGATTCTGGAGAGTGCATTGTGATTATATCATAGCGCGCCCCGCCGTGACCATCGGTGCTATAATCGCGAGGTAATTGTCTACCGCGTCTACTCTCTGATACAGACAATCTGATCATGAAGACTGCCGCGTTTCGCTTTCACACGCGCCGTTCTGTCTCGATGGCGATGAATGGCATGGTCGCCACCAGCCAGCCGCTCGCCGCGATAGCCGGCCTGCGCATGCTGCTGCGGGGCGGCAACGCCGTCGACGCCGCCGTCGCGACGGCCGCGGCGCTGAACGTCGTCGAGCCGACGTCGACCGGCGCGGGCGGCGACGTGTTCGCTTTGACATACGTAGCCCGGACCGGCGAGGTAACCGCGCTGAATGCCAGCGGCTGCGCGCCGAAGGCGCAGACGCTGGACGAGATGCGCCGGCGCGGACACACGGCGATGCCCACGTACGGTGGACTGGCGGTCACCGTGCCGGGGGCGGTCGCGGGTTGGCACGACCTCCTGGTGCGGCACGGAACGATGACCCTGGCGGACGTGCTGCAACCGGCGATCGATCTCGCCGGGCAGGGGTTCCCGGTGACGGAGGTCATTGCCGGGCACTGGTCGCGCCTGGAACGCCGCGCCGATCAGTTCCCGGCGCTGGCGAAGACGTATCTGATCGACGGCCACGCTCCCCGGCCAGGCGAAATCTTCAAGAATCCTGAACTCGCTCGCACGCTGCGGGCGATTGCAGAGGGCGGCCCCGACGCCTTCTACCGCGGCCCGATTGCCGAGTCGATTGTGAAGATCATCCAAGAGAACGGTGGCCTGATGACGCTCGACGACATGGCCGCACACGCGTCGACGTGGGACGAGCCGATCCAGACTGACTATCGCGGCGTGACGATCGTGGAGTGCCCGCCGAACGGGCAGGGCATCATCGCGCTCGAAGCGCTCAACATACTCGAAGGCTTCAACCTGGTGGCGATGGGGTACGGCACGCCGGCCTACTATCATCACCTGATCGAGGCGGCGAAGCTGGCTTTCGCCGACGCCTTCGCTTACGTCGGCGACCCACGCATGGCGCATGTGCCGATCGAGGGCCTGATCGATAAGGCATACGCCGCCGGGCGTCGCCAGTCGATCGACCCGGCGCGCGCGGCGTCGACGCCTGTACCTGGCAGGCTGCGGGACGGCACGGTGTATCTCAGCGTGATCGACAAGGAGCGCAACGCCTGCTCGTTCATCAACAGCAACTACATGGGCTTTGGCTCGGGTCTGGTCGCCGAGGGCGTCGCGCTGCAAAACCGGGGCGCGCTGTTTTCGCTGGAGGAGGGCCATCCGAACTGTACCACGCCGGGCAAGCGACCGTATCACACGATTATCCCTGCGCTGGCGCTGAAACGTGGCAAGCTGTGGATGTCGTTCGGCGTGATGGGCGGCTTCGTTCAGCCGCAGGGGCACGTGCAGGTGGCGTGCAACACGATCGACTTCGGCATGAACCCGCAGCAGGCGTTGGACGCGCCGCGTGTCGTATGGCACGACGGCGCGCTGATCGACGTGGAGGACGGCATCGGCGAAGACATGCGCTCGGCGCTGGCGAAGATGGGTCATGAGCTGATGCCGAAAGACGATCCGCGCCGCCACTACGGCGGCGGGCAAATCGTCGCGATCGACGAGGACAGCGGGGCGCTGCTGGGCGGCACGGAGCCGAGGAAAGACGGCGTGGCGATTGGATACTGACCAGTGTTTCAGTGATCAGTGAGACCAGTGATCAGTGATCAGTGATCAGTGGTCACTGACAATTGACAACTGACAACTGATTGCTGATTACTGATTACTGATAACTGATGACTGACAACTGCTCACTCCGCCGCCGATGATATGCTGAGCAACCTTCCTCCCATCTGGCCGGTATCCGAGGTGGTCATCTTCGACTGCGACAGCACGCTGAGCGGCGTCGAGGGCATCGACGAGCTGGCGCGCATGGCGGGCAGGCAGGAAGACGTGTCGGCGCTGACACGCCGGGCGATGAGCGGCGACGTGCCGCTGGAAAGTGTGTACGAGCATCGCCTCGCCGTGTCGAATCCCACCCAGGCGCAGGTGAGCCACCTGCGGCGTGTCTATCGGGAGACCGTGATTGCCGATGCGCGCGAAGTTGTCGCGGCCTTGCAGGACCTCGGCTGCCAGGTCTTCGTCGTCAGCGGCGGCCTGATCGAGCCGGTGCGCGACTTCGGCGCATGGCTCGGCGTTCCACGCGATCACATTTACGCTGTGGGGATGGAGTACGACCAGCTTGCGGGCGAGTGGTGGCGGTATTGGGAGCAGCCCGGCGGGCAGAATCCCAACGCGAATTACCTGGCGGTCAAGAGCAGCCCGCTCGTCAGCACAGGCGGCAAGCGCGTGGTGATCGATCGTATCCGGCAACGGTTTCCAGGCCGGGCGATGCTCGTGGGCGACGGCACGTCAGACCTCGAAGCCCGAACACAGGTCGATCTCTTCGTCGGCTTTGGCGGTGTGGTTCATCGGGAACGGGTGGCGGC
>DASSFZ010000356.1:0-19603 GCA_035693785.1 Anaerolineae bacterium | reverse complement strand
GAGGTTCAGCGCGTCGATGCGCGCCTGCATGGCTCCGACGACCTGGCTCAGCGTCGAGGGTTGGTAGGTCAGGCGGAACGGGCCAATGTGCACCACGTCGCCCGGGCGCAGCGTCACGCCACTGTTGGGCTGGAGACGGCTGCCGTTCACGTACGTGCCGTTGGTGCTGGACAGGTCGATGAGCACGTGGCCGGCCGGCACGCGCTCGATGCGCGCGTGCCGGCGCGATACGACCGGCGAATCGAGATGAAGATCGTTCGCCGGGTCGCGCCCTATCGTCAGGCTGTCGGCCTGCGCCAGGTCGAGCTGCCCCAATGATACGGATTCGACGGCGTGCGCGGCCTGATACGTCAGGCTCACCGAGTTGCCCAGCGCGTCGCCGATGCGGATGATGTCGCCGTCGCGCAGCGTGACCGTCGAAGCGCGCCGGCCGTTGACGAACGTGCCGTTGCGGCTGCCTCGATCGACGACGCGGTGTCCACGGCGGCCGTCGATCACGTGCTCCTCGATCAGCGCGTGCTCGGATGATACCGTCGGGATCGGCACGACGATATCGTTGGTCGGATGGCGCCCGATGGTGAAGGTCTTCTTGCGGAGGGGCATGGTCTGCGCCGCGCCATCCGGCCAGCGGATCGCCAGGTGCGCGGCGGCGACCGGCATGAGCTGCGTGGAGCCGGCGGACGGGGGGGAATCTCGGGAAACAGTCATGGGCGTCTTACGTTTTACGCTTTACGTTTCAGGCCTGCCTGAAGATCAGTCGCAGGCTGCCGAGTAAGATGTGATCGCCGTCTGCGAGTACAATCTTTCGGCCAGGCTCCAGGCGCTCGTCATTGACGTAGGTGAGGTTCACGCTATTGAGATCCTCGAGCGTGTAGCCGTTTTCGGCGCGGCGCAGGCGGGCGTGTTGGCGCGAAACACCGTAGGCGTCGGCGCCGTAGGGCGCAAGGTCGACGTCCGGCCTCGCCCCGCTCAGCACATCCTCGCGCCCGATCGTGTTTTCGGCTCGATCGGGCACGGCGATGCGCCAACCGGTGTCCTCGTGGATCAGCACGGCACCTCCCGGCAAGGTCGCGCCGCATGCGTCGCAATAGCGATCGCCGGGCAATGCCGTCACGCCGCAGCGGGTGCAAGTCACTCCCGGCGCGTCGCGCAGGCGCGATCCACACGCGTGGCAGAAGCGCGCGGCCTGCACGTTCAATGTGCCGCAGGCGGGGCAGTAACGATCGTTCACGGTCGTCAAGCGACTGGAGAGGCCGGCGACCAGAGATTAGCGTTCGGAGCCAGACGGTTGCCGGATCTCGATCTCGGCCTGCTCTTCGGATTTACCCAGCACGTCGATCTGGATCAGAATAACAGTGATATTGTCCAGGCCGCCGGCCCGGTTGGCTGCGTCGATCAGGCGCTGGCATGCCTCCTGTGGCGAAGGCGCGGCAAGAATGATCTGGTGGATGTCGTCGTCCTCGACGTACTGGCATAACCCGTCTGAGCAGAGCAGCACACGATCGCCCGGAGCGAGCGCAATGCGCTTGACGTCCGGCTCGATCTTGGACCGGTCGCCGATCATCTTGTAGATGACGTTGCGGTTCTCGTGCGTGCGCGCTTCTTCGCGCGTGATCTGGCCCGTATCGACCAGACGCTGCACGAGCGAATGATCGACGGTCAGTTGCGTGATGTCGTCTCCCCTGATGAGATAAGCGCGGCTGTCGCCGACGTGCGCGATATGCGCCTCGCCGTCGAGGATCACGGCCATCACCAGCACGGTGCCCATGTCGGTGCGCGCAACGGCGCGCTGGCGGTGCACCGCTTCGTTGGCGGCCTGGATCGTGCTGCGCAGCCAGGATGGCACGTCGACGTGGAGCGGCCCTTCGTCGATGCTCTGCGCCAGGAGACCTTCGAGCGCCTGGCGGGCGATGACCCGAATGGCAATGCCGCTGGCCACGTCGCCGGCCGCGTGGCCGCCTGCACCGTCGGCGACGACGTAGACGCCGACCGGACGGCTGACCGATCGATGCACTTGCCCGACGTCCAGGGTGAGCAGCGAGTCCTCGTTAAGCTGCCGGTGGTGGCCGACATCGGTCAGGCGGCCGACGCGCAGATCGTACGTCGTGGGCCGGCGCACTTCGGCCAGTGCGCTGCGCAGTCGATCCGCCAGCGACGCAGCGCTGACGAGCTGCGCGTTGAACACGTCGCGGAACAATTGTGTCAGGCTGGGCGGTTCGAGCACCACGCGCGGCGAATAAATCTGCCCGGTGAGCAGCACGAACAGCAAGGCCGCCAGCGAGGTGACGTCTTCTCGGAACAGCTTGCGCGCCTGAACCCCTTCGGAAACGATGCGCGCCGAGGTGAAATCAAACCAGCGCGCCATCCTGTTGTCGAGCGAGACGTGCGATAGATCGGCGGCGCCGAACGCGATGTTACGGCGATGCAGGAAGGCCAGGCTCTCGGCGAGCATCATCCCCCACTGCAGGACGTCGAGCAGCTCCTGCGGGGCGGCCAATGATGCCCCGGTCAGCGGCGACGGTTGGGGCAGAACGACGTAGTAGCGCCGGGTGCCGGCGATCGATTCGGAGAATGTATCGACGGGCAGGAGCGCGCCGCCGTGATACAGGCGCATGTCGGCCAGCCGTCGCTCGATGGCGATCGCGTCGGCGGCGATGCTCTCTTTGACGATGAACTGCGGATGGTGTGGCTCGATGCCGACGAGGAGCGCACCGCACTGCTGGCAATATTCATCGCCGAACGAATTGCCGCTGTACGCGCACGAGGGGCACCGGACGCGCTTGTGCCGGTCTTGCGCGGCGTATGTGTTCACCGACCCATCTTCGCTGATCACGCTCAGTATTTCGTAGGGAAGCGCGCCGGCCAGGGCGCCGACGGGCAGCGCTTCGAAGAAATAGCGGGGGCGCGGCAGGGGCTGCGTGTCGTCGATGCCGGCCGGAGATACGGCAGGCGGCGCCTGCTCGTCGCCGTCAAGCGGTCGTGTGATCGTGCGCGAGTCAAACGGGCGGGTGCCCAGCGTGTTTTCGTCGATCGGCGGCGCGGTCGCCACATGGCCGGCGCCATCCGCCGCGCTGGATTCGGGCTGAGCCTCGCGCGGCAGCGCCGTGCTGCACCGGCGGCAGAATCGCGCCTCGGGTGGATTATGCGTGCCGCACACGACGCAGTTCATCGGGACATCCTCGACGCAGTGGGCGATTCGGACATCCGGAATACAAACTCGACGCTCCCGAACGAAACCTGATAACCGTCCCGCAGTAGATTGCGGCGTGTAGCCAGGCCATTGACCCGGATGCCGTTCGTCGAGTCTACGTCCTCCACAATGTAGTCCACGTCTTCGCGCCGGATCTGCGCGTGGCGCCGCGACACGGTGAGCGCGCCGGGCACATCGGGAGCGATGCGAATGTCGTTGTCGGCGCCACGCCCGATGCCCATCAACGGCCGGTGAAGCTCGTAGATGCGCGGACCTTCATCTTCGCCGAGGCGTTCGAGAAAAGCGATGGCGACTGGCTCGCGTGGCTGCGCCAGTTCCGCTGCCAGTTGAGCCTTCCGCCGCCTGATGCGGGACGCGACGACGAATCCCGCGACGAGCACCCCCAGCAGCCCCAGCGTAACGACGATCGCGAGCAAGGGATCTAGCGCCATGTGTATTCCCAGAGTAACATCTATAGATTATAGCCATAAATCGGCTCGATCGGAAATTGCCCATGCGTGGGGAAAGGGTGGATAATCACCAGCCGACCGGCCATTGACGAGTGCGCACGTCCGAGCTAAACTAACGCGCGTGCCCGCCCGTCTCTCTCGACACTTTTTTGCCCGCCCGACCCTGCGCGTGGCGCGTGAGCTGTTGGGCTGCAGGCTGGTTCGCCGAATCGACGGACAGCGCTTGTCCGGCGTCATCGTCGAGGCCGAAGCGTACGTCGGGGAAAACGACCTGGCCTGCCACGGCCGCCGTGGACGCACGCCCCGCAACGCGGTCATGTTCGGCAAGCCAGGCGTGGCTTACGTATACTTCACCTACGGCATGCACTGGATGTTCAACATCGTCACGGAGCGCGAAGGGTTCGCGGCGGCCATCCTGGTCCGGGCCTTGGAGCCGATCGAAGGCATCGCACGGATGCGGGAGCGCCGCAAGCAGGCTATCCTGCGAAACCTCTGCAGCGGCCCGGCCAAATTGACGCAGGCACTGCGCATCGACCGGCAGGATAACGGTGTTGATCTATGCGCACGCGGAACCGATATCTGGATCGAGGCAGGGGAGCCGCTCGCGGCGAAACAAATCGGCCGCAGCCCGCGCATCGGCGTCGGTTTCGCGCCCGAACCGTGGCGCAGCAAGCCGTGGCGCTTTTTCGTGCGGGGCAACCCGTTTGTGTCGAGCTAACCAACCACTGGAGGGTGACCGATGGGACTGCTGGATGGCAAGAAGGCGCTGATTTTCGGAGTGGCCAACAAGGACTCCATCGCGTGGGGAATCGCCCGCATGTTTCACGAGCACGGCGCGACGATCGGCTTCTCGTCGATCGCCGATCTCGTGGAGCGGCGGGTGCGCCCGCTGGCCGAGTCGATCGGGTCGACGTTCGTCGAGCCGTGCGACGTGCAGAGCGACGAGCAGATCGCGGCGGTGTTCGAGAAGTGGAAGGCGGCCTACGGCGATCTGGACATCCTGGTGCACGCGCTGGCCTTCGCCGGTCGCGAAGCGCTCGCCGGCCCGTATCTCGACGTCACGCGGGCCGGGTTCCAGTTGGCGCTCGATATCAGTGCGTATTCGTTGACGGCGCTGGTCAAAGCCGCGCACGATGTGCTGCGCGCCGGATCGAGCGTCATCACGCTGACCTACTATGGCTCGGAGAAGGTCGTCCCGCACTACAACGTGATGGGCGTGGCGAAGGCCGCGCTGGAAGCAAGTGTGCGCTACCTGGCCGCCGATCTCGGCCCGCGCGGCGTGCGCGTCAACGCGATCAGCGCCGGCCCGATTCGCACGCTGTCCGCGAAAGGCGTCTCCGGTTTCACCGACATGTACAAGCACTTCAAAGACATGACGCCGCTGCGGCAGAACATCACGGCCGAAGATGTCGGCAAAACGGCGGTGTGGCTCGCCAGCGATCTGGCCCACAACGTGACGGGAGCGGTCATTTTCGTCGACGGTGGGATGAATGTGCTAGGGCTGGCCGTGCCGCCGGTGACGAGGGACGAGTAATCGGTGATCAGTAATTAGTAATCAGTGATCAGTGGTCAGTCATCAGTGATGGGAGTTAGAGTGTTGAGTGAGAGCGTTGAATCGACGGAAGAGAGTGTCAGCTCGGCTCCGCCCAGCCCGCCGCAGTGGAACAGCCAGCGCGCCCCGCCGACCAGGAATCGGTCGAGCAGCATCTGCAAGCCTTCGCGGTTGTCCCGCGTGTCGGATACGACGCCGATTTTCATGCTACGGACGAGGTTCCCCCTGAAGCCCTTGCCACATCTGTGGAGAATATAACGAACTTCAGATACTGGTCGTATGGAACGATCACGGCCTCGGGCCGGCTGCCCCGCGTGAGGATATAGGGAGTCGGCCCGATATTCTTTATCGCGCACGATGAGCCACCTTCGCCTGCCAGCAGTCGTGGCGATGTAACAGTAGCGAGGCCTGGGTGGACAGGCCATGGAAGAAAGCCGCCGTGGCGGATGAAAAGAAGCGGCCAATGGTTGGACGCGCTAGGACCCCGTCAAGCACTCGAGTGCGCCAACTTGCGGATTCAAGCGATAGAAGTATCGCGATGGTGTCGGTTACACTGTTGGCACACGCAGCCCATCGAGGAGTGCACCTATGAAGGTCAAGATGATCCTGCCCGCGCTAACCGAAGCCAAAAGCCCCTACTGGCGGCCGATCAAATACTCGCTCTTCCCGCCGCTGGGACTCGCCACCCTGGCAGGCTACCTGTCCGAAGACGACGAGGTCACAATTCAGGACGAGCACGTCGAAACGCTCCACCTGGACGACGAGCCTGACCTGGTCGTGATCCAGGCCTACATCACGTCCGCCTACCGGGCTTACGAACTGGCCGACTATTACCGGCGCAGGGGCGCACACGTCACGCTGGGTGGACTGCACGTCACTTCGCTGCCGGGGGAAGCCGCGCGGCACGCCGACACGATCTTCCTCGGCCCTGGCGAAGACACCTGGCCGGCTTTCCTCGCCGACTTCCGCGCCGGTCGACCGCAGAAGCTGTACCGTTCGCAAATCCGCACGCTGATCGGCCTGCCGCACATTCGCCGCGATCTGATCAAGCGTCATCTGTACCTGGTGCCCAACTCGATCGTCGTGTCGCGCGGCTGCCCACACACCTGCGACTTCTGCTACAAAGAGGCCTTTTTCAGAGGCGGCAAGTCATTCTATACGCAGGCCGTCGATGACGCGCTGGCCGAAATCGAGCGTCTGCCTGGCCGACACCTGTACTTCCTCGACGATCACCTGTTCGGCAATCCGCGCTTTGCCTCGGCGCTGTTCGATGGAATGCAGGGGATGGGGCGGCTTTGGCAGGCAGCGGGGACAGTAAAATCGGTGTTGGCTCCCGGCCTGCTGGAGAAAGCCGCCGCCTGCGGGCTGCGCAGCCTGTTCGTCGGTTTTGAGACGCTGAACCCGATGAATCTGCGCGAGCAGCGCAAGTATCAGAACCTCAATCACGACTACACTGCCGCGATCCGGCGCCTGCACGGTCTGGGCGTGATGGTGAACGCGAGCTTCGTGTTCGGCATGGACGATGACGACGAGTCGGTGTTCGACCACACGGTCGACTGGGCGATCGAGCAGGGCATCGAGACTGCGACGTTTCACATCCTGACGCCATATCCAGGCACGGCCTTGTATCAGCGCATGATGCAGGAAAGACGCATCCTACATCACAATTGGGATTTGTACGACACGCGGCACGTCGTCTTCCGGCCGGCCAAAATGTCGGCAGAGGTGCTGGAAGCGGGTTACTGGCACACCTATCGTGAGTTCTATCGCTGGGGATCGATCTTCCGAAGCGCATGGGCCAAGGACGCCTGGTCCGAACGGCTGCGCCACATGGTCTACGCCGGTGGATGGAAGAAGATGGAGTTTGTGTGGCACGGGATTATTCGACTGAAGCGAGTATCTGCGATGCTGCCTGTATTAGAGGCGACTCTGGGAGGTTTCAGGCGTCTATCGGAGCGCGACGCCCGGCAGCGCGCTGGCGTGTCCGGCGCTCATGTTTGACTCATCAGCACAATCCGCGTTCATCTGCGTCCCAAACGCCTCACACTCAACTCGACTGAAGCTCGTCCTTCACGGTGCGGTAGAGTGACTCGGCCTTGAGGTCCCTGAGCGAGTAGCATGGCGCGTCGAGGTGCTCGGCAAGCCGGGCGGCGAGACCTTGGTCGAACGCCTGATGCTCCATGTTGATCACCACCGCGCGGATGTCCAGCTCCGCGATCTGCTCGGCGACGTTGTACGCCTCGACCTGCGGCGAGGCGCTGCCCTGGCTGACGTTGCCCGCGCCGTCGGTCAGCACGATCACCAGCGGCGCGACGTCGGGGTGGACCTGCATCTCGCGGGCCAGCACGCGCTGCGCCAGCGTCAACCCGGCGCTGAGCGGCGTCTTCCCTCCGACCGGAATGTCTTTCAGCGCGCGCTGCGCCAGGTCGATCGATGACGTGGGCGGCAGCACCAGCCGCGCCTGGTCTTTCTGGAAGACGATCAGCCCGACGCGGTCTCGGCGCTGGTAGGCGTCGGTGAGCAGCGACATGATCGCGCCTTTCGTGGCGGCCATGCGCTCGGCGACGGCCATCGACCACGAGGCGTCGACGACGAACAGGATCAGGTTGGCGGCCTTGCGAACGCGGACTTTCTTCTGGTAATCGCCGCGCCCGACGCGCAGCGCCGGGCCTTCGATCTTCTGCCGCCGGCGCTCGGGCTGGTGCGGCGCGGCGGCGCGCAAGGTGGCGTCGAACGCGAGGTCCTTGGGGTCGCCGGGTGAGGGTCGAGCCTTGATGTATCGCCCGCGCTTGCGCTCGGTCTTCGACGAGCTGCGCCGGCCGGCGTGCGTGCGGGTGATCTTATCGAGCGGAGTATCGAGCTTGCGGACTTCGAAGGTCTCGCCGATCGGCACAGCGTCACCGCCTTCCCACCAGTAGGCGTCTTGCCGGCCGATCGTCTGCGCCTGCGTGCGCGCTTCGCTGTGCCCGAAGTCGGCGGAGTCCTTAACCTCGCCTTCGGGCGCTACCGTTTTTTTTTGACGCTGCCTTCCTCGCCCTCTTCGTCGAGCATCGCCTCTTCCCCGCCGGAGAACTCGCTCTGCGCTTTCTCGAGCCGCTCGCTCAGGTCTTGCATCGAAACCTGGCCGTTCTCCTGGAAGGGCTGCCGCTTCAGGCGATGCGGCAGCGCCAGCTCGGCGGCGAGGAGGATGTCTTCTCTCGTGATGTGATCGCGGCCCATTTTCGCGGCGTGTGCGCGCGCACCTTTCAGGATGACGAGGTCGGCGCGATGGCCGTCGACGCCCAGGCTGCCGACCATGCCGGCGATGGCCGCCAGGTCGGCCTGCGTATACCTGACCATGGGCAGCGTCTGGCGCGCGCGATCGATTTCCTCGGAGAGCAGGTGCTCGCGCGGCTCCCACTCTTCGCGGAACCCTTCGGGGTCCTGCTCGAAGGCCAGGTTGCGCTCGAGGATCTGCATGCGCTGCTGCTGATCGTGGATGCCGCGGATGTCGACGGCGAGGGCGAAGCGATCGAGCAACTGCGGGCGCAGATCGCCTTCTTCGGGATTCATCGTGCCGACCAGGATGAAGCGGGCCGGGTGGCTGAACGAAATGCCTTCGCGCTCGACGACGTTGACGCCCATCGCCGCCGAGTCGAGCAGCAGGTCGACGACGTGATCGTCGAGCAGGTTGACCTCGTCGACGTAGAGCAGGCCGCGATTAGCAGCGGCCAGCACGCCCGGCTCGAAGCGGCGAATGCCTTTCTGAATCGCCTGCTCGATGTCCAGCGTGCCGACGACGCGGTCTTCGGTCGCGCTGACCGGCAGATCGACGAACCGGGTGCGGCGGGTGGTCTGCGGCAGTTCTGCGCCCTTGGCGGCACGCTCGCGGCACTCGGTGCACCACTCTGCCGGCGAGCCTGGATCGCAGCCGAAGCGGCAGTTCTCGACGACGCCAATCTCCGGCAGGAGCGCGGCGAGAGCGCGGGCGGCGGTCGACTTGGCCGTGCCGCGCTCGCCGCGAATCAGCACGCCGCCGATCTGCGGATAGATGGCGTTCAAGATCAGGGCGCGTTTCATGCGCTCCTGGCCAACGATGGCAGTGAAGGGAAAGACGATGCGCATTCGAGCTCCGGCTCACCTCTCCAGCCCCAAGTGGGCGGGGGAGATCATTGCTATTCAGATTATACCTTACTCACTCGTGAACGGGAAGAATCCTCAGCGATGGAGCTACCGGGTGAACCAGCTCTCCATCTGCCCAAAATCGACGCGCGCGGTGAAATCGAGCGTCAGGGGCGTGATCGACACCACTTTGTCGATCACGACGGCTCGCACGTCCGAGCCGGCTTCCAGCGTCGCTTCGTCGATGCGCATCTCGTAACCCATTGGGCCGGGATCGGTCGGGCGACGGCGATGCGGGATGGTCGGGTAGAAATAGCGCTGGCGGCTGATGCTCGTCCAGCGATGCGGCGTATCCGGCATCGCATCCTGGGGTACTTCGATCTTGAGCAGATCGACGCCCGCCGGCAATCCCCATCTCAGCACAGCCTCAGAGAACATCCGCACGTAGCGCGCCGCCGCCGAGAAGTCGATGTCGGCGGAGTGACTGAGATGGAGCGCGGCTTCCGTCTGCCGCGAAACGGCCAGCGCCGGTATGCCGAACGAAGCGCCTTCCATCGCCGCGCCGACCGTGCCGGACACGGTGATGCTCTCGCCGAGGTTTTCGCCGTAGTTGATGCCCGATATAACCAGGCTGACGGGCCGCTGCGCGATTTCGAACAGCGCGTGCTCGACGACCTGCGCGGGCGAGCCTTCGATGCCATAAGCGACGATCGTGCGGCCGTTGACCACGACGTCTTCCGGGTAAATGCGGCCCTCGCTCGCCGGCGGCATCGAGCGGCCTGCGCCGGACTGCTGCATGGCCGGCGCGGCGATCAGAAGCTCTCCCAACGGCTCACACGCCGCAGCCGCAGCGCGCAGCCCCTTCGACTGGATACCGTCGTCGTTGGTGATCAGGATGAGCGGTCGATCCGTCATGTGTCATTCCTCGTTCTGCAAGCGACGGAATCATACCACAAACGTGATACGTGAGGCAACGGATTCACAACGGATAAACGGATGCGATGCGCGTATATCCGTTTATCCGTTGTGCGAAGCCATCCGTTGCCCGCCTTGACATTTGCGCGCGAGCGTCTTATGCTGTACGTGACTTCCACACAAGGAGTATCCATTGCCCCGCCATCCTTACATCGCCGTCGAGGGCGTCATCGGTGTCGGCAAGACCACGCTGGTCCGGCTGCTCAGCAAAGACTTCAACGCCGAGCCTCTGCTGGAAGTCTTCGAAGAGAACCCGTTTCTCTCCGACTTCTACAGCGATCGCGCGCGCTATGCGTTCCAGACGCAGATCTTCTTTCTGCTCAGCCGGTATCGTCAGCAGCACGACGTCATCCCGCGCGCGCTGATGCACAGCGCGCTGATTAGCGACTACACCTTTGCCAAGGACGCGCTGTTCGCGCGCCTCAATCTGGGCGGCGACGAGATTGCCGTGTACAACCGGCTGCACGCCGCGCTGGCAGAGAAGATCCCCAAGCCCGACCTGTTGGTTTACCTGCGCGCCGGTCTCGACACGCTGATGGCGCGCATCGCCGCGCGAGACCGGCCATACGAGCGCGCCATGGATCGCCGCTACATCGAAAGCCTGCGCCTGGCGTACGACGGCTTTGTCGCCGCGTACACGGACTGCCCGGTGTTGGCGATCGACACGGACGAGCTCAATTTCGTGCAGGATCTCGGCGCGCTCGACTCCGTCCGCGAGCGCATTCGCGCCGCGCTCCGGCAAGGGACGTTTCAGCAGGCCTTGCCCCATATGCCCGTCACGCTCACCGAATCCGATCGCTCGGCGCTCAGCGAGCTGCAGCGGGCGCAGGCGCAGGCTGGCGAGACTCGCCGCGATGCGATCGCCGAGTTCCTGTCGCTGACGCGGAGCGTCGGCGAAGTGAGCGCTGTGCTGCTCGACGGCGGGGATCAAAGGATGCTGCGCCATTCGCTGGCGGCGTGCCTGAGCCGCCTCATGCACCTGGCGGACGCGACCGGCGTGGACCTGGACGAAGCGTATCGCGCTTATTCTGCACGCAAATGAAAATTCCGACCCGCTCTCGGCGCTGCCCGAAGGGCGTGCCAAATCCGCTGCTTGATTTGACAATCCAGCGCGAGCGTTCACTCGGAAACTTGAAATGCGCTCGGTATACGAACTGGATGGGAGGGCACGGTGACTAAACACTTCGTCGCGATCGCGGGAAACGTCGGCGCAGGAAAGTCGAGCCTCGTCGGATTGCTTGCCGACAAGCTCGGCTGGACGCCGTTTTACGAGGCCGTGGACGAGAATCCTTACCTCTCAGATTTCTATCGCGACATGCGCACATGGTCGTTCCACTCGCAGGTTTTTTTCCTCTCCAAGCGGCTGCGCCACCACCGGCGCCTGCTCGATCATCCCTCGTCGGTGCTGCAAGACCGGAGCGTGTACGAAGACGCCGAGATCTTCGCCAAGAACCTGTACCGCCAGGGCAACATGGACGAGCGGGATTACGGCGTGTATCGCGAGCTGTACGAAGTGCTCACGTTGTACCTGCCGCCGCCCGACTTGGTCGTGTATTTGCAGGCGAGCGTGCCGACGCTCCTGAAGCGCATCGCACAGCGGGGCCGCGAGTACGAGCGCGGCATCTCGGCGGACTACCTCGCCAGCCTGAACGAGCTGTACGAAGATTGGATCGCCGGATTCACGCTGTGCCCGGTATTGAGCGTGCCCTCCGACGATCTGGACTTCGTCAACCACGATGCTCATCTCGCTCTGGTCGCGTCGATGATCAAGGATCGCCTGTCCAGTGCGCCGGTCGTTTCGATGGTCTGAAGAAGTGCGCGTCTTTCCCGCTGTGATATAATCCCAAGAATGTCCGGCCGAGAAGACACCGGCGCGACGTTTATTGTTGCGCCCTGCACGATCGGACGCTCGGGCCGGCGGCGCTGCCGGGCCATGGTGCAATGCTCGCGAACGATAGACATACCAGCTACCTGGATCACCTGACCTGCTCACGCTGCGGCGCAATCTGCGCACCCGACTCGCTTCAGACCATTTGCCCGACATGCGGAAGACCACTCCTGGCCCGATACAACCTGGACGCCGCGCGAACCAAACTGGACCGTGAGCGGATGGCCGCGCGCCCCGATCGCATGTGGAACTGGCGCGAGCTGCTGCCGGTGCGCGACCCGCAGCACATCATCTACCTCGGTGAAGGTGGCACGCCGATGTTTCACGCCCGCCGGCTCGGCGAGACGCTGGGCCTGCCTCATTTATGGATCAAGGATGAGGGTCTCAACCCGACCGGCTCTTTCAAGGCGCGCGGCATGGCGGCCGCCGTTTCGCGCGCGATCGAGCTGGGCGCGCGCAAGTTCGTCGTGCCGACGGCGGGCAACGCCGGCGCGGCGGCAGCCGCCTACGGCGCGCGCGGCGGCGCCCCCGTTCACGTCTATATGCCTCAGGACGCGCCCCTTGCGAATCGAGCCGGCGCACAGGCAGCCGGCGCTGAAGTGATCCTGGTCGATGGCCTGATCAACGACGCCGGCAGGATGGCAGCCACCCACGCGAAAGAGCGAGGCTGGTTCGACCTTTCGACGACGCGCGAGCCGTATCGTGTCGAGGGTAAAAAGACGATGGGGTACGAGATCGCGCACCAGCTTGGCTGGCAGGCGCCGGACGTCGTCCTCTATCCCACCGGCGGCGGCACCGGCCTGATCGGCATTTGGAAAGCATTTGAAGAAATGCAGGCGCTGGGCTGGATCGACGCGCGCCGCCCACGCATGGTCGCCGTGCAGGCCGAAGGCTGCGCGCCGGTGCATCGCGCACTTCAAGCCGGTGCGGATCGCTGCGAGGCGTGGCCCGCCGCGCATACGGACGCCGCCGGGCTGCGCGTGCCCCAACCGTTTGCCGACGAGATGATCCTCGACGTGCTGCGCCGAAGCGGCGGCGCGAGCGTCGTCGTGAGCGACGGCGCGATGCGGGACGCGCAGGAGTGCATCCGCCGCCGGGAGGGCATCTCGGCCTGCCTGGAAGGCGCGGCGACGGTCGCCGCTTTGCGGGCGCTGCTCAAGACAGGCTTGCTTCAGGCCGACGAACAGATTGTGTGCCTCAACACCGGAACGAACCTTCACACGGCGCTGCCGCCGCCGAAGGACGGAGTCGATGGCTGATACCGATGCCGATCTCGCTCTCGCCCGCTCGGCGGGCGCCAGATCCGGTGCGGAGAACGCCGGGGCGGCCGCGGCCGATTCGGAAAGCCTCGCGGCGCGCGTCGCCGAGCTAGAACGCGCCTATGAGAGCCTCATCGAGGACAGCGTCGTTCCGATCCTGATTACCGATTACGATGGGAAAGTGCTGCGCGCCAACGCGGCTGCCGCCCGGCTCGCCGGTGTGGCGAAGGAAGCGCTTGTCGGCGAGCCGCTCAACAGCAGCCAGTTGTCGATCGAGCTGCGTGTTCTGCAAACAGCCTTGCCTGCCGCCCGGCAGAATCCCGATCTGGGCGAGAGACTCGAGACACGGTTGGCCAGCCGCAATCTCAGCCTCGACCTGCATACTCGCCACATGGTGTACGATGGACAGCCGGCGATCCGATGGCTCGTCCACGATCGAACCGCGCTGCAGGAGCTGGAGCGCGTCCGCGACGAACAGGTTTACATGATCGTCCACGACGTGCGTAACCCGCTGGGCAACATCATCAGCAGCCTGGAGCTGTTGAAGGACTCGCTGCAAGATCCGACGACGACGCCCGCGCCGGGCGCGCTGGTGAACATCGCCCTGCGCTCGTCACGGCGCATTTCTCTGCTCGTCGAATCGTTGATGGACATGACGCGCATGGAAGCCGGACAGTTCACGTTGAACACGACGACGGCGCGCCTCGACACGCTGATCGAGCACGCCGTCGAGTTCGTGAAGCCCACGGCCGATCGAAAGCGCATCGCGCTCAGGACGGAGATCGAGCCGAACCTGCCGCCGGTGCTGATCAACGTCAACATGATCGAGCGCGTCGTGGTGAACCTGCTCGACAATGCATGCAAGTTCGTGACACCGGGCCAGGCCGTGACCATCAGCGCGCGGCTCGGCAATGGGGCCGACGTCCACATTTCCGTGAACGACGAGGGGCCAGGCATCCCGCCGGAGGATCAGCGCCGCATCTTCGAAAAATTCAGCCGGGGCGCGGGCATCGGCGGGCAAACGCCCGGCACGGGCCTGGGCCTGGCTTTCTGCAAGCTGGCCGTCGAGACGCACGGCGGGCGCATCTGGGTCGAGAGCGAACTCGGCAAGGGCAGCACCTTTACGTTTACGCTACCTATCGAAGCCAGTTAGAACATGACCGACCGCCTCTATTACTCCGACCCTACCCTTCGATCGTTCAGCGCTCGCGTCGTCGGGCGGCTTGAGATCGACAACCACCCGGCCGTGATCCTCGATCGCACGGCGTTCTACCCCGAGGGCGGCGGCCAGCCTGGCGACCGGGGGCAGATCAATCAGGCTCGGGCGATCGACGTGCAGGCGCAGGACGACGCGGCGCACAGCGTCGTGCATATCCTATCCGAGCCGGTCGCGGAAGACGAAGTGACGTGCGCGATCGACTGGACGCGCCGATTCGACTTGATGCAGCAGCATACCGGCCAGCACATTCTGTCGCAAGCGTTCGTGCGCCTGCTCGACGCCGAGACAGTCGCCTTTCACCTCAACGACGACCCGAACGAAGGCACAGCCACGATCGATCTGGACCGCGCCGGCTTGCGGCCGGCCGACGTCGACGCCGTCGAGGACCTGGCGAACCAGATCGTGTTCGAAAACCGGCCGGTCACGGCCCGCTTCGTGAGCCGGGAAGAGCTGGCATCGATCCCGCTGCGCAAGCCGCCCACGGTCGACGCGGCGATCCGCATCGTCGAGATCGCGGAGTTCGACCGGTCGGCCTGCGGCGGGACGCACGTAGCGCGCACGGGCGAAGTCGGGCAGATCAAGATCGTCAGGCTCGAACGGCGCGGACCAGAGACGCGCGTCGAGTTTCGCTGCGGGCAGCGGGCGCTCGCCGACTATCGGCGCAAGAACGATGTGATCAACCGCGCCGCCGCCGGCTTGTCAATCGGGTTCTGGGAGCTGGAGGAGGCGGCGGCGCGACTGGTCGCCGAAAACAAGGCGTTGTTCAAGCAGTTGGAAGAGGCTCAAGAACGCCTGCTCGAGTTCGAAGCGCACGAACTGTGGTCCAACCTGAGAGAGCACGGCCAGCTTGCAGCCGCCATGCGCGTGTGGCACGCTCGTGACATGAACGCGCTGCGCAAGCTCGCGAAACAGGTCATCTCGCGGCCGCGCACGGTGGCGCTGCTCGGCTCGGGCGGGGAGAAGCCGGCGCTCGTCTTCGCGCGCTCGAGCGATGTGGCGCTCGACATGAGCAAGTTGGTGCGAGACGCGGCGGCGCGCATCGGCGGCAGGGGCGGCGGATCGCCGGACTTCGCGCAGGCAGGCGGCCCGCCGGCAAGCGACGAGCAGGTCTGGGCCGCCGTCGAATGGGCGTATGAGCAACTTTCGTAATGGAAAAGATCGCCAATAATATCTATGTCTCCTCATCTTATCGCGGCGTCACCGTCGGCGCGATCCTCACGCCGATGGGCGTGGTGTGCGTCGACGCGCCGATGCTGCCCGCCGGCGCGCGTGACTGGCGGGCGAAGATCGCGTCAGTCACCGGCGCGCCGATTCGCTACGTAATCAATACCGACGCGCATCGCGACCGCGTGCTCGGCCAGCAGTGGCTGGGGGGCGCCGTCGTCGCGACCGAAGCCGCCGCCGATAAGATGCGCACGTACGGCGACACCTTCCGGCAGCAGGTGGCCGATTTCTTGTCGCATCATGGCGCACCCGAGGCTGCCGAGGAAATCGCGCTCAGCCTCAAGATGGTTCAGCCTCAAATCAGTTTTGGCGGCAGGCTGGTGCTACACGCGACCACACCGCGCATCGAGATCTGGAACGTCGGCGGCGCGAATCCCGCCAGCGCGTGGGTGGTCCTGCCGGACGCCGGCGTTGTCTTCACCGGCGATCTGCTGACGCTCAACGTGCATCCCGTGATGTCCGAATCGAGCACACGCGTGTGGCTGGAGCGGCTGGCCGGGCTGCGCAAGCCGTCGTTTCCGGCCAAGAAGATCGTGCCCGGACGCGGTCCGGTCTGCCGCAAGGCCGACACGCAGGTGATGTCGGCTTATCTGCGCGACGTACGCAGCAAAGTGCGCGCACTCATCAAGGCGCGCAGGCAGAAACCGGACGTGGCCTCGCTCGTGGCGGCCTTCCTGCCGCGCTTCCCCATCCCAAACGGCGAGCGCGAGCGCATGCAGCGGCGCATCCGCGCCGGCCTGGAGCACGTGTACGACGAACTGAAGCAGGAAAAATGAGCATCGCAGAATGTAGAATGATGAATGTAGAATGATGAATGATGAGTGATGAAAGGCAGATCAGCAGGTATCCGACGCCTTTGGTCGAAGTCACTCGCGGCGGCCTCGTCGAATCGATTCATTACGGCGCGGTCGCCGTCGTCGATGCACAGGGCCGGCTGGTGGCGCACGCCGGCGATCCCGACCTGGTCACCTACCTTCGTTCGAGCGCCAAGCCCTTTCAACTGCTGCCGCTGGTCGAGTCGGGCGGCGCGGATCGCTTCGGGTTCAATGACAAGGAACTCGCGGTTATGGCCGCCTCGCACTCCGGCGAGCCGCGCCACCTCGAAGCAGTTCGAGGCATCCTCGAAAAGATCGGCCTCGACGAGAGCGCACTCCTATGCGGGACGCATTGGCCTTTGAGTGAAGGGTCGGCACGCATGCTGCGCGAGGCCGGGCGCGAGCCGGCGCCGATCTACAACAACTGCTCCGGCAAACACGCCGGCATGCTGGCGCAGTGCGCCGCGCGCGGGCTGAGCACGCACGATTATCTCGACCGGCGCCACCCGATCCAGATCGCGATTCTCGACACGCTCGCCGCGTTGTGCCATGTCGATTCCGGCGCGATCGGCGTAGGGATCGACGGATGCAGCGCGCCGTGCTTCGCCATTCCGCTGCGCGCCTGCGCGCTGGCGTTCGCCCGCCTGGCCGATCCATCCGGCCTGCCGGAGCCGCGTCGCAGCGCCATTCAGCGCGTCGTGCGCGCAATGATGGCCTATCCGGAGATGGTCGGCGGCGAGGGGCGGCTCGACACGGATTTGATGCGCGCAGCGCCGGGGCGCCTGGTGTGCAAGGGGGGCGCGGAAGGATACCACGGCATCGGCGTCGTGAAGGGCGGGCTGGGGATTGCCATAAAGATCGTCGACGGCAACGGCCAACGAGCCGGCGGGCCGGCTGCGATCGAGGCGCTGCGCCAGATGGGCATTCTCGACGGCGACGAGGTCGAGTCGCTGCGGAAGTATCACCGCCCGGCGGTGAGGAACCATCGCGGGCTGGAGGTGGGCGAAGTGCGGCCCGTGTTTGAGCTGGTCTACGGATGATGAAAACTGGGCACTGATAACTGACCACTGACCAGTAATCAGTGAGCAATGAGCAGGGTCAGGCCCTCCTTGAGTGCCGGGGATCTCCCTGTCCAAGAATGAGTTAGCGGTTCATCCCCATGTCGATCCGGACATTCTGCCGCGCATGCGCGCCGAAGGGCGCTACGCGCTGTCTAACTTTGGACCCCGATGTGACTCATGCTTCCATCGCCACTGATGCTCAGGAAGTGATTGACCACCACGGCCACCGGCCGGTCGGCAGTCACCACCGCGGAACCGCTGGCGACGCCGGTGCTGCTCCTGATGTACAGCGCGCGAGGCGGTATCCCTGCCGTCAAGGGCGACCCCGACGGATTGCCGGCGGCATCGTAGAAGGTAATCGTCATATTCGCCCATTGGTCGTTGACGTTTTGCACGACAAGCCCGCTGATCCAGCTGGATCGGTTGAGCCACAGTGGAACGACGACCTTTTTACTGGGAGCAGTGATCGCCTCGTAGTCCGTCGACGAAGGCGTGCCCGGCAATACCTGGTTCACGATGGCGGCGACCGGCTGACTGCCGCCGCCGTAGACCGCCGAGGCTACCGAGGTGCAGAAGACGCCCGGCGTCGAGATGATTTGCGATCTCCGCGCGCCGATGTTGGAATAGGTGTCGGTGCGGCAGGGGGGCCAGCCGCCGGTCTGGTTGTAGACGTTGGCGGCCAGGTTGTTGGTGCTGCCGCTGGCGTTTTGCAGGGCGATGCCCGAGATCCAGCCATAGTTGTTATTTTGGATGAGAGGCGCGTAAGCCGTGTTGGCTGTGCCGCCCGCGCCGCTCGACTCCGCCATATTGCTGTGGTCGGACTTGCGTTGGGTGGAAGCCACCGCCAGCGCATGGTTCGCGTTACTGGTGACGTAGGCGGAGCCGACAAAGGTGGCGCCAATGCAGCTGACCTCGCTGAGTCGGATCACCTTGAGTCCTCGGGCCAGAACATTGCTGGATTCCGTGCAATCACTACCGGGTTGGCCGGGCGAGACTTTGTATTGCACCGTGACGCCGGTGAATGTGGGCCAGTTGTTTTGTATGTAAATCTCGCTATACAGCCCATAGTTGTTCTTATGCAGAAGCGGCACGTGGACCTGGGTACTGGGCTGGCTTACGCCGAGATAGGCTGCCCGGGCTCCGGGGGAGGCGCGCCTTTGTATCACCACCACCGACACCGCCTCCCCGCCGTCGATGTAGGCTGAACCGGTCGTGCCAGCGGGAATACGGTCGAATGCACTCACCTGAATCCAGCACCGTTGATTCGGGTTTAGGATGCATGTATCAGAGACCTTCGGAGTGGACGTGCCGTTCGCGTTGAAGTAGTAAATCGTGACGGTACGGGACTCTGTCCCGTCGTTGCGCACGTAGAACTCCGAGGTCCAGCCACTGTCGTTATTGCGCAGGTCGGGCAGGTAAATCCGTCCGTTCACACTGGTGTAAGATTGGAAGTCCTCAAGGACGGTAGCGCCTGACGCGGTCATCATCGGGCTGGGCCGGTGTCCCTGCGGCGCAAGGGGTGTTTCTCCATTCGGACAAGTGGTGCTAAGTAGGTAAGCAGAATTTTCTTGACAGTGCGACAAGTTTCGTACGCTCACCATCGTGTGGCTTAACCTGATACCGTGTGAAAAATGGTCGTATTTACACGGTATCGAGTGCCCAAGCCCGTTCTTGACGGCACAGCATGGCAAGCGATGTCAACTTTATTTTGCCCACCTACTTAGTATAGGCGGGCGTAAATGAGCCGACAGTTTAGACATAAGGGGTCAAGCCCCAATGCGGCTCAAAGCGGGTCTGTGACCCGCGTCTTGCCCGGTGTCAGCCGCTGGATCACAGACCCAGCGGGAGC
>DASSFZ010000355.1:0-2074 GCA_035693785.1 Anaerolineae bacterium | reverse complement strand
ACTCAGCACAGTGATGCCAACGCCCATCACGATCGCAAAGAGGAAGGTCGGCAACGTGAAGACCGGATCGCCAATGCCGAGGTGCAGGACTTGCTCGAACAGCGGCGAAGCCAGCGCGCTCAGGCCATAGGCCAGCGCCACGCCGGCAAGCATCCCGACGGCGGTGCCGATCACGCCCTGCAGCAGGCTCTCGGCGAGGATGATGCCCACGACTGTCTTGCGCGACGCACCGACTGCGCGCAACATCCCGATGTCGCGCCGGCGCTCGGCTACGATAGTGCGGAAGGTGTTGAAGATGACGAAGCCGCCCATCGACAGCGCAAGGATGCCGAAGATGTTCAGCGCCACGGTGCCGATTTCGAGAGCGGCCAGGAACTGGTTTCCCGCTTCGATTCCGCCGATCTTGAATCGGTCCCCGAGACGCGTCTTCGCGTCCGACTCCACCTGATCACGATCCGCGTCCGCCGCGAAGATCGCTTCAACGATGTTGATGCGACTGGCCTGATTGAACATCGCCTGCGCCGCCGGCAGCGGCACGTACACCTCTTCGACGCTCGGCATTGCGCGGGTCGCGATCAGGCCGACGATCTCGAAGCCGGTTGATCCGCTCGCCGACGGCAGCGTGAACGTATCGCCGATCTTCAGGCCGGCCTGCTCCGAAAGGCTCTCTCTGATCACCATCACGCCGCCATCACCCGGTTGCAGGTATCGGCCGGATGCGAGTGAGTAGGGATGTACATCGGGCGCGGTCGCCGGATCGATCCCCGCGACGGTGATCGCTGTCACGGCATAGCCTGCCGGCAGCGTGACGCTCTGCCGCAGAGATCCGGTCGCGTGGGCCACTCCCTCGACGCTGCGCACCTCGTCGACGATGCTCACATCGAACGTGCCGTCCGTCGCGCCACTCACGACCAGATCGACTTTGCCCGCCGTCGCCATGATGTTCTGGCGCAGTCGATCCATTAGCGCAGGCAGCAGGCCGTTCAAGCCGAAGAGGATCATCACGCCGAAGACGACGGCCAGCGTCGTCAGGAACGTTCGCAGTTTCCGCCCCATCAAATAGCGAGCCGCGAGTGTGAGTTGGATGTTCATCGATATGCCCTGCTAAAGCGCAATGCGTAGAACGTAATGCGTAACTGCCACGTTTCACGCCTCACGCTTCACGTTTCACGCTTTACGTTTTACTCTTCACAGCGCTTCCGCCTTTTCGCGCACCATCTTCGTCTCGTCCCGCTGGCGATCGCCGTTGAGTTTCGTCTCGTCGACAATGCGACCGTCCTTCAGGAAGATGATGCGATCGGCGTACGCGGCGATGCGCGGATCGTGCGTCACCATCAGCACGGCGCGGCCCCAATCGTCGGCGACGCGGCGCAGCAAGATGGCGATCTCGTCCGACGCGCGCGTGTCGAGATTGCCGGTCGGCTCGTCGGCCAGCACCAGCGTCGGCTCGGCGACGAGCGCACGTGCGATCGCCACGCGCTGCTGCTCCCCGCCCGACAGTTGATCGGGCCGGTTGTGCAGCCGATCGACCAGGCCAATATCCTTGAGCCAGCCGGCCGCCTTCGTGCGCGCGTCGTCCGGCTTCACGCCATCGAGGATCAGCGGCAGGGCCGTGTTCTCGACGGCGTCCAGCACGGGGATGAGGTTGAAGAACTGAAACACGAACCCGACGTTACGGCGGCGCAGCTCGGTCAGTTGCGTGTCGTCCAACTGCGAGAGGTCGCGGCTATCGATGCACACTTTGCCCTCCGTCGCGCGATCCAGCCCGCCGATCAGGTGCAACAGCGTCGACTTGCCGCAGCCGCTCGGTCCCATCACGGCGACGAACTCGCCCGCGTCGATGGTCAGGTTGACGTGGCGCAGCGCCGCCACGGCCGTAGAACCGGTGCCATACACTTTGGTCAGGTTCTCCGTTTGAATGATCGACATGGCATTCTCCTTGCGCTCATTTGATCACTTGTGCATGAAGGCTTGGCTGCTTTGCTTTCGGCGGGCGGCCGCGCGGGCGAATCTCCGGCTCCGGCACCGGCTGGCTTCGGATTTCGTCCAGCCGCGCTTCGACCATCTCCAGCCA
>DASSFZ010000354.1:0-4138 GCA_035693785.1 Anaerolineae bacterium | reverse complement strand
CAGATATGGCGCTGGATCGAA
This sequence comes from Anaerolineae bacterium, assembly GCA_035693785.1. GTDB lineage: Bacteria > Chloroflexota > Anaerolineae > Fen-1058 > Fen-1058 > DASSFZ01. The sequence continues at coordinate 4,117 of DASSFZ010000354.1, read as the reverse complement.
TTAGTCTAAACTCCAATAAAACAGGAATGCTGAAGTAATCAAAGCCCCCGAATCTATTCGTGAAGAGCAACCAAACCGGCATGAGAACACCGATACCCAAAACAACGACCACAATCGGCCAGCGAGGCAGCATTCGCCAAAACGAGCGCAAGCGTGGCACGCCCGTTTTGGGATCACGTGGCTTGTTCAGCCAGATAAAGCGGCGAATGGTTTCCCAGCGTAGGTTGCCTTCTTGACGTGAGATAACCCAAAGCGAAACTGCCGTCTGCCAGGCCATGCCTACCATCACGATAAGCCAGTAGATGATCACGGCTGGGAAGTTAACCCGGTCCACCACAGCCGGGACGACAAACCAGGCCAGGAATGCTACTGGCACGGTCACGACCGCCCAAAGCCCGACTATCTGCGCAAGTGTGAACTGTCTTTCTGGCCGGTTACTGGCCGGCGCGAGATTGGTTATGGTCATCTTTCAGTATCACTGCTCTTCGCTCGAATGGAAACGCCACACCGCAACCGCGAAGAACAGCACGGCATAGCCCAGCAGTGCCAACGCCGGCAGCAGCACCGATTCCAGCCCTAACCCTCGCGAGACTACGTTCTTGAAGCCGTCCATCGCCCAGGCGACGGGCGAGACGTGGCCGATGGCCTGGAAGGCTGCGCCTGTGACTTCGAGCGGCACCCACGCGCCGCCCAGCGCGGCCAGGACGAACATCGGGACCAGCGAGAAGATGATGGCCTGCTCTTCGCTCCTCGCCAGCGTGCCGATGAGCAGCCCCAGCGCGGCGACGCACATCGCCGTCGTGACGGCCATCAAAGTGGTCGCACCCGGCTCGCGCAGATAGTCCACCTTCAGAACGATCTGGCCAAAGGCGATCAGAATCACGAACTGGCCGAGGATGAGCGCGAGCATGGCGAGGTAATGACCCAGCAGGATGTGGGCGCGCGCCGTGGCCGTGGTCAGCAGGCGCTGCAAGGCGCGCGACTTGCGCTCGGCGACGATGATCTGCGCGGCGGTCAACAACCCGGCAATGGCGAACTGCACCATCATTCCGGGCGAGGTATGCGCCAGCGACAGGGCACTGTTGCTTTTCTGTTCGATGGCGGTGCTGGTTGTCTCGGCCACGGCAATCGGTGGCCGCTCCCAAGCGGCAATCGTCTTTTGCAGGGCGGAATCGAACGCCGCCCGGTCACCGGCGACCTGTGTCACGATGTTCGCCGTGCGCACGGCGCTCGCCAGTCGATTGACAGCGGTCAGCGCCTCGTTTTGAACGCTCCTGCCGGCCGGGCTGGCCGTATCGGCGAACAGAATCAGCCGCGTCGGTGCGCCGGCCAGGGTCGCCTCGCCGTATCCGGCCGGGACGACGATGGCGGCAGCCAGCTTCTCATCGGCTACCAGCTTCTCCAGATCGGTGGGAGCGCGCGTGTCGTCTTCATCCAGACGGATGACTTCCGACGCATCCAGCAGGCCGTGGAGTTCTCGGCTGAGGGGACTGTCATCCTGATCCAGGTAGCCGACCGGCAGGCGCGGGTCCGATTCGCCGCCCCCGAATCCGCCGAAGGCGAAGCCGAACAGCAGGGTGAAAATTACCGGCAGGATGAGCAAGAACAGGAAGGTCTCGCGCTCGCGCAGCAATTGCATCAGGTCTTTCAGGGCGATGTCGATCACATGGATCATGGCTCTCTCCTACGCATACCGTCGATTGAAGCGCAAGACGCCGACCGTGAAGAAGGCCGCGCTCCAGGCGAGCATGACCAGCGTGGTCAGCAGCACATCCACGACCGGCAGCCCGTTCATCGCCTGAATCAGGCCGCGCACCGCCCAGCCCTGCGGCACCAGCAGCGAGACGGTGCTGCCGAGCTGCTGCGCTGTCGGCGAGCCTTGCGCGAAGATGCTGATCGCCCCAATCATGCCCGTCACCGTCAGCACGCCGCCGAAGATGGCACCGCCCTGCTTGGCGTTCTTGAGCAGTGACATGAAGAAGATGCCAAACGACGCGGCGATGATCACGGTGCCGGCCACCACCAGCGCGACCGCAGGCAGCTCTCCCCACTCGATGCGGAAGATCAGCCGCGCGGCGACGAGCAGCACGACGACCTGCACCAGCACGGTCAGAAAGACGGCCAGGAACTTGCCGGTGAGAATAACCGCCTGCGGCGTGGGCGTGGTGAACAGGCGCGGCAGTGTTTGCTCTTCCTCCTCCTCCAAGATGGTCTGGGCGGTGGCCGTGCCGGTGTAGAAAGCGAAGAAGATCATCATGCCGCCCATAATCGGCCCGACGATGGCGAGAAGCGGGTTGGTCGCCGGCTGCGATGCGCCCGAGGCGCGCACGTCGAGCAGCGCGGCGGCCGGATCGCCCGTCTGCGTCGTCGAGCCGGCCAGGTACAACTGGACGATCTGCCCGATCCGGTTGCTGTCAAGCGTTCCCATCTCTTGCAGCGCGACGCTCACGGCGATCTTCGCACCCGCCATGCCGTCCATGAACTGGTTCAGGATGGACTTGACGATGCCGGGGCCGATGGTCAGCGTCGGGTCTTGATAGAACATGATCACGGCCTGGCCGGCGGGCGCGGCGAACTGCCCCGAGAAATCGGCGGGGATAATGATGGCGACCTGCACCTCCTGCCTATCCACCGCGGCGCGGGCGGCTTCGGCGTCGGGCGCAAGCGACACCTCAAGCAGATCCGCAAGGTCTTTGCTCTGCAGCACGCCGACAATCAGTTCGCCCAGTGTGTCTGCGTCGACGCCGCCGACCACCTGACCACCCGACCACCCGACTACCTCAGGGCTGCCTTCGTCGAGGTCGGCGACGACGACCTTCATCGCCGGCACATCAAGATTGCCCTGTGACGCGATGTTGCCGAACATGAAGTAGAACAGACCCGCCACCAGCAGCGGTATGACGAACATGAACACGAGCGCAATAGCGCTGCGAAAGGCCTGGACCATGTCTTTGATGGCGATGTCGATCGCTTTCATACTGAACTCCCGAGGCGTGAAACGTAAAGAGTAAAACGTGGTGCGTAAAACGTAAGGCGATGACGTTTCACGCTTCACGTTTCACGTTTTAGTCCCGCAGCGCGCGGCCTGTCAGATGCAGGAAGACGGCTTCCAGGTTCGGCTCCTGAATGTCCACGGACGTGATGCGCACGCCGTTCGCCGAGGCCGCATCGAACAGGCGGGGCAGCACCTGATTGCTGTCATCCACCAGCAGGCTGACCGTTCCGTCTTCTGCGCTTAGGTGCTCCACGCCGCGCACGGCCTTCCAGGCCTCCAACACGCGGGCGCTCTCGGCATTGATGGTCAGCGTAATGCGGTCCAGCTCGCCGACGATCTTGACCAGCTCCTCATGCGTGCCCAACGCGATCAATTTGCCGTGATCCATGATGGCGATGTGGTCCGAGAGTTCCTGGGCTTCCTCCATGTAGTGCGTCGTGTAGAGCACGGTCATGCCCTCGTTTTTCAGGGACACGACGCTATCCAGGATGCTTCGCCGCGACTGCGGATCGATGCCGACGGTCGGCTCGTCCATGTAGATGACCTGCGGCTTGTGCAGCAGGGCCACGCCGATGTTGACGCGCCGCTTCATCCCGCCCGAGAACTTTCCGACGCGCCCTTTGGCGCGATCGCTCAGGCCGATGATCTCCAGCACCTCGTCCACGCGCCGCTTGAGGGCCGCACCGCGCAGGCCGTACATCTTGCCCCAGAATGCCAGGTTCTCCCGCGCGGAGAGGTCTTCGTACAGCGCGAGGTCCTGCGGCACCACGCCCAGCACAGACTTGACGCCCATCGGATCGCGGCGGACGGAGTGGCCCATTACCAGCGCGTCGCCCTCGTCAGGGCGAAGCAGACAGGACAGCACCAGGATGGTCGTCGTCTTTCCGGCGCCGTTGGGGCCGAGCAGGCTGAAGATCTCACCCTGACTGACGCTGAAAGTGACGCCCTGCACGGCCTTGACCTCGCCGCGGGATCTGTGCAGGCTTTGAACTTCAATCGCGTTCATTTGAGTGGTCATCTTTCTCTCCTGGTAATGACTCAGGTTGTCTCGAATGCCTCCGAATTTAAGACCGACGCTGTTACAGGCGTTTGACCACGACGGCAGTCACGTCGTCGAAGGGC
>DASSFZ010000353.1:0-2749 GCA_035693785.1 Anaerolineae bacterium | reverse complement strand
AACCGGCCGAGATGACGAAATAATCGGGGTTGAATTCCCTCACTGTAGCCAGCGCTTCGTCCAGCGCCTCCAGATAGGCCGCGTCGCCCGTCCCCAACGGCAGCGGCCAGTTACGGTTGCAGCCTTCGCCCGCTCCGGTTCCCCACTCATCGGCGCCGCCCCAGTAGTACGGATACTCCTCGTCCGGATCGGCGTGCAGCGAGCAGGTCAGAACGGCCGGATCGGAATAGAAGATTTCCTGCGTGCCGTTGCCGTGGTGATAGTCGACGTCCAGAATCGCCACACGCGCCTGTAAGTAGCGCGCCGCAATCGCCGCATTGTTGAGATAGCAGTAGCCGCCGTAGAAGTCGACGTCGGCGTGATGGCCAGGCGGGCGGCATAGCGCGTAGGCGGTCTCGCCGCGCGTGCGAGCGAGGTCAGCCGCCGTCAGCGCACACTGCGCGCTCCAATAAGCCGCTTCCCAGGTGCCCGCAAAAATCGGATCGTCGTTGCCGAAGGCGTAGTAGCTCCTGAGACCGGGAAAACCGGCCGGCCTGCGGCGCGAGCGCCGAGGCGGGTAATAGTCCGCGAAGAGCGCATCCGCCCTGCCGGACTGCGTGACGTAGCCAGCGTAGGCGCTGCGCAGGTATTCGACGAAGCCTGCATCGTGCACGGCCAGGATCGGATCGAGGCCATGATCGACCGGCGCGATCACCGCGCCTAGCCGGCTCGCCTGCACGGCCTGCAAGATGATCTCGGCGCGCGCCGGCGCTTCCTCGACGACGTAGGGCTGGCCGCCGCGCTCGACTCGATCGGTCGCGTGCAGCTTGTGCTTGTCCGTGTAAACGATTCGCATGTTTGACGCCCTCTGGCAGGCACGCGCAACGATGCGACACGGACTATAGGCGCGTTTCACGTCGATGTCAACGCGGCTTTATATCAAGTGCGCTTGCATTTCCGACCCGACCTGGCAGGTCTTCACGATCTTGCGCACAGTTAACATTGGTGGATAAGACCTGCCAGGTCTATACGTCGGGAAGCGAGCCGGCATGTTATAATTACAGCGTTCACCATGAATTGCCGCCTGAACACACTGCCCCTGACGACTCACAACACAAACTCAACACGATCCGTCTGCACAGGAGGCGCTGCATGAAACGATGGCTTACGGCCGGCCTGCTGATTCTGACGGGGCTGCTTATCTATGGAACGGCGTTGGCGCATGAGGAAATCGTCTCAGGCGATTACGCCCTCGTCGTCGGCTGGCTGGAAGAGCCGCCGCTCGCCGGCTTGAAGAACGCGGTTACCATCGAAGTCAGCCGCGTCGACGACGGCGCGCCGGTCGCCGACGCGGAAGCCACACTGACGGCGCAAATTCAATACGGCGGCCAGGCGCGCGATCTCATCCTGCGCCCGATCGAGGACGAGCCTGGCGCGTACGCAGGCGATTTCATCCCCACGCGGCGCGGCACGTATACGCTCGTGCTCGGCGGGTCGATCGAGGGACAGCCGGTCGAGGCGAGCGCCGAGATCGAGGAGGTCACGAGCGCGGGCGGCCTGGAATTTCCGGAAGCGCAGCCGACGACTGGAGAGCTTCAGGCGTCGATCGAGGAAGTGCGGGGCGAGGTGAGCGGGGCGCGCGCATTTGGCGTCGCCGGCCTGGCGCTGGCGGCGATCGGGCTGGTGTTGGCCGCCGTCGCGCTGGGGCGTAGGAAGTGAGGCGTGATACGTGGTGCGTGGTGCGTGCTGCGTGGTGCGTGCTGCGTGATGTGTAACACCACCGTGGGGACCGGACTGCGAGCATATCGACGAACATCCATCGCAGGCGCAGATGGAAAGGAGCAGATGTTGTGTTTCGACGATCGGCGGTCATTCTGCTGCTGCTGTGTTTGATGGCATCATTGTCGCTGGCGATGAACGAAGCCGTTGCGGCCATGCCGCCGAGGCAGGCCACGCCGACGATGGAGCACTCGACAGACGACGAACACGCCGGCGAGCACGGTGGCCGCATCGACGCGGGCGACGCTTCGATCCGCATCGTTGCGCCGGAAGACGGCGCGACGATCCAGGGCGGCCGCGTGCAGGTTCAAGTAGAGACGAGCAATTTCCCGCTGGGCGAGGGGCGGCATTGGCACCTGTACGTCGACGGCAAGGAGCGCGGCATGTCGCAGGGCAGCAGCGATACCATGGCTGCCGCCGACCTCGAGCCGGGCGAGCACGTCATCGAGGCCGTCCTATCGACCGGGGAGCATCAGGAGCTTGACGCGACGGACAGCGTCACGATTCGCGTCGAAGCCGTGGCCGAGACGGCGCCAATGGCGAGCGACAATTCGTCCTTGCTCGTGGGCGGCATCGTCGTCGCGGTGCTTGTCCTAGCCGGCGTCGCGTACACCATCGCACGGCGCAGCTAACGCGGTGATAGGTACTTATGCGTGCTTCGAGAACCGCCATCGTTCTCGCGATCGTCTTTGCGCTGATAGCGACGCGCGTCGTATCTGCGCACGCCAGCTTGATGCGTTCCGATCCCCCTGCGAACTCGGTGCAGGCGACCGCCTCGGCGAAGGTGACGATCTGGTTCACCGAGCCGATCGAGCCGGGCTTCTCGACGATCACCGTTTTGTTCGAGGATGGATCGAAAGCCGATCAAGGCGATAACCTGGTGTCGCCTTCCGACGCGACGCAGCTATCCGTATCGCTCGCAGATTCGCGCGAGGGCACGTACCTCGTGTCCTGGCGCGTGCTGAGCGCGGTGGACGGCCACATCACGTCC
>DASSFZ010000352.1:0-3672 GCA_035693785.1 Anaerolineae bacterium | reverse complement strand
CCAACTTCTCTGAGCGCGACGAGAAAGCGCTTGAACAGAAGCTCTTGCGCTTGTGCGCGAACCTGCTGCGGTGAGCCGCCCGCCAGCGGACGGGCGGCCTGAGCGAGCGAAACGGGCAGCGTGGAACTTGGATGGGATGTCTCGCTTTCCAAGCAACTGGTTCGGCGCGCGTCAAGGTAGTTGTCGCCTCGTTCATGCAGCCATCGGCTGAATATCGTTGATGGCCGAATGCGTCTTGATGATGGAGTCGCGTTCGGGGTTGAGCGTCACGGGGCCGCTGGGCGACCAGTTGCGGGTGGAGCGCGACCAGCGCGCTGGGTTCAGTTCGCGAGCGCTCGTGTAGAGCGCGTGCCGTGCCGCCAGGATGGCGTGATCTTCACCGGCGTGGCGCTGGGCCGGGCTGACGTAGCGGATGCCGCTGTGGCGGTGGTCGTCGTTGTACCAACGCACGAACTCGGCGGCCCAGGCTCGGGCCTCTTCCAGGCAGGCGAAGCCCTTGGCGGGGAATTCCGGGCGGTACTTGGCGGTGCGGAACAGCGACTCGGCATAGGCGTTGTCATCGCTGACGCGCGGCCGTGAGTACGACGGCTTGACGCCCAGCCACTGCAGCATCGCCAGCACCGTGGTGGCCTTCAGGGTGGAGCCGTTGTCGCCATGCAGCACGGGCTTGGTGTGCATGGTGGCAATGCTTTCGGCCAGCGCCGTGCGGCGCACCAAGTGCACGGCATGGTCGGCGTCGTCACTGTCATGCACCTCGGCACCGACGATCTTGCGGCTGTACAGGTCCAGGATCAGGTACAGGTGGAACCAGCGGCCCATCACGACGGCCGGCAGGTAGGTCATGTCCCAGCACCAGACCTGGCCGGGGGCGGTGGCGATGTGGGTGGTGGGCGGCCGTCTCGCCTTGGGTGCCTTGGCGCGGCCGCGGCGGGCGTTCTGCCCGTGCGCGCGCAGCACGCGGGCCATGCTGGACTCGCTGCCCAGGTAGACGCCTTCGTCGGCCAGCATCGGCACGATGCGCGCCGGCGGCACCGCAGCGAAGCGCGGCTCGTTGGCCACGGCCAGCAGCGCAGCGCGCTCGGCAGGGCTCAGGGCATGGCTGGGGGTGGGATGCACCGCCTGCGGCCTGCCATCGCCCGCCGTGAGGCCTTCCTGGGCCGCCCTCCAGCGCTGCAAGGCGCGCACATCGATGCCGGCGATCTCGCAAGCCGGCTGCAACCGCGCTCCTGCGGCGTGGGCCGTATCGATGTCCCGGGCCAGGGCCTGGCGATCTTCGAGGCCGATCATTCGTCCTCGCCCTTGTTGAAGATCGCCGCGACTTTTTTTGACAGCACCAGCAAGGCCGCCGTCTCGGCCAGCGCCCGATCCTTGCGCTGCAGGTCGCGCTCGAGCTCCTTGATGCGCTTGCGGTCCGCGCGCGTGGCCTGCGGGCTGGCGCGTGCGTCCTCGGGATCGGCCAGCGCGGTGGTGCAGCTGGCTCGCCACTTGTCCAGCTCCGCCGGGTACACGCCATGCTCGCGGCACCAGGCGCTCTTGGCCGCTTCGTTCATCGCCGCCGTGGTGATCACCGCCTCAAGCCGGGCGCCCGCAGTCCAGGCCCGCCCTCGGGCGGGCCTGGACTGCGCATCCTCGCGCCAACGCTCCAGGGTTCCCGCTCCAATGCCAACTTCCCGCGCCACCACCTCCAGCGCAGCGCTCTCCGGCGGCAGCAACCTCGCTACCGCTCTGTCCTTGAATGCCTGTCCGTATCGAGCCAAGTCCGTCCTTCATCGCCGCCCCCTGGGTTGATCTATGGAGGCGACAACTATTCTGACGCGGGGGGAGGTGAGAGCTGGCTCCGCTCGTCTGAACACACAGCGGCCTGAGATAAGTGGATTGGCTGCGGTTTGATCTTTCTATCCCAGGGCCCCTGCCAGGCCGCCGGAGGCGCCCCGGTTGAGCCATGTACTCATGGTTCAACCCTTCAGGCGGCCTGCGTCAGCGCGGGCAGCGTGCCGAAGTAGACCATGTCCGGCGTGCGCCCGTCATGGCTCTGGTGCGGCCGGCGCGCGTTGTAGAACTCGAAGTACGCCGCCAGGCTCAGCCGCGCGGCGCTCACGCTGTCGTAGGCCTTCAGGTACACGTCCTCGTACTTCACGCTGCGCCACAGCCGTTCGACGAAGACGTTGTCGCGCCAGCAACCCCGGCCGTCCATGCTCTGGCGCGCACCGATGCGCGCCACCTCGGCGACGAACTCTGCGCTGCTGAACTGGCTGCCCTGGTCGGTGTTGACGATCTGCGGCGCTCCCCAGCGCGCTGCCGCCTCGCGCAAGGCCTCGACGCAGAACTCGGCCTCCATCGTGATGGACACGCGGTGCGCCAGCACCCTGCGGCTGTGCCAGTCCAGCACCGCCACCAGGTACACCCAGCCGCGCGCCATCGGGATGTAGGTGATGTCCAGCGCCCAGACCTGGTTGGCTTGGCTGATGGCCAGCCCGCGCAGCGCATACGGGAACACTGGGTGCGCCGGATGTTTCCTGCTCGTGTTGGGCTTGCGGTACAGCGCCTGGATGCCCATGCGCCACATCAGCGTGCCCACGCGCCGGCGACCCACCTCGATGCCCTGCAGCCGCAGGAAGTCTCGCAGCATCCGGCTGCCCGCGAACGGGTGCTCCAGATGCAACTCGTCGATGCGCCGCATCAGCGCGAGCTCGGCCTGGCTGATCGGCTTGGGCTGGTAGTACACCGTGCCGCGGCTGATGCCCAGGACTTCGGCCTGGCGCTTGATCGGCAGCTTGTGCTCGCGGTTAATCATCGCTTTACGCTCAGCAATCCCGCCTTGCCGAGCGCACCTTCCAAAAAATCATTCTCCAGCGTCAGCTGCCCGATCTTGGCGTGCAGCGCCTTCAGGTCCACCGGTGGGGTCTCCGGCACCACCGCTGCGCCGAACACGCCTGCAGCGCGCTCCATCAGTTGCCGCCGCCACTCCGTGACCTGATTCGGATGCACGTCGTGCTTCTGCGCGATCTCGGCAATCGTCTTGCCCTCGGCCAAGGCCTCGATCGCCACCTTGGCCTTGAACGCCGGTGAGTGGTTCCGGCGCGGTCTCTTGCTCATCTGCTCTGCTCCTGTCGTCTCGGGCTCTATCCTCGCCCATCGGAGCAGCCTGTCCACTTTAGGCTGTGTTCAGATTCGCGGCGCCGGCTCTGTGCTCCATGCTGTCGAAAGCTCGGATGAGAAAGTAGGCATCAGCATCGTGGAGCGAGGGCCCATAGGCGACAACATCAATTCCCGCCTCACGATGCAGCGGAACGCTCTGTTCTGCCACCAATGCGTGGAACATCTCCGCGCTGTTGGGTTTGAGCTTGTAGGAACGGATCTCGACGACACGCATGGTGTTCATGTGTGGCCTAACGTTTGAGCTGAGCGGCCGCCACCGGCAAGGCGCTTGGGCCGCGAGCCCGATGATAAGCACGACGGGTTCGCGGCCCAAGTGCCTTGCCGGTGGAGGTCCGCTCGAGCGAAGGGTTAGGCCGCATCCCTCCAAATGTTGCGCTCACGCAGCTCGAGGAAGCGAAGATCGTTCTCGTGGGCGGCATTCCGCTTTGCGCGCTCCATGTGCTCGCGCGCTTGGGCCTCATGCCGGAGCAGGCGCGCAAGCCCAACGATAGAGAGTTCGGTTCCGGGTTCCGG
>DASSFZ010000351.1:0-9394 GCA_035693785.1 Anaerolineae bacterium | reverse complement strand
GCCGCGCGGCAGGACGACCATGAATGGCGGCACGCGGCGCGAGACGATCGCTCGATCCAGCGCATCCTTCAAGCCCAGGTCCAGCCAGTGCCGCTCGTCGAAATCCGGGCTGCCGTGCATCAAGTAGGCGACCGGATAGCGCGTGCGCGTATCGTAGCAGGGCGGGAAGTAGATCGCATACGCGACCTGCCCACCGGACACAACGATGCTGGGAAGCTGGCCGCTGTCGATACGGCCTGCCGCCTCGGCGCAGCCGGGAGTGGGAGACGGCGTCTGAGTCGGACCTGCCCTGAGCGTAGCCGAAGGGTCCGGCGTCGGGGTCGGCTCTGGTGTTGGCGTTGGGGTCGGTTCAAGTGTAGCGGTCGGTGTCGGTGACGGCGGGAGCTGTGCGACGACGATCGGCTTCGGCGTGCGCGCCAGATTGGCGCATCCGGCCAACAAGACGAGCGCGAGCAGCAGCGCGGCCCGCGCCGGACGATGAGAGAATATCACGGCCTATTGCCCTAGCAGAGTCATGAAGTGGATCGACGCTTCGATTCCCCGATAGAAGTTGGGCAAGTAGAACTTCTCGTTGGGAGCATGCAGGTTGTCGTCGCTCAGACCCAGGCCCATCAGCACTGTGTCGATGCCGAGCAAATGCTTGAGCGAGGCGACGACCGGGATCGAGCCGCCTTCACGAATGAACACCGGCCTGCTGCCGAAGGCCTTCTCCAGCGCCGCCGCCGCCACCTTCATCGGCGGGGCATCCCGGTCGATGAGAATGCCCTGCCCGCCGTGCAATGCCTTCGTCTCCACGCGCACCTGCGGCGGCGCGATGCGCTTGAGATGCTCGCCCAGCAGGCGGCTGATCTCGCGATAGTCTTGATCGGCCACCAGGCGGCAACTGATCTTCGCATACGCTTTCGCAGGCAGCACCGTCTTGCTGCCCTCGCCTTGATAACCGCCCCAGATACCGTTGACTTCGAGCGTCGGTCGAGCGGTGATCTGCTCGAGCACAGAGTAACCCTTCTCACCCCACGTCCCGGCGACGCCGGCCTCTCTCCTGAACTTCTCGTCGCTGAACGGCGTCTGAGCCAGCGCCCGGCGCTCGTCCGCGTCGAGCGGGCGAACCTTGTCGTAGAACCCCGGCAGGGTGATGCGCCCGTCTCGATCCTTGAGCGAAGCGATCATCTCCGCCAGCGCCTGGATCGGGTTGTAGATCGCCCCACCGAACGATCCGGAGTGCAGGTCGCCTGCCGGCCCGGTCACTTCGACCTGGATGTACGAGAGTCCGCGCAGGCCGTAGACGATGCCGGGCAGATCAGGCCGGGGCATGTGCGAATCGGAAATCAGCGCGAGATCGGCAGCCAGCTCTGGCTTGTGCGCCTCGATGAACGGGTCCAGGCTCGGCCCGCCGATCTCTTCCTCGCCTTCGACGAGGAACTTGACGTTGATCGGCAGCCTGCCGGCCGTGCTCATGAGGCACTCGACGGCCTTGATGTGGGCCATGATCTGGCCTTTGTCGTCCGACGCGCCGCGCGCGTACAGGTTGTCTCCTCGCACCGCCGGCTCGAACGGTTCCGAATGCCACAGCTCGATGGGATCGACCGGCTGCACGTCGTAGTGACCGTAAATCAGCAGGGTTGGCCGGTCGCGGCCAGCGCCCAGCCATTCGGCCAGCACGATCGGATGACCAGACGTCGGGCGCACCTCGGCGCGCGCCAGTCCGATCGACTTGAAATGGTCGGCCAGCCAGGCTGCGGCGTTCTGAATATCCGTCTGGTGATTCGGTTGGGCGCTGATGCTGGGGATAGCTAGTAGTTGCTTGAGTTCCGCGAGGTGTTGCTCCCGATGGGAGCGCGCATACTGCAGGGCGTCGCCTGACATATATTCTCCGCCAACGAGTATGCCCGAAATTATACCGGCAGTCGCGATGTTAGGCAACGTTCACGCCGGCTGGCACTATCGATGGGTCGGGTCTGTGACCCGACCGGAGCAACAGAGCCGGCTCTCACCGACACTTTTGCGGCATACCCGCGGCAAGGGCGGCTGAGTATTTCGACAATGTCATATTTAGGCTCCGCCGCCGTCCCCGGCGCGGCGAGCCGACGCGGTATGCCTGGCGGCTGAGTGTGTCGAGACCGACATAAAAATTACGGTTGTTTGCCATTTGATTGGAATAGGTTTATAATTTTGTCATTATTAAGTCCGGACGGGGGCGGTGATGGTGGATCAGGAAGAGCATTCGGCGAGCGAAAGGAGCGCGCCTCAAAACGAAGACCACACGATGCAGCAACTGCTCGACCAGCAAGACTTCGCCTTCAAGGAACACAAGCGTGGCGACGCGTTGAACGGCACCATTGTCGGCATCGAAGCCAACGAGATCCTGGTCGATATCGGATCGAAGTCCGAAGGTGTGATCAACATTCGCGAGATGGAAGGCATCCCGAATGAGGTGCTGGCCGAGCTGAAGGTGGGGGACCCGGTGCAGGCCGTGGTCGTCGCGCCGGAGGATCGCAACGGGCGCGTCGTGCTGACTCTCAGCCGCGCGCACACCGATCGAGACTGGAGAGAGGCGGAAACGCTATACGGCTCGCAGCAGGTGTTTGAGGGCGTCGTCGCCGGACACAACAAGGGTGGACTGATCGTCAAAATCGGCAAGGTGCGGGGATTCGTGCCGGCGTCCCAGCTTGTGTCGCGAGGCAGCCGGGGCGAGGGCGGCGAGCCTGGGGCCAACTCGAAGGAAAACCGGCTTGCGGCCTTGACCGGACAGAAGCTGCAGCTCAAGATCATCGAGCTTGACCGCCAGCGCAATCGCCTGATCTTGTCCGAGCGGGCCGCCATGCGCGACTGGCGCAAAACCCAGAAGGAGAAGCTCCTCTCCGAACTCCAAGAAGGCGACGTGCGCGAAGGCCGAGTGATCAGCCTGGCCGAGTTTGGCGCGTTCATCGACCTGGGGGGCGCGGATGGATTGGCGCACCTCTCGGAATTGTCCTGGAAACGCGTCAACCACCCCCGGGAAGTCCTCAAGGTGGGCCAGATCGTGCGGGTGCAGGTCATCCACATCGATCCGGAGCGAAAGCGCATCGGCTTGAGCCTCAAGCGGGTGGAAGCGGATCCGTGGTCTAATTTGGAAAGCCGTTACCAGGTTGGGCAACTGGTGGAAGGCACCATCACGAAGCTGGCCAAGTTTGGCGCCTTCGCGCGCATTCAAGGCGATGAGGAAATCGAGGGGCTGATTCACATCTCAGAGCTGTCCGACAGCCATATCGCGCATCCCAAGGAAGTCGTCCGGGAAGGGCAACTGGTCACGCTCCGTATCATCCGCATCGAGCCGCACGAGCGGCGCCTGGGGTTGAGCCTGAAACGCGTGGCCAAGGGCGAATATGTCGATTCGGATTGGCAGCGCGGCCTGGCCGAGGCCACAGCCGAAGTCGAGCCGGCCACGCCGGGCGCGCCTGAACCCGTGCCGACTGCGGCTCCAACACCTGAGCCGGAGCCGCCCGAGAGTGAATCGACGGAAGCGGAATCGACTGAGGGTAGCCTGGAATCCGACGTAACAGGTGCATAAAGGCCGACCTGTACCCCCATATCTCCCATCACGCCGCAATCGAAAAGCGTGATATATTTCTACAGGACGTCGCGCGCGAACGCCGGCCGACGTTCCCAATTAATCTAACCGATGTCTGAACAATCTCGATCCCCGCAAGGGACGGAGATCGGGATGGAGGATTGCAGTGACCAACAAGCTCGATCGCTTCACGCAGCGCGCCCGCCGTGTCCTGACCTACGCTCAGGAAGAGGCCGAACGTCTCAGCCACAACTACATCGGCACCGAGCACCTCCTGCTGGGGCTGATGCGCGAGGAGAGTGGAGTTGCCGGGCGTGTCTTGCGCAACTTGGGCGTGCAGCCGCCTCGCGTCATGGAGATGGTAGAGCGCATTACGGGGCCTGGCCGTCGCACCCCGTTCAGCAAGATCGATCTGACGCCGCGCACCAAGCGAGTGATTGAGCTGGCAGTGGAAGAAGCGCGCCGCATGAATCACCACTACATCGGCACCGAGCATCTGATGCTGGGGCTGGTTCGACAGGGTGATGGTGTGGCGATGGACATTCTCCGGCAGTTGGGCGTGACGCCTGAACAGATTCGCCGCGAGCTGACCAAAGAGCTTCAGGATGGCGCGCAGAGCTACACGGCCAGCCGCGAGTCCAGGGCTCAGCAGAAAAAGGACCGCGCGAAGACGCCGCTCGTGGATCAACTGGCGACCGACCTGACGGCCGCCGCCGAAGAAGGCAAGCTCGATCCGGTGATCGGGCGACAGACGGAAATCGAGCGCGTGATTCAGATTCTGTCCCGCCGCACCAAGAACAATCCGGCGCTCATCGGCGAGCCGGGCGTGGGCAAGACCGCCATCGTCGAAGGGTTGGCCCAGCGCATCGTCAACGGCCAGACGCCCGAATCGCTGCTGGGCAAGCGCGTGCTGCAACTGGACGTCGGCTCGCTCGTCGCCGGCACCATGTATCGCGGCCAGTTTGAAGAGCGCCTCAAGCGCGTCATCGAAGAGCTTAAGAACTCCGACGCCATCCTCTTCATCGACGAGGCCCACATGCTGGTGGGCGCCGGCGCGGCGGGCAGCGCCATCGACGCGGCCAATATCCTCAAGCCGGCGCTGGCACGTGGCGAATTGCAGTGCATCGGCGCGACCACGCTCAACGAATACCGAAAGTACATCGAGAGCGACGCCGCCCTGGAGCGCCGTTTTCAGCCCGTCCTGGTCGACGAGCCGACCATCGACGAGACGATCGATATCCTCAAGGGCATTCGCGAGCGCTACGAGCAGCACCACAAGCTGCGCATCACGGACGCGGCGTTAGAGGCAGCCGCCCGGCTGGCGATGCGCTACATCCCCGATCACTTCATGCCGGACAAGGCCATCGACCTGATCGACGAGGCGTCGTCTCGGGTGCGCATGTACAAGGCGCCGCAGACGAAAAGCCTGCAGGAGGCGCACGGCGAGCTGAAGACCATTCAGAAGGAAAAAGAGCGCGCGCTGGAGGAGCGCCGATACGACGACGCGGCCGATCTGCGCAATCGCGAGGAAGACCTCATCGAGCAGATCGACGGACTGCGCACCAACTGGGACAGCAGCGACCAGGTGGCGATGGTCACTCCCGAGGACATCGCCGAGATGGTGAGCATGTGGACGGGCATCCCGGTCACGCGCATCGCCGGCACGGAGTCGGAGCGGCTGCTGCATATGGAAGACGACCTGCACAAGCGTATCGTGGGCCAGCGGGAGGCCATCGAAGCGATCTCGAAAGCCGTGCGCCGGGCGCGCGCCGGGCTGAAGGACCCTCGGCGGCCGATCGGCTCATTCATGTTCCTCGGCCCGACCGGCGTCGGCAAAACCGAATTGACCAAAGCGCTCGCCGAGCTGCTGTTTGGCAGCGAAGACGCGCTGATTCAGATCGATATGAGCGAATTCATGGAGCGGCACAACGTGTCGCGCCTGGTGGGCGCGCCGCCCGGCTACGTCGGCTACGACGAAGCCGGCCAGTTGACGGAGACGGTCCGTCGCCGCCCCTACTCGATCGTCGTCTTCGACGAGATCGAGAAGGCTCACCCCGAAGTTTTCAACATGCTCCTCCAGATCCTGGAGGAGGGCCACCTCACCGACGCGCGCGGCCGCAAAGTGAATTTCCGCAACACGATCATCGTCATGACCAGCAACATCGGCGCGGACCTCATCCAGCGGCAGACGTCGATCGGGTTCAACATCAAGCGTGACGAGCATCAGGAAGCCAACCTGGCGTACGCCGAGATGCGCAAGAAGCTGACCGAATCGCTGAAGCGCACCTTCCGGCCCGAGTTCATCAACCGCCTCGACAGCGTGATCGTTTTCCGCGCGCTCAGCAAAGAGGAAATCAAGGAGATCGTCGGCCTGGAGCTGATCAAGGTTCAGGAGCGCCTGAAGGATCACCGCATCCAGCTCGAGGCGACCGACGCGGCCAAGGCGCTCCTGGCCGAGAAAGGCTACGACCAGGACTACGGCGCCCGGCCGCTGCGGCGCGTGATTCAGAGCGAAGTAGAGGACCGGCTGTCGGATGGCTTCCTGGCCGGCCAGTTCAAGGAAGGCGACACGATCGTGATCGACCTCCTGGAAGGAAACCTCGACTTCCGCTCAGTACGGAATCCGGAAGCGCCTGTGATCGAAGAGCCGGTGCTCGCCTAGCACCTGCGTGTCCATCACGACTGAGGCTGCCGATCGTACGGTTGGTAGCCTCTTTTTATAACGACTGGAGTTTCGCAACTCGCTTTAATCCGACAATCAACGCAGGCCACGTAGGGCGGCTTTCCATAGCCGCCTTCAAGGCTGTCCCCAAACTCCAGCTACGAGGATCACCGGAGCGGCGTTTAACTTGCTTGAGCGTTATGACGCCCCTCACCGACTTTCGCATTGTTCGTTTATGAGCCAACGTACCCAGCCGCCAGCCGGCCTCGTGCTTCATCTGGATGCCATGACCTACGGCGGAGACGCGATCGGCCGGGCAGGCGGCAAAGCGATTTTCGTGCGCGGCGGGATCGCCGGCGAAACCGTGCGCGCTCAGATCGTCGAGGATCGCGGCCGGTTCGCGCGCGCCGAGGCGGCCGAGATCGTCGCGCCCTCGCCGCATCGCGTCTCGCCGCGCTGCCGGCATTTCGGGTTCGGCCCGGCGTCGTGCGGCGGCTGCCACTGGCAGCACGTGGATTATCCGGCGCAACTGCAATTCAAAACCGCCGTCGTGCGCGAACAGTTGAAGCGCCTGGGTCGCATCGACAGCGCGCCCGTGCGCGACACGATTCCCAGTCCCGACGTGTGGGCCTATCGCAGCCACGCCGAATTCAGCGTCACACCGGATGGCCGTCTTGGTTTCATGGCTGCGCGCAGCAACCGTATCATCCCGATCGACGAGTGCCACATTGTCCAGACACCCATCCTGGAGTGGCTGCGGGCACAGGGACAGGCCGAGCCGGGAACGACACGTGTGGTGGTGCGTTCCGAGGGACCGGCTGCAAGCGTGAAGGTGTGGCAAGCTCACCGGAGTCTCTCCAACCTCCAACCTCCAATCTCCAATCTCCAATTCAAAGGGGCCGTCTTTCAAGTGTCAGCCCACAGCTTCTTTCAGGTCAACGCATCGCTGATCGAAACACTCGTCGATCAGGTCGTGAGCCGCGTCGCGCCGCGCGGCGGGGAAACGGTGCTCGACGCCTACTGCGGCGTAGGATTGTTCGCCCGGTTCATCGCGCCGGTCGCTGAACGCGTGATCGGGATCGAATCGAGCTCCAGCGCAATCGCCGACGCGCGTGTGAACCTGGGGCAGTTCGGGGGCGTCGATCTGCGCGAAGGGCCGGTCGAAGCCGTCCTGCCCGAGATCGGAGAGCACATCGACGCCGCGATCGTCGATCCGCCGCGTGCCGGCTGCGGACCGGCGGTGATCGCGGCGTTGATCGCGAAGCACGTCGAGCGCCTGGTGTACGTAAGCTGCGATCCGTCGACGCTCGCCCGTGATGCGCGCCAGTTGCTCGACGGCGGGTACCGTTTGGTGGAAGTCCAGCCGCTGGACATGTTTCCACATACGTACCACATCGAATGCGTCGCGCAGTTCGAGGCGTGAGCCTATCGCCACGGGGGGATGCCAAACGCACGTAAACATGCTATTCTTAAGGTGCCAGGTGACGAGCCAGCTTCTCGTCCACCTGCTCTTGATGCCAAAGGCACGTAAACATCCTATCGTTAAGGTGCCCCCTGGATCGGGCTAACCGCCTGACTCTAACTCTAACTCTGACTCTAACTCTAACTCTAACTCTAACTCTAACTCTAACTCCAACTCCACCGAACTGACGAATGATGAAGGACAAAGGATGAAGAGCAAAACACGAACCGTCTTCGTGTGCCAGCAATGCGGATCGACACAGCTCAAGTGGATGGGGCGCTGCCCCGACTGCGGCGAGTGGAACTCGCTGGTCGAGATGGCCGAGAGCAAGCCGGGCCGCGGCCGGTCTTCCTCCGGCGCCGGCGTGCCGCGATCCGCGCCGGTGCGCCTGGCCGACGTCCAGAGCGACGGCCACGACCGCGTTCCGCTGGCGATGAAGGAATTCAGTCGCGTGCTGGGCGGCGGCGTCGTGCCGGGCTGCCTGGTGCTGGTGAGCGGCGATCCAGGCATCGGCAAGACCACCCTGCTGACCCAGGTCGTCGCACAGATGGCCGTGACGCACGGCCCGGCGCTGTACGTGTCGGGCGAAGAGAGCGCGCAGCAGATCAAGATGCGCGCCGATCGGCTGGGGCTGAGCGGCGACCAGCTTTACCTGCTCACCGAGACCGATCTCGACGAGATCATCGTTCAGATCGAAAACATCAAGCCTCGACTGGCCGTCATCGATTCTATCCAGACGGTGTACACCAGCGAACTGACTTCGGCGGCAGGATCGATCTCGCAGGTGCGCGAGTGCGCGGCGCGGCTGCAGGGGCTGGCCAAGCAGAGCGGCACGAGCGTGTTCCTGGTCGGGCACGTCACCAAGTCGGGCGCGATCGCCGGGCCGAAGGTGCTGGAGCACATCGTCGATACCGTGCTGTACCTCGAAGGGGATCTGCACCACGCTTACCGCTTGCTGCGCTCGACGAAGAATCGCTTTGGAGCGACGAGCGAGGTCGGCGTGTTCGAGATGCGCGGCTCGGGCCTGGTCGAGGTCGCCAACCCCAGCGAGGCATTCCTGGCCGAGCGCCTGCCCGCCGCGCCCGGATCGTCCATCGCGGTGACCATGGAAGGCACGCGCCCGCTCCTGGTCGAGGTGCAGGCGCTGTGCAGCACGAGCGCATTCGGCCTGCCGCGCCGCACGGCGAACGGCGTGGACATGAACCGGATGCTGCTCGTCGCCGCAGTGCTGAGCAAGCGGCTGGGCTTGAAGCTGGGCGATCAGGACATGTTCGTCAACGTCGTCGGCGGGCTGTATATCAGCGAGCCGGCGGCAGACCTGCCGATCGCCGCCTCGATCGCGTCGAGCCTGCGCGACACGCCGGTCGCCGCAGACCTGGCGCTCGTTGGCGAGGTCGGACTGTCGGGCGAGCTGCGCGCCGTCGGCCAACTGGCGGCGCGCCTGAACGAGGCAGCCAAACTCGGCTTCCGCCGCGCGCTGATCCCGAAGACGTATCGCGTCTCCGAGGGACTCCCGGACGATATCGAGATCGTCACCGCACGCAGCCTGGGGGAGGCTCTGGCGGTGGCCTTAAAGAAATAAGCTGACGCGGCTATTCCTCGACGTCGAGCAGAATGAAGAGGGCGCCGCGTCCGACACCCGTTTCCGCCTGCGGCTGTTCGGCGGCGAAGGCAATCCCAAGCACCGGTTGGACCAGATCGCAGGCCGGGCATTCCTCCC
>DASSFZ010000350.1:0-2542 GCA_035693785.1 Anaerolineae bacterium | reverse complement strand
TCGGCTGAACACCACCGAGACGAACGCTGAGGCCGATTACTTTTATGTCGGACTGCGGGATCAATCCGGCGCGACGAACTACGTGCTGCTGTGGGCCGACTTCGGCCAGGCGGGCAACGTCGATTGGGCGCGAGAGACCTATACACTGACAGCCAGTGAGCTGGTTAGCGTGACCGGCAAGACAGTTCTGTTCGGCGTGGTGGTTCAGACAAACGGCTCACTGACGAGCCGCGCCTGGGTGGACGATGTGGCGCTCAACGTGGTGGCCTCGGGCGCTGCGCCGGCCTACAAAGTATTCTTGCCTCTCGTCGTCCGATCGCCGGCAGGCAGCCCGCCCGTCATCCACTCCTTCAGCGCCAACCCGGCCAGCATCGCTCCGGGCGGATCGAGCACGCTGTCGTGGAGTGTGACCGGCGCGACGAGCCTGAGCATCAGCCCCGGCATCGGCACGGTGACGGGATCGAGCCGGGTGGTGAACCCATCGGCGACGACGGAGTACACTTTGATCGCCACGAACGCCTACGGCTCGACCAGTGCGAAGACGACGGTGACAGCCGGCAGCACGACGCCGTCGGGCGGCTTCTTCATCGTACCCATTCCCGATATCGATCGGCCCACCTCGCACCCGACCGTCATGGTCGACGGGTCGGGCGGCGTACATGTTGTATTCACGCCGGATAGTGTCTCGCAGCAAAATCCCACGCGGTCGGCACTGTACGCCTACTGCCCGGCGAGCTGCTCCAGCGCAGCGGCTTTCACGATTGTCCCGCTGGGCGACAACGTGGAGTATGCCAATCTGGCGCTCGACGCCGCCGGACATCCGCGCCTGCTGTTGCGACTGCGGCCGCCGTCGAGTTCGATGTTCGCATACGAATACTGGACGTGCGACAGCAACTGCGTAAACCCGGCGCAGTGGAACTCCGGCATCGTGGCCTATGTCTATGCGCGGGCTTTCGCAGAGGGCGAACCCTTCAGCCGCTTCTTCACGCTCGATCACCTGGGCCGCCCGCGCTTCGTGTACTACGACAGCGGGGCGGACCTCGACGATCTACACCGGGGCGTGTACTATGCCTACTGCGACAGCGGCTGCCTGACGGCCGCGAACTGGCACGAGGCGCGCCTGCTCGAGGACTCGCAGGCGGTGGAGTTCGCGCTGGCCGCCAGCCCGGCGGGCCAACCTCGGCTGGCGTACGCGTCGTACGATTCAGATAACATCCAGTGGTACGTCGCTTATGCCGAATGTAACACGAACTGCGGCAGCGCGACCGGCTGGTACGTCACTCGTCTGGTCGATACCGTATCGGCGAGCGTGACCGAGTTCGCCACATTCGCGCTGCGCGTCGACTCGAACGGCAAGCCGCGTCTGGCGCTGTATACGGGCACAGGTCTGGGCGGCAGCCTGACCGCCAACACGCTGTACTACGTGTCGTGCGACGCGGCGGACTGCGCGCAGGGCCAGGCGTGGCAGGCTCTCAACCTGGGTCTGCCGCAGACGCACGGCGAGGAAGGAGTGGACCTCGCTCTGGACAACCAGAATCGCCCGCGCATCGCCTATCACGCGCCGCTGGCCGCCGGGTTTGGGCTGCACTATGCCTGGTGCAACACCAACTGTGGCGCTTCGGCGCAAGGCTGGCAGTACCGGGAGATCGAGCCGAGCGAGCAGGTCAATCAGGAGCTGCCGATCCCACCGTGGCCGGGCTGCGCCTTCCCGCAGTGCAACCCGCCCATCCCGCCCTGCACAGTGTCGTTCTGGGACACCGGCGTGCGGCCCTCGCTGGCGTTGGACGCGGCCGGCAACCCGCGTATCGCCTACGACGCCGATCACGAGCAGGGCGGCGCCTGCGGCACGTTCACCGACACGCGCCTGACGCGCTTCGCGCAGCTCAATCAACCGTAAGCATGGCGGGCGGCGCGCTACGGTTGTGCGTCGCCCGTCGCGCCTCCTCATGCGGCAGAGTTATGCATACGTCCGATTATTCGGAATTATGAATTCTCGCCCTGACTCACCCGCCTCACATATTCTCCTGGCGATACACCAATGATCTTTTTGAAGTCCTTAATGAAATGCGCCTGGTCGAAGTAGCCGAGATCCACTGCTAGCGCCGGCCAGTCCACGACCTTGCCCTGATCCAGTTGATCGACGGCGTCGTGAAGCCGGTAGCGCCGGATGACCCAACTATGGGTGAGCTCGTCTCACTGTTCTGCCAACTATTCATGACTGCGTGTGTAGACTCTAAGTTGACACATTGTCCACTTTCCACTTTTCGAACAGCTCGTCGAAGCGCGCCTGATGCTCGACGAAAAAGCGGTCGAAGCGATCGAAGGCGTCTTGCACCAGTTGTTCAAATCGCTCCCTGGGGACAATGCGCTTGACCAGGCTCAGGTCGAAGTTGCCCACCTTTTCAGGCAGCAGGCTGTAGATGCTGTCCGCGATCTTCTTCTTGTCGGCGCCTTTGATGCGCTGGCGCACTTCGTCCACGCTCCTCTCGCTCAGGCGATAAGCCGTGCAGATTCCTTCGAAGATGATGGGCAGCAAGGCTGC
>DASSFZ010000349.1:0-5709 GCA_035693785.1 Anaerolineae bacterium | reverse complement strand
GACGTAACCTTCGGGCAGGTGTGGGTGAGGCAGCAATCCGTTTCCTGTGTTGAGCACGCCGCAGTGGCCGTGTTCGGTGTATTCACACAGGCACACATCGGTGACGACGACCATCTCCGGCACTGCGTCTTTGATGGCGCGCACGGCCTGCTGAACGATGCCATCAGGCGCGTAGTTCTCCAGCCCGATCGGATCTTTCTCGGCGGGAATGCCGAACAGAATCACCGCCGGAATGCCCAGCCCCGCGACCGACTCGGCCTCGCGCGCGAGTTTGTCAATCGACCACTGGTACACGCCGGGCATCGATCGGACCTCATTCCGCACAGCGCGCCCGTGCGTCACGAACAGCGGATAGATAAAGTCGTCCGGCGCAAGCGAAGTTTCGCGCAGCATCGAGCGAATCCTGGGATTGAGGCGAAGCCGACGCGGGCGAACGGTGGGGAAACCGGCGCTCGCTTTTGTGACATGTGCTCTGCGCACGTCATCAGCGATCTGGATTGCCATAAGAACCTCCTCTTGCGACTTGCTCCACCTCGGCCAGCACTTCACGCAGTGGCACCGCGTTGGCCTCGGCCAATTGCTTGCAGTCTTCGTATTCCGGGATCGCGCGCAGCACCTGCCCATCGGCCAGAGCCAGCTTGACGCGCGCTGAGCCGAAACGGGTGCTCACTATACGGATTTCGCGTGGCAGCGAGCGGCGTTCGGCCATCTGTCGCCGCAGACCGAGTGTGGTCGTTTCTCGGAACAGGATTTCGACCAGGGCGGTCTCGTCCACCGGCCGGCACAGGAGGGAGACGAGAACACCGGGTCGATTCTTTTTCATCTGTACCGGCGTAAGCCAAACGTCGAGCGCGCCTGTGCCAAACAGCCGGTTCATCACGTGGTCGAACACTTGCGGGTTCAGGTCGTCAATGTTCGTTTCCAGCAAGACCAGCCACTCCACGTTGGCTTCAATTTCCGTCTCGCCGATCAACACGCGGAGCACGTTGGGATAGTCGGCCGCCTGCCGACCGGCCCCATAGCCGATGTAGCGAATCGTGAAGGGCGGCACTGCGCCGTAGGAAGCGGCCAGGGTTGTCAGGATGGCCGCCCCGGTGGGCGTGACGGTTTCGCCCTCGGCCTCCCGACCGACCACCGGAACGCCGCGCAAGAGTTCGACTACAGCGGGGCCTGGCAGGGGCAGCAGACCATGCGCCGCGAGAACGAAGCCCCGCCCCAATGGCAAAGGCGAGACGTGAACCCTTTCGACGCCGAGCAGGCTGAGCCCACTCACTGCGCCGACGACATCCACTATCGCATCTACCGCGCCCACTTCGTGAAAGTGGACTTCCTCCGGCGAGACACCGTGCGCCTGCGCTTCGGCTTCAGCCAAGCGGCGAAAGATTCGCAGCGCGAGAGTCCGATCGCGCTCAGGTAAGGCGCTGTTGGTGATCAGGGCTTCGATGTCTCCGAGCGTTCGTTGTATATGCTCCACCTCGGTCTCGATCTCGACAGCAGTAGCAGCCACGCTGCCTTTGACGACTCGCCGAACGTTCAACCGCCAGTCGGGCAAACGGAGGGCAGAGAGACGCTCGCGCAAGTCGTCGGGGCGGAGGCCGGCATCAAGCAATGCACCGAGGATCATGTCGCCGCTCGCCCCGGCAAAACAGTCAAAGTACGCGACCTTCATGGTTTTGTCCGCGCGATCATGGCCGCGAAATAGCCACCGCCGAAACCGTTATCTATATTCACCACGGCTACGCCCGGTGCGCAGGCGTTGAGCATGTTCATCAGCGCGGCCACACCGCCGAGGCCCGTCCCATACCCAACAGAAGTCGGGACGGCGATCACGGGACAGCCGACGAGACCGGCGATGAGTCCGGGCAACGCCCCGTCCATACCCGCTATGGCGACGATCACTCTCGCGTTCACCAACCGCTGGCGCTGGTCCATCAGGCGGTGCACGCCTGCTACCCCAACGTCATACAACCGCTTGACCAGACAACCGTGAAACTCCATCGTTAGCGCCGCTTCTTCAGCGATGGGCACATCGGCTGTGCCTCCGGAGGCGACAAGAGCATAGGGCTGGCTGTCGCCGGAGGCGCGGCGTTGTTCAACCCCGGCCATCACGACACGGGCTATGGGGAAATAAACGGCCTGCGGCACGCGCGCGCGAATAGCTTCGGCGTGCGCTTCGCGCGCGCGTGTGCCCAAGGCACGGCCGGCGTGCGCGGCGATCCGGGCGAAGATCTCGGCGGCCTGTTCAGGCGTTTTTCCCTCACAGAAGACGACCTCCGGCGCGTCTTTGCGAAGAGCGCGATGGTGGTCAATCCGAGCGTAGCCGAGATTCTCGTAGGGCAAGTCGCGCAGATGGGTGATGGCGTCGTCCACGTCAACGCTGCCGTGACTGACTCCCTCCAGCAGTTGGCGCAGCGCGGTTTCGTTCATCGGCGGACCTCGTTCAGGCTTCCGGTGCGGTAGCCGTCGAGATCAATCGTCACGTAGGCATAGCCGAGGCCATGCAGTGCACGGGCAATTTCATCTTTGTGCGCCAATACCGTCGGCAAATCGTCGGCTTCGACTTCGATGCGCGCGAGTTCACCGTGATGCCGCACCCGCACCTGACGAGCGCCACAGCGGCGCACCACCTGTTCGGCGCGATCCACCTGTCTGAGCGCTTCGCGTGTGACCCGTGTGCCATAAGGTAGGCGCGACGAGAGACAGGCCAGCGAAGGCTTATCCCACGTCGGCAGCCTCAACCGGCGTGAGATCTCGCGCACTTCGGCTTTGGACAACCCAACCTCGGCCAACGGGCTGTGGACGCCGTGCTCGGCGGCCGCTATGCGCCCCGGACGCCGGTCGGTCAAGTCGTCGGTGTTGAGGCCATCTGCGACGTGATTGAATCCATGGGCGCAGGCGTACGCGATCAACTGCCCATACACTTCGGTCTTGCAGAAATAGCAGCGGACCTCGGTATTCGCTTGATAGCGTGGATCATCCACCTCACAAGTCTCGACGCTCACCCAACGGGCACCGATCCCGCGCGCCACCGCCTCGGCTTCCTCCAACTCGCCGGAGGGGAGACTTGGGGATACGGCGGTTACGCCCATCGCGCGTTCGCCTAATTCGTCGTGAGCAATTTTGAGCACCAGCGTCGAGTCCACGCCGCCAGAATAGGCAACGACCACACTGCCCATCGCCCGGATGGCCGCGCGCAGTCGAGACTCCTTTTCGGCGAGCGTGTCCGTCCCGACCGAATCCCCCGATGCGGAGAGGTCGCGTTGGGCAGATGTTCGCCCGGTCGTCTCTAGGGCAATGATCGCGTTGGCAGTCATCGGTTCTCCATCACTTGAAGGTCAGGGGGAGAAAAATATTCGACGAGGGCGGCGACGAGGCCATCCATCGTGTATTCGGCTGCCATCACATTCACCGGCAAGCCAACCTCGCGCGCGGTTTGCGCGGTGATGGGGCCGATGCAGGCAATGATCGCCCGGTTGAGCGAAGGCATAGGGATGCCATGGTGCCCCATCCGGCGATAGTTGGCGGCGTCAATGTACTGGGCGCTGCCGCTGAGCAGGAGCACGAAATTGCGTACCGTGGAAGAACTGGTGAACGTGATCGCGTCCACGCCGCGCCGCAGTTCGGTGAGTCCCTGCGAATCGGGCGCGGCGGGCAGGGTGCGGTAGGCCGCATTCTCGTGGACGATAGCGCCGCGCCGTTCCAGCGCGACGGCCAATGCTTCGCGGGCGATGTCGGCGCGTGGGAGTAGGATGCGGTGGCCGCGCACCTCGCCGAGGCCGTCAACGATCGCCTCGGCGATGTATTCGTCAGGGATGAAGTGAGCGTGTATGCCGCGCTTCCCCAGCGCGCGCGCTGTAGCCGGGCCGATGGCCGCCACCTGGATACCGTCAAATGCGCGCCCGTCTTTGCCCATCGCCACAAGCCGATCCCAGACAGCGGCCACGCCGTTGACGCTGGTGAAGACGACCCACTGGTAGCTGCATAAATCGGTGATAGCTCGATCCAGCGCCGTGTGGTCTTCGAGCGGTGCGATATCAATGGTCGGGAAAACGATCGGTTCTGCGCCGAGCGCGGTGAGTTTGTCGCACAGGTCGGCGGCCTGCGCGCGCGGGCGCGTGACGAGGATGCGCTTGCCGGCGAGCGGTGTCATTGAAGCAATTCTCCTGCACCTTGAGCCAGAGCCTGTCGTGCCAGTTGTTGGCCGAGTGCGACCGGATCGGAGCCTGCACCCAAAACGCGGATGACGCGCCGGCCATCCAGTGAAGCGACGATCCCGGTCATTCTACATTCCGCATTCCGCATTCTACACTCGGCATAGGCCGCAACCGGCGCGGAACAACCGCCCCCCAGCGCATCCAGAAAGGTGCGTTCGGCGGTGACGGCAGCGCGCGAGGCCGGATCGTCAATGGCCGATAGAAGGTTACGCGTGGCGGCATCGTCCTCGCGGCACTGCACGGCCAGCGCGCCTTGGCCGGGCGCCGGCAACATCACGTCGAATGACACATACTCGGTGATATGCTCGCTCAGGCCGAGGCGCAGCACGCCTGCCGCGGCCAGCACAATCGCGTCATAGTCGCCTTGCAGCGCTTTGCGAATGCGCGTATCGACATTGCCGCGCAGCGGGAGCAAGGTCAGATCGGGTCGCGCCGCAAGCAACTGCGCCGAACGTCGCAGGCTCGACGTGCCCACACGCGCGCCCTGAGGCAGCGTTGCCAGCGTCCAGCCCTCACGGGAAATCAACACGTCGCGGGCGTCTTCGCGCGTGCTGATGGCTGAGATGATCAGGCCGGGCGCGTCGTCGATGGGCAGGTCTTTGAGCGAGTGAACGGCGATGTCGATCTCGCCGGAGCGGAGCGCGGCTGCTAGCTCTTCGGTGAACAGGCCCTTGCCGCCGATTTCGGGCAGTGGCCGATCGAGCGTCTTGTCGCCCGTCGTCGTGAAGGTGACGATACGGCAATCACATTCAGGCCGTGCCCTCTGTAAGCACCGGATCACGTGGTTCGTCTGCCAGCGGGCCAGTTGCGAAGGTCGCGTGCCGACGGTGAGTGTGCGGGCCGAGAAGGAGATCATTGAGATTAACCCGAGCGAGAGGATTCCGATGTCAGTCCAAAGAGATGGCGCACGGCTTCGGCATATTCCGCTGCCTGGCCGTTGCCCGCCTCGGCTCGCAGGCGCAAGGTTGGCTCGTGCAGCAACTTGTTCACGAGCGCGCGCGACAAATGCTGAATATGCTCGCGCGTCCGCGGGTCGAGGTCGGGTAGGTAGCGCAACGTCCGTTCGAGCTCGCGCTGCCGGATCGCCTCGGCCTTCTGGCGCAGGTCGGCGATGACGGGCATCACTTCGACGCCACGCAGCCACGTCTCAAAACCGGCCACCTCCTGATCGATGATGGCTTCGACGCGGGGAATCTCGTTCTGCCGCTCGGCGATCGATCCTTCCAGTCGCGCATGCAAATCGTCGATGTCGAACACGTGGACGCAGGGAATGTCTTTCACGGCCGGATCGACATCGCGCGGCACCGCAATATCGATGAAGATGAGCGGGCGACTGGCACGCCGGGCCATCACATCGCGCGCCAGCGCCGGGCTGATGATCGTGTGCGGCGCGCCGGTCGATGCAATGACGATGTCGGACTGCACCAGGGCTTCGGCGAGTTGCTCGAAACTGGCGGCCTGCCCGCCCCAGCGATTCGCCAGTTCGGCGGCGCGC
>DASSFZ010000348.1:0-8842 GCA_035693785.1 Anaerolineae bacterium | reverse complement strand
TCGCCTCGACGACATTGAGGGCGGCGCCGCGCCAGCCGGCGTGCGCCACGCCGATCGCCTGCCGCACCGGATCGCAGAGCACGACGGGCGCGCAGTCGGCGAAGCGCATCGACACCGACAGGCCGCGCTCGCGCGTGACGACCGCGTCAACTCTTGGCGGCTCGCGCCCGAGGTCAGCGCGCGTCATCACCGCCACGGCGCGGCCGTGAACCAGCCAGGCCGTGACGGCTTGCTCTCGCCGATAACCCAGCGCACCCAGCGCGCGCCGATTGTTCTCGGCCACCGCGCCGGGATCGTCGCCCACCGAGCGGCTCAAATTCAGCGACGCGAAGACTCCCGCGCTGACTCCACCGTGGCGAGTGAAGACGGCGTGGCTCGTCTCAGGAGTGTCGAGCAATCCCTCAAATTGAAAAGCGATGAGAGGCTCGTCGCCCGGGCTGGCAGGCCCGGCGGTCGTCGAACTCGAAGTGAATGTGATGCGCCGCAAGGAGTGATCGTCTCTTAACAGGCGTCACGCCACGTCCAGCTTGTAGCCGACGCCTCTCACGTTTTTCAACAAGATGGGCCGCGTCGCATCGGCCTCGATCTTCTGCCGCAAATGATGGATGTGCCACTTGACCAGCTCGCGCGCTTCTTGCTCGTCGGCGTCGTAACCCATCGCGCGCCGCGCCAGGTCGACCGGCGTCACGACGGCCGGCGCGCGCTCGGCCAGATACCCCAGTATCTCGAACTCGGTCGGCGTGAGGTCGAGCTGCGTCTCGCCCAGGATGGCTTCGTGCCGCTCGCGGTCGATGATCAACGAGCCGGTGCGCACGTATCGCCCAACCGTCGTCGCGCCGTCGCCCATCGCGTCGAGCATTGAGCTGGTGGCGGGCATCTCGCCGCGCAAGACGCGCAACCCTTGTGTGAGCTGCTGCTCCAGCCCTTGCAGCAACTCGAGCCGCCTGGCGAATCCATGCCGCTTGGCCAGACCCTCGCGCAGGCTGCGCCGGATCTCCCCGATCGGGCACGGCTTGTAGAGGTAATCGTGAACGCCGGCCCTCAGACAGGCGACGGCGCTCTCCAGCGCAGGATAGCCGGTGAGGACGATGACGACGATGTCCGGCCAACGGCGGCGAATATCGCGCACCAACTGCACGCCGTCGATGCCGGGCAGGCGGATGTCCGTGATCACCACGTCGAACGCCAGGATTGACATCTTGCGCAGCGCTTCTTCTCCGCTCCCGGCCGCCGTGACGTCGTAGTCGTCGCGGCCCAGAGCAGTCTGCAGCAAGACGCGCAGCCCGTCGTCGTCTTCGACGATGAGGAGGGTCGGTCGATCGGGCATGGCTCAACGTCTCAGCCGTAGGCGCAGCCCGACCAGTAGACCGGCGGAGCCGATGAGAATCAGGCTGAGCGGCAGCCATCCGCCTGGCGCGCCGGCGTCAGGCAAGAACCGCGGCGGAGACGCGACGGACACCGGCCCGAATGCCGGTCCGAACGGGAAGCACGCCAATCTGGCCGTGCCGTCTCGAAAAGTCAGGCCCGTGCAGTTCGTGTACGGCGTGTCGTTCGCGAACGCGCGGGTAATGATGACATCGCTGACAACGGTCACCGTCTGGCCCGGCGCAAGCGTGCCGACGTATACGGTGACGATGCCGCGCGAAACGACGACCGTGCCCTGCGACGCCGTGACGCCGGCGAGGGCCATGTTGTCGGGCACCGGATCGGTGATCACGACGTTGTCGGCGTTAGCCGTTCCGGCATTCGTCGCCGTAATCGTGATACGCGCCGGCTTCCCGACGGCGGGAGGAGACGGAGTCATCGTCTTGGTCAGTACCGGGTTAGGCCCTCCGAACTGAGCGACCGCTGTCAAAGTCGATGCGAAGGACAGTACTGTAACCAGCAGGCACACTATCATCAGTTGACGCATATGCCACCTCTGCCGTGTGCACGTAAAGGTTGTCAGAGAGAAGCCGGCTCGCCAACCGCGAGGACGCGGTTGGCCGCCTCCAGAGGCGCGGGCGGTGAGCAGCCTGACACGTATTGCGTGCACGCCCCATGCCGGCATATTGACCGGCGCTTACCGTGGTAGCGTATAGTATACTGTTGCCGCCCAATAAAGCAAGTGCGGGCAATCACCAGATGCGCCGCCTTGACGAGTGAACGTGCATAGAGGATAATCCGATACATGCAAATCGGCATTATCGGACTCCCTCGATGCGGCAAGACCACGCTATTCCACGCGCTGGCAGGCGGGGAGAAAGCCGTCGCGACGTTCTCCGCTGGCCCTCTCAAGATTCAGACCGCCGTGGCCTCTGTGCCCGACGCGCGTGTCGACATCCTCAGCGCGATGTTCGAGCCGCGCAAGCCCGTCTACGCGAAGGTCATGTACGCCGACGTCGGTGGCCTCGACAAAGGCGTCGGCAAGACCGGATTGCCCGGCCCGTTCGTGAACCAAATCGGCCAGATGGACGCGTTCGTCCACGTCCTGCGCGCGTTCGATGATCCGAGTGTGCCGCACAGTGAAGGCTCGGTCGATCCGCTGCGCGACAGGGCGATCCTCGACACTGAGTTTCTTCTGAACGATCTGGGCATTGTCGAAAGGCGATGGGAGCGCGTCGAACAGAGCATCAAGAAAGGCGCGCCCGATCGCGAGCAGGCTGCCAAGGAGAAGGCGCTGCTCGCGCGGCTCAAGGAGACGCTCGAGGCGGAGACACCGCTGCGCGCCGTCGCGCTGAGCGCCGAAGAGGAGCAGCGCCTGCGCGGTTTCGGCCTGCTCTCGCTCAAGCCGATGCTCCTGGTGTTCAACATCGGCGAAGGCGGCCGCGCGCCCGATTTCGAAGCCGATTCCGCTAAGACCGCTGTCGTCGCGCTGAACGCCCGGCTCGAGCACGAGATCATCGAGCTGTCCGCCAACGACGCCGCGCTGTTCATGCAGGAATACGGCATCTCCGAGCTGAGCCGAACAAAAGTGATCCGGCTGTCATACGACTTGCTCGGCGTGCAATCGTTCTTCACCATCGGCGAGGACGAGGTGCGCGCCTGGACGGTGCGCAAGAACGCCACGGCGCTCGAGGCAGCGGCGACCGTGCACACCGACCTGGCCCAGGGCTTCATTCGCGCCGAGGTCGTCTCGTATCACGATCTGGTCGAGCTGGGCAGCATGAACGAGGCCAAAGCCAGCGGCAGGCTGCGACTGGAAGGCAAAGAACACGTTGTGGAGGACGGAGACATCGTTCACATCCGGCACAGCAATTGACGGCGCATGCACGATCGATACCCCGGTTGTCATCCGGCGCTGAATCGTGGTACACTTTTTAGGCGAATCGATGTATTCAGTCTTCAAGCCACATGACCCAAGTCTTTCTCATCCGACATGGCCACAACGATTGGGCCGATAAGAAACTTGCCGGCTGGACGCCCGGGGTGCATCTCAACGACGCCGGCCGGCGAGAAGCCGAGGCGCTGGTCGAGCGGTTGGCGCCTATCGAGCTTGAGGCGATCTACAGCAGCCCTTTGGAACGCGCCCTGGAAACGGCCGTGCCCCTGGCACGAGCGCGCGGCCTGAAAGTGATCCGGATGCGCGATCTCGGAGAAGTGCGCTACGGAGACTGGCAAGGCAAGTCACTCGGCCAGCTCAAAAAAAGAAAAGAATGGGCGATCGTGCAGATGGCGCCTAGTGTGATGCGCTTCCCGAACGGCGAGTCGCTGCGCGAGATGCAGAGCCGCGCCGTCGCCGGCATCGAGCGCATCGTCGCCGCTCATCCCAAGGGCAACGTAGCCGCCTTCTCGCACGGCGACGTGATCAAGGCGATCGTCGCGCACTTCGTCGGCATGCCGCTCGATTCGTTCCAGAGGCTGATCATCGCGCCCGCATCGGTAACCGTCCTGGGCATGGGACGCTTTGGCGCGCGGCTGCTGCGCCTCAACGATACTGGACCGTTCGCGCCCCCATCGCAAAACGGGCGTGCTCGCCAACGATAAAGAGAGGGTGATGTCTCAGAGGGTGTACGAGCTTAATCCGGTAAAGGCCATTACGGCCGGGGCGGTCGGCGAGCCGGGCCACCGCGTGTTTTACATCCAGGCTCGCGCGCTGGACGAAATCGTCACGCTCATCGCCGAAAAGGAACAGGTCGTGATGCTGGCGCGCGGCGTCTACCAGTTCCTCAAGGAGATCGATGAGAAGTTTCCGGCGGAACTGGAAGGCGATTCAGTCGGCCCCCTCGATCTGGAGTTGCGTGGGCCATTCGAGCCGAACTTCCGCGTGGCGACGCTGGGGTTGGGTTACGATGCCCAAAATGACCTGGTCGTGCTGGTCGCCGAAGAGTTGGTGCCTGAAGACACAGAATCGGAACCCGGCGCTGCGGCAGAGCCTCGCGCGGCATCCGTCGCCCGCTTCTGGGCAACGCGCTCACAAATGCGCGCGCTGGCCGACCACGCGCTGGAGATCGCCGCGCGCGGCCGCCCTCAATGCCCGCTGTGTGGCCGACCAGAGGACCCCGACGGGCATTTCTGCCCGAGACGCAACGGCCACAGCCGCACGCTCGTGACGCCATGATCGAGAAGAGCCGACATGGCCGATCCTGTCTCTGACGACGGACAACCCATTTCCCTCGGCGCTGCGCTGAATCTCCTCGCACACGGCGAAATCGAAGTGCAGGGGCTGATGCCGTGGAGCAGCAACTATACGTTCCTCACTCTCGTCGTCCACGGCGAGCTGCAAGTGCCGGCCGTCTACAAGCCGTGCAAAGGTGAGCGCCCGCTGTGGGATTTTCCGGCGGGCACTCTGGCCTACCGCGAGGTGGCCGCGCACCTCGTCAGCGAGGCCTTGGGCTGGATGCTGGTTCCGCCTACTGTCCTGCGCGACGGACCGCACGGTCCTGGCATGGTGCAATTCTACATCCACGCCGATCCCGACGAGCATTACTTCACGTTCGGCAAACAGTTTCCCGAGCAGTTCAAGAAGATCGTGCTCTTCGACGCGCTGGTCAACAATGCCGATCGGAAGGCTGGTCACTGCCTGCGCGACAGGGACGACCACATCTGGGCGATCGACCACGGGATCTGTTTTCACGAAGAGCCTAAGCTGCGAACGGTCATATGGGAGTTTGGCGGGCAGAAGATCCCGGCTGACCTGCTGCGCGATTTGCGCGCATTCCGCCGGCGGCTTGATTCCCGCTCGGATCCGGTGACGAAGTCACTCGGCGACCTGCTGGCGCGGGAAGAGGTAGAGGCGCTGCGCCGCCGCGCCGACCAGCTCATCGCGCAGGCGCGCTTTCCCAGTCCCAGCCACTACGAGCGTCACGTTCCCTGGCCGCCGGTCTAGGAGCCTATCCGTTGCTTGACCATCTCCGCCTGCGGTCATACAATATCAGGCGATGAGTAGACCCACTTCTTCGCCCTACCCAGGCGATGCCGATCGAACCGTCGATGAGCGCGCCGTCGTAATGCACACCTGGACGGTTCAGGCCGACTGGGGCGCACCGACCCTCGTTGGCGGGGAAGGCGCGCTCTTTTGGGATGATCAGGACAACGTCTACATCGACATGAGCAGCATGGCCGAGTGCTCCAACCTCGGCCACCAGCACCCGCGTGTCGTCGCGGCCATCCGCCGGCAGGCCGGCGAGCTGTGTTTCGCCACATCAGCTTGGGGCGCAAAGCCGCGCGCGGAGCTTGCCGCGCGCCTGATCGAGCTGTCCGGCTACGATGGCGGGCGTGTCTTCTTCACGCTGGCCGGCGCGGACGCTAACGAGAACGCCGTCAAGCTCGCGCGCTGGGCGACGAATAAGCCGGTCGGCAAGATCATCACGCGTTATCGCTCGTATCACGGCGCGACGCTGGGCGCGATGGAATTCTCCGGCGACGCCCGGGGCTGGGTGTACGCGCCGGGCACGCCGAATGTCGTCCACGCCGTCCCGCCGTATTGCTATCGCTGCCCGCTCGGCCTCACGTATGACACGTGCGGTATCCGCTGCGCCGACCACGTCGCCGATCTGATCGAGTGGGAAGGGCCGAAGACCGTATCGGCTGTGCTGATGGAGCCGCACGCAGGCACGAACGGCGTCGTCGCGCCGCCTGAATACTGGCCGCGCCTTCGCGAGATTTGCTCTCGCTACAACATACTCCTCATCGCCGACGAAGTGATGAGCGGGTTCGGACGGGTCGGACATTGGTTCGCCTGGCAAGAGTATGGCGAGGAAGGACGGCCGGACCTGATGACGCTCGCCAAAGGACTGACCGGCGCGCACGTCCCTCTCGGCGCGGTTGTCTTGTCCAGGAAGGTCGCCGAGCAGTTTGAAAGCCAGATGCTGTACTCGGGCATGACGTACAGCGGCCATCCGCTGGCCTGCGCCGCCGGACTCGCCGCGCTGGATGCATACCGTGACGAAGACCTGATCGCGCGATCACGCGATCTCGGCGCGCACATGCATTCCGTGCTGCAAGTGCTGGAAGAGAGCCATCCCTCGATCGGCGACATTCGCGGGCAGGGACTGTTCGCCGTGATCGAGCTGGTGAGGAACCGCCAGACGAGAGGGCCGCTGTCGCCGTGGCCGCAAACCGCGCCGTCGCTGCGCCGCCTGGTCGACGAGGGCCGCAAGAACGGCGTATCTTTCGCCGTGCGGGGCAACCTGATCATCCTCGCGCCGCCACTGAACATCGAGCAGCGTCACCTGATCCGCGCGCTCGAAGTGCTGGACAAGCTGCTGCCGATGTGCGACGCGGAGGTCGCTCGTACAGCGGGCGAGTGACGGGTGGCTAAAGGCGAGAGCATCGAACGGGGGAACACGATCCGTTTCGCGTGGTCGGCGGCTTCGGGTCCTGTCCGGGCCACCTATCGGATCGACGTGTTGAGATATGAACCCGGGGGCGATCGCTACGTGTGCCGGCTCGTGGAGCTTGTTTCGGTCGATCGGATGCAGCCCGACGAGGCGGTGAGCGACGACACGCTGCGCAGCCTGACTGGCAAGTGCGTTCGCGTGCCGCGCGAAGCGCTGAACGGTTCAATACTCCCGCTGAAGATGACTACACTTACCGGCGATCTCGCCCGCTCGTATTTTTTCGACGAAGCGTGAACGACGATGCGCGAAGGCATGCGCGCCTTCGCCAGCGTTGCGTCTGAATGCTTTCAGAATGAGGAGGTCTATCCATGGCGAAGACAGTGAGCAAGAAAGCAGTGAAGAAGGCCAAGACCAGAGCGGTGAAGAGCGTCAAGAAAGCGGCGAGGCGCGTCGCGCCAGGAGGCGACGGCGCGTTCAAGCTGACCTACGCGACGATGTTCGATCCGCCGGAGGAAATGCACATTCGGTTCGAGGCGGCGCTGGCCAGGGTGAAGAGTGAGCTGGGCGAAGATCACGGCATGTTGATCAATGGGCAGGATCGCTTTGTCGAGGCCAAGTTCGACGATCGCAGCCCGATCAACACGGAATGGCTGCTCGGCACGTTTCAGAAGGGCAGCGCGCAAGACGCCCGGGACGCGCTCGCGGCGGCGCGCGCCGCGTGGTCCTCGTGGGCGGGAATGAAGTGGAAGGATCGGGTCAGGCTGTTACGCAAGGCGGCCGCGATCATCGAGAAGCGCGTGTACGAAATCGGCGCAGTCATGGCGCTCGAGGTCGGCAAGAATCGCATGGAGGCGCTCGGCGACGTTCAGGAGACCGCCGACCTGATTTCGTACTATTGCGATCAGATGGAGGCCAACGCTGGCTACATCAAGCCGATGGGTGTGGATCCGCTCAAGGGCTACAAGAGCCGCAACCTGAGCGTGCTCAAACCCTACGGCGTGTGGGTCGTGATCTCGCCGTTCAACTTTCCGTTCGCGTTGGCCGGCGGGCCGAGCGGCGCGGCGCTCGTCGCAGGGAACACGGTGGTCTTCAAGCCGGCGTCGGATACACCGTACACGGGCCGCCTGTTGGCCGAGGTGTTCCGGGATGCCGGCTTACCCGACGGCGTGTTCAATTACGTCACCGGCAGTGGCGCGACCGTCGGCGAAACGTTGATCACCAGCCCTGAAGTCGACGGCATTACTTTCACCGGCTCGTACGACGTAGGCATGCACATCCTCCGCACGTTCGCGGGCGGCAAGTGGCCGCGCCCGTGCATCGCCGAGATGGGCGGCAAGAACCCGGCCATCGTCAGCCGCAACGCCGATCTGGATCGCGCGGCGATCGGCGTCATGCGCTCGGCGTTCGGCCTGCAAGGGCAGAAGTGCTCGGCCTGCTCGCGCATCTTCGTGGAGAAGCCGGTGGTCGACCAGTTCAAACAGAAGCTCCTCGATTTGACGCACAGAATCAGCATCGGCGATCCGACCCGGCGCGAGAACTGGCTCGGCCCCGTTGTCAATGCCAACTCGTATCGCCAGTATTCCGAGTTCGGCGAAGAGCTGTCGCACAGCGGGACGATTCTCACCGGCGGCAAGCACCTCGTCGAGGGCGATCTGGGCAAAGGTTACTTCTGCGCGCCGACGATCGCCGAAGCGCCGAAGGATCATCGCCTGTGGCAGTATGAAATGTTCCTGCCGATCGCGATGATCGCGGAAGTCGACTCGCTTGAAGAGGCGATGCGCCGCGCCAACGGCGTCGAGTACGGTCTGACGGCTGGATTCTACGGAAGCAAGAAGGAACTTGCCTGGTTCTTCGATAACATACAGGCCGGCGTGACGTACGCGAATCGTCCGCAGGGCGCGACGACCGGCGCGTGGCCGGGTTTCCAGCCGTTCGGCGGCTGGAAGGGTTCCGGCAGCACCGGCAAGGCGGGTGGCTCACTGTACTACGTGCCGCAGTACATGCACGAACAATCTCAGACAGTGATCGAATAACCTCACCCCCTCCCCATCCCCTCCCCCTCTCCTGAACCAAAGGTTCAG
>DASSFZ010000347.1:0-3628 GCA_035693785.1 Anaerolineae bacterium | reverse complement strand
CGTCCTCACGGTCCTGATCGTGCTCGCGCTGCGCGCGACGCCCGGATCGGCGGACATCGGGATCGGCAGCATGGACGTGTATCGCCCGAACATCGACCCGGTGACGCTTGTGGCCATCGCGGCCGTTACGGCAGTCGTCGGCGTCGCCGCCGCATTCGTGCCCGCGCGCCGGGCCGTCCGAATGGATCCACTTATGGCCCTGCGCCACGAGTGATGCTACGCTACCCCGCGTGGTCAACGACATCAGGCTTGCCCTGAGGCGGCTCGGGGCCACACCGCTCTTCACTGTCTTCGCGATCCTCTCGCTCGCGATCGGCGTCGCGATCACGACGGCGGTGTATTCCATCGTCGACTCGGTCCTTCTGCGCGGCCTCGGCGTCCGAGAGCCCGGTCGGGTCGCCATCGTCGCAACGCCCTACAGCGGACGGCTGCTCGCAGGCACGGTGTCGGCGCCGGACTTCCACGATCTGCGAGCGGCGCAGACATCGTTCTCCCACATGGCCGCGTCGGCGACGCTCATTCGGCGCGTGGCTCTGCCTTCCGCGACACAGATGCTGATGGGCGAGGCCGTCAGCGGCTCGTACTTCGCGACGCTCGGCGTGAGCGCCGCGCGCGGACGCGCGATTCAGCCGGCCGACGATGACGGCGCCGCGCGCGTGGTGATGCTGGGCGACGCGCTCTGGCGGCGAACCTTCGCGTCCGATCCCCGCGTCGTCGGCACTGTCGTGACGATCTCCAGCCAGCGATACGAGGTGATCGGCGTCGCGCCGCCCACGTTCACAGGTCCGCGCGGATGGCTTGCCAGCACGCAGTTCTGGATTCCGCTCGGCACCCAATCAGACGGGGGGCGCGAGAGCCGGCGGCTCACGATCTTCGGCCGCCTGGCTTCAACAGTGACGATCGCCGCGGCGTCGTCGGAGGTGCGGACGATCGCCGCGCGCCTCGACCAGTCGTTTCCACCGCGGTACCCGGGGAAGAGCCCCACCGCCACGGATCGGCCATGGCGGGCAAAGACGATGGCCGAGATCGCGGACGAGGACACGGCCGTGCGCCGGTTCGGGATGACGCTCGTCGCGCTCGTCGGGCTGGTGCTGGTGGTCGCCTGCACGAACCTCGGCAACCTCGTGCTCGCTCGAGGGACGACACGGCTGCGCGAGATCGCGGTGCGCCGCGCGCTCGGCGCGTCGAGGTGGCGGCTGGTGCGGGAGCAGTGCCTCGAGGGCGTGATTCTCGCGGCGGGCGGAGCGATCGCGTCCTACGTCGTGTTCGAGCTGCTGCGCGCCGCGATAGACACCGAAATCAGCCTCGCGATGCCGTTCGGCGGACGGACGACGCTGTCGTTTCATCCGGTGCTGAACGTGACGGCGTTGGGCGTCGCCGTGCCGTCACTCCTCGTGGCGCTGGTCGTCTTCGGCCTCGAGCCGGCGATCCAGCTGACGCGCACGATCGACGTGCGCGGCGCGCTCGCCGCCGGATCGACCCCCGGGCCGCCGCGCCGCCGGCGCCAGCGCGCCCTGCTGCGGTGGCAGGTCGCGATCGCGGCCGGGTTCTTCATCATCGCGACGATGTTCGTGAAGTACTCGATCGCGGAAGCGCGGCACGACTCCGGCGTCGATCTGGATCGGATCGGGGTCGCGGTTTTCAATCTCGACGGGCCTGAGTGGAGCGAGGCGCGCGCGCGGCGGACGCTCGATCGTCTGCTCGGCGAATTGCGCGGCCATCCGTCGATCGAATCGGCGTCGCTCACGGGCGGACTGCCCTTCGGCGTGTCGAGCGCGCTGCGTCTCTCGATGGCGCCGGCGGAACAGGCCGGCGCGGCGGACACGCCGCCGCGCATGGTCACCGCGGTCGCCGCGACGCCGTCGATCTTCCGGACGCTCGGAGTCGAGATCCTTCGCGGACGCGGCTTCGACGATCGCGATGGGCCGGGCGCGCCGCGCGTCCTCATCGTCAGCGAGTTCACCGCGCGGCAGATTTTTGGAACCGCCGACGCCGTGGGACGGCAGGTCGCGCTCGCCGGCCAGCCGGCCGCGCGCGCGACGGCCACCATCGTCGGCATCGCGGCCAACACGGACGTGGGCAGCCTCTTCGCGGATCCGCGGCCGCTCGCCTACGCGCCGTTCGAGCAGTACTATCAGCCGCTCGTCACGGTCGTCACGCGCGCATCCGGATCGGTGCCGACCGCCGTGGGCGCGATGCGCGAGGCGATCCGGCGCGCGGATCCGGACGTCGCGATCGACAGGATCGGGACGGGACGCACGGTGCTCGCCGGACCGTTCCAGGTCATGCGCGGGTTCGGCCTCACGGCGATCGGCCTCGGCGCGATCACGCTCCTTCTCGCGATGGCGGGCCTCTACGGCATCCAGTCGCACGTCATCGCCAATCGCACGCGCGAGATCGGCGTGCGGATGTCGTTCGGCGCCACCTCCAGCCAGATCAAGCGCATGGTGCTGCTGGACGGGTATCGTCCCGTGCTCGACGGGCTCCTGTTCGGTTTGTCGATCGGCCTCGTCGGCCGGGCGATCGCGCGCGCGTACCTCGAGCTCGACGTCGCCATCGTCGATCCCTGGATCCTGGTCGTGACGCCAATTCCGTTAGTCGGGGCCGCGTTTTTCGCCTGCTACCTGCCCGCCCGCCGCGCCGCGGCGGTCGATCCCAATGTGGCGCTCCGGTGCGAGTGAGGCGATTGGTAGATTTCTGCCCCCGTCCTGCAAAAACTTACAGCGAGCCTGTCGGCCGCAGACGGTGATCAAGCTTCCGAAGAAAAAGTACACGCCGAAGCAGGACGTGCAGCTCGGAAAGGAAGCCGCGTCGGAAGTCCGCAAGCAGTACCCCATCATCGAGGACCAGCACATCGCGAAGTACCTCACGCAGATTGGCAACCGCCTCGTCGCCGCGGCGCCGACGGAACTGAAGCAATCGGTCTACGAGTACTCGTTCACGCCGGTGAACCTGAAAGACATCAACGCGTTCGCGCTGCCGGGCGGACCGATGTTCGTGCAACGCGGCATGTTCGACGCGGCGGCCGAAGAAGCGGAAGTCGCGGGCGTGATGGCGCACGAGCTGTCACGCGTGCTGCTGCGGCATGGAACGGCGAACGCGTCGAAGGCCCAGAGCCCGTGGCTGCAGCTCGGCCAGATCGCCGGCGCGGTCGTCGGCGCGGTCGTCGGCGGCGAGCTGGGCGGGTACATCGCGGAAGGCACCCAGTTCGGTCTCGGCACGCTGCTGCTCCGCTACAGCCGCGACTACGAGAAGCAGGCGGACCTCCTCGGCGCGCAGATCATGGCGCGGGCCGGCTACGACCCGCGCGCGCTCGCTCATGCGCCAAGTCGAAGCGCGTCAATTCGGCTCAACAAGACCGCAACCTGGTTCCAAATGGCGCTGTTCGGGTCCACCAACTCCACGTTGTTGATTTCAGAGAACTGAACTCGCGAACTAAAACGCAATTCTTTAAACAACGTGGACGGTCGACTCGCCGTCAACATTCGAAGTCAGGGCTTCATTTGGCGCTCTTAGAAATCCGGTACAGCTTGGTAGCAGTACGGATGAACACACTGTCGCCGACGACCGCCGGGGAGGCGAGCGACATCTCGTTCAGGCTGTTTCGACCCAGAAGTTTGTACTGCGG
>DASSFZ010000346.1:0-5396 GCA_035693785.1 Anaerolineae bacterium | reverse complement strand
CTGACCGCGCCGTTTTTCGTCACCCGCGTCAGTGCGCCGACCTGCAGGCCCATGCGCTCGTCGGGCGTGATCGGGTTGGGCTGGACGACAATCGCCATGTCTTCGGCGAAGGCTCGGCCAGCAGGCGCGGGCCGGGTATCGTCCCACGGCCAGTAATCGCAGCACGAGCGATCGATCATCGGCGGATGAATGTCTACGCCGTAGCCGTGAATCAAATCGTCGTAGATGCGGTAGCCCGACTCGCCGATGATCGAGGCGGCTTTGATCACGTCGGCTTCGTTTGCGCCCGGACGAATCACGGCGCACATGCGCTCGTAAGCCTGTACGCCGGCCTCAAACAGCCGCCGCCACTCCGGCGCCGGGTCCTGGCTGACCGCGATCGGGCGGTGAATCTGACCGGAATAGCCCCAGAAACTGGCGCTGATCTCGGTAATGATCACGTCGCCTTTCTGGATCACGCGGCCGGTGACGTTCTGCGCCGGGACGCACGCCGTCGGCGCGTTCATCGGCATCGAGCGCAGGAAGGCGATGTGCGGCTGGCCGCCCTTGCGCCGATACGCACCCTCGACAATGCCGATCAAGTCGTACTCGGTGAGGCCGGGGCGCGTCTCGGCCTCCAGCGCGGCGAGCGTCATATCGGTGAACTCGGCGGCCTTCTCGAGCCACGCGAATTCTTCTTCGCTCTTCACTGCGCGCAGGCGGGCGAAGTCGCGCGTCACGTCCACCCACTCGACCTCCGGCAGCCCCTCGCGCAAGTCGAGGAAGTGCTGATAAGGCATCCCCATTCCAAACGTCGCGTTGACGCCGACCAACCCGACGCGGCCTGTGCCGATGCCGGACTTCTTGAGATGGGCAACCATCTCGCGCGGCGGTTCGTAGCCACCCCAGCGCGTATCAGGAATCACCGAAATCAGCCGCGCATTAGGAACGTGATTGGCAAGGCCGGTGAGCAACAGCGGCTCGCCATCGAGCGGGAAGACGA
The DNA here is from genome assembly GCA_035693785.1 of Anaerolineae bacterium. Lineage (GTDB taxonomy): Bacteria > Chloroflexota > Anaerolineae > Fen-1058 > Fen-1058 > DASSFZ01. The sequence continues at coordinate 4,414 of DASSFZ010000346.1, read as the reverse complement.
GATAATTGTGATGCAGATCGAGGTAGTTCGTCAGCCAGAAGACGTTGGCCTGATTGTGGCGATTAACGCCGGAGTTGCCGAAGAGGATCAACGCCGCCAGCCCTTCGCGGCGCATAAGGTCGCGGACGAGGCCGTTGCGGCGCTGGAATTCTGAGTCGGAAAAACGTGGGTAGGTGTCTTTGGTCATTTGCCTATATAATGGTATATGATAGACACGAGGTTTGAAACCTCTGGGAGGTGTGAGATGACTATACTTTCCGCTCCTGATCAACCGATCAGCACCCTCACGGTTGCCGAGTTGGAGACGCTCATCACGGAGATCGTCCGTCGCGTCCTCCGCGAAGAAATGCTTCAATCCGTTCGCGAGAATGGACGAACCATGTCCGAAGAGTTTCTCGCCACGTTCGGCGCGTGGGAAGATGATCGCTCCGCCGATGAAATCGTGGCCGAGATTTACGCGAGCCGGACTACCTCCTCGCCGAAAGGCCCTTCACCCCAGTTTCTCCTTTAACCAATCTGCCGTCAGCGGACGATAGATGTATGGGATGTTGTTGCATACATGGTTCCCATTCTCGAACATCGCCAGTTCCGCGTTCGGGCCGACGGCGTCGACGATCTTGTGCGCCTGCTGCCAGGGGATCAGTCGATCGAGCTTGCCGTGGATGATGAGCAGTGGCTGCTTGATCTTCTGCGCGACGCCGTCGAGGTTGAGCTTGCCGGCATTGGCGAGCGCCTCAGCTCCATTCTTCGCGCCGGAATGGTGCTGGAACGCGGCACGTGTCAGCGACGGAAGATGCGACCAGCACTCGGCGAAATTCCACGGCCCACAATTGCCCACTGCCGCCTTCACGCGCGGCTCGAACGCAGCCGCGCGCGGCGCATAGTATCCGCCCAGGCTCACACCGGCCAGGCCGATCCGCTTCGGATCGATATCGTCGCGTTTGGCCAGCACGTCGAGCGCCGTCGATACGGCGACTTCGTAGTCCGGCCGAATGTGCGTGTGATAGCCGCACTCGCCCTGACCAGGGCCTTCGAGCGAGAAGGTCGCCAGGCCGCGCTTGAGGAAGACATTCTCCCAGTAGAAGAACTCTTCCTTAACGGAATCGAGTCCGGGCAGCAGCAGGATCAGCGGTGGTCGATCCGAACCGGGCGGGCGGCGGAAGGTGCCCACCATCGTCGCGCCGTCGAACGGAATCCCCACGCGCTCGACGCTTGGATCGAGCAGGCGCAGCCCCTTCGCGAAGGCATCGATCGACTTGCGCCCGGCCGCCACGTATTCGTCGTGATGATCCTGGAATAGAAACTTGGCGAAGTGATAGCACAGCGCGGCGGCGATGTACGCCTCGCCGGCGCTCACCATGTTGCCCTTTGCTGCGGCTGCGGCGGCGAGATTGGCGTGAACGTCGCCCGTCGCGCACCACTCACGGCACCAATCGTCCCACCTCTCGACGCGGGCCGTCGTGCGGAAGAAGTCATTGTAGTCCACGCCCTGCGCGATGAAACGCGGAGCCCAGTTGTCGATCGCGGCTTGCACTCGTTCGTCGGGCATCGTCTCTCCCTCATTCGGCGCGATACACGCTCAACGCTTCGACCTCGGCTTCGGGCGAGACCATCATCACGCTCGACTGAATGTCCTGCAGATGGTGGGCCACCGCCTGCTCGCCGATGCCCGGCGGCGCATAGACTGCAAAGAAGACCCGGCGGGTGTCCAGTGTGATTCGCGTGCGATGGTCAGGCCCGTAGAGTACACTGGAGATGACACCCTGCGTGTCGGCCATCCTCATGTCGCCAGGCGCGAGCACTTGCTCACGTCCATTGAGCATCACGTATCGCTCGCTGCCGTCCGACACATCGAGCCGAACGGGAGGCTGCACCGATTCCAGATCGTGCCCTGCCGTCAAGAGCAGGTTCTTGAGTTCGGCCATAAACATCGCTTCGACCAACGCCGAGACTCGAGGAATCGGCTTGCCCTTGAGGGCGACTGATTCCACTTGCAGCAGGACGTGATACGTCTTTCCGAAACGCTTGAAATAAGCGTTGTATGCCTGAACAGGCGCCAGTGCCTTGAGTGTGGCTCGATCCTGGCCGGAAAAACGCGCCCGTAGCTGGTTCTCCAGTTCCTCTTTGCGCGCGTCAAGCGCAGGGTGGCGGGCCGGGTTGGCGACGTTCCGCATGACGAGTGTCCCTGCCACTGCTCCGGGAAACGCGCTTCGCCACGCCTCGGATACCATGAGCATCGCTAACGGGGTCTCCTTCCCGGCCGAGCAAAGCTACTTCGCAATCACCGCATCAAGGCCAATGCGCACGGATCCGATCGGCCTACTGGATGAGCAGGCTCTCTTCAGGTCCTGCATACATCCCCGCTGTGTCGGGGAACATTGACCTCACAATCTTGAAGCGGTGGATATCCTGCGTGCCATCCATGTGCAGGAAGACGGCGGCATCGCGGAAGTGCTTTTCGATCCCGACTTCGATCATGACGCCGCTGCCGCCGTGGAGTTCCATGGCCGTCTTGCACACGTCGAAAACCGCGTCCGCGGCATAGACTTTAGCCATGAGGGTTAACGTGCTGGCATCCGAGGCCCCTTCGTCCAGCGCTCGGGCGGCATAGCGGGTGAAGGCGCGCACCGTCTCCAGTTGGATGGCCATATCGGCCACGGCTTTAGCCACGGCTTGGTGTTTGATAAGCGTGCGGCCGCCCTGCACGTACTGCTGAACGTAGGCCGCGGTTTCCTCGTAGGCGGCCACACCCACGCCCAGGTTCTTCGCCGCCTGAAGGATTTTGCCGGGGCTGAAGTAGACCCCGGCCTTCTTAATGGCCACATCCTTGACCAGCAAATGATCCTCCGGCACGCGACAATCCTCAAAGACGATCTCCCCGTTATTCATGTAGCGCGCCCCTATCTTCTCGTTGACGCGGGTGGGGATGAGACCCGGCGTGTCGCGCGGCACCAGGAAACTGCTCGTGCCGTCTGCGACGCCCACGTTGGGGTTGGTGTTGGCATAGACCACATACAGCTTGGCGTCGTAGCCGTTGGTGATGAACTGCTTGCGGCCGTTGATCACCCAGTGTCCGCCCTTGAAAACGGCTTTGGTGTGCATGTTGGCCTCGGGCGCGTTGTACGGCAGCCAGCGGTCGGAAGCGCCACGCGGCTCAGTCAGGCAGTGCGCCATCAGGAACGTGGGGTCTTCCATGAAGCGCGGGAACCACACATCCTGGAGGTGCGGCGGGGCGATGTGGCTGAGCAGGACAGGCACCTTCCAGATTTGTCCCATGATGTCTGCGAAACCGGAGTCACCGCGGGCCAACTCTTCGGCGATGAGGGCGAACGTTTGAGCCTGCGCCTCCAACTTGATCCCGCCGTACTTCTCCGGCACGCCCAGGCTGCGCAGCCCCAACTTGTCCGCCGCACGGAGGAGCGCCCAGGGAAGCCGCTCCTGCGGCGGGGCCTTCCACTCTCTTTCCCGGTTGTTGCGAACGAAAGGGATGACCTCTTTGTCTACAAAGTCGTGGCATAGTTGCTGCATCTGCTTCTGTTCATCGCTCAGCCCGATCATTTTCATTTCCATGGTGAGACTCTCCTTTCTGCATTGAACCGGCTTGTCTGAAACGCCTGAGCCTCAGGCGTGACGTGCCCACGTTCAGACGTCGTCGGTAATCCACACGGTTTCTTTCGGCGGCGGGCCCCAGAATTCGACGAAGGCGAAGTCCTCCTGCGTGTCGTTCTCGAACCAATGCACTTCGCCCGGCCCGACGGCGGCAACCGCGCCCGGTGACAGCCGGTGGCTGCCGTCGCCGGCGTGCAGGATGCCGCTGCCGTACAGCACGTAGAACAGATGATGGCAGTCGGTGTGATAGTGCTTCGCCGCCGTATCGCCGGGGTGATAGATGATCCGGTCGGCGCGCACGGCCCTCGCGCCCACCGGCACGTTATCGGTGATGAGATCCAGGCGATCGCGCGTGTTGCGCGTCGAATGCAGATGCGGGAGTTTGTCTTTGGGGAAGAGTCTCGCCATCGTCAGACCTCCAGGCTCAGCAGGTGAGCGGCGTTACCGCTTGCCGCCATGTTCGACGACCTGCTTGCCGTTTTCCCAGGCGACGAGGGGGCGCCATGCTTCGCCGGACGCGGCTGGTCGAGCCATTTCGAGAACGATGATGTGGGCGTGAGCATCGACGATCAATTGACGTGCCTCAGCCGAACAAAATCAGTCGTCGCTCTTACCCTGCGCTCAGGCGCTAGGCGTAAGGCTGATCGAGATTGTATCGATCGGATCAAGGGTGAAGCGGATGTCCTCTTTCGACTCCATCCAAAGCGGCGGCACGATCGAGCCTGTGATAATGACCTCGCCGGCGCGCAGCCTCTCGCCAAGGGCAGCGAGAAGATCTGCGACATGACGCACGATGTCGACGAGG
>DASSFZ010000345.1:0-8379 GCA_035693785.1 Anaerolineae bacterium | reverse complement strand
GCGTGGTCATGACGGTCGTTCCGATGATCATCTTCTTCATGCTGCTGCAGCGGCAATTCGTTCGCGGCCTGACCGGCGCGGTGAAAGGTTAGGGCAGAGGGCTTACGCACCCATGCTGTGGCGAGACACGAGCATACCTCTCACTTTAGAACAGGCCCTCGGCCAAATGCTTATGCTGAGTTTCGCCGGCAGTCAGCCGTCGCCGGAGATTCTGGAGACGATCCGCCGGCAGCATGTGGGCGGCATCACGCTCTTCCGCTCGATGAACGTGCGCCATCCGGCGCAGGTGCGCGGCCTGACCGCCCGCCTGCAGAAGGCGGCCGCCGACTCCGGGCAACCGCTGCTGCTCATCGCCGCCGATCAGGAAGGCGGCCAGCTCATGGCCGTTGGCGATGGGGCCACGCCTTTCCCCGGCAATATGGCGCTTGGCGCGGCCGGTTCTGCCGAACTGGCCTACCAGACCGGCTCCGCCATTGGGCGCGAACTCGCCGCGCTGGGCGTCAACGTCAACTACGCGCCGGTGTGCGACGTCAACGTCAACCCGGATAACCCGGTCGTCGGCACACGTTCCTTCGGCGAAGACCCGGCGCTTGTCGCCCGCTTGAGCGCGGCGATGATCGAAGGCTTGCAGGCGGCAGGGGTCGTCGCTGTCGCGAAGCACTTTCCAGGCCACGGCGATACCGCGACCGATTCGCACCACGGCACGCCGATCCTGCCGCACGACGAAGCGCGGCTGCGCCGCATCGAGCTGCCGCCCTTCGCCGCCGCCGTGCAGGCCGGCGTCAAAATGATGATGACGGCCCACATCGCCCTGCCCGCGCTCAACGGCGGGTCGGATATACCGGCCACGCTTTCGGCGGCCGTGCTGCGCGGACTGCTGCGACGCGAGCTGGGCTTCGAGGGTGTCATCATCAGCGACGCCATGGAGATGAAAGCGATCGAGCAGGGCGAGGGGTTGGGCATCGACGCGATCGCCGCCGTCGTCGCCGGCGTGGACCTGCTCCTGCTTAACGCCGACCTTACCGATCAACACCGCATCCGCTCGGCGCTACGCCAGGCTGTGCGGCGCACATTGATCTCGGCGGACGATGTGACCGCCTCTGCCAGACGGATACTTTCCCTCAAACACTGGCTGGAGGAGCAAACGCAGCCGCCATTCGAGGTGGTGGGCTGCGCCGAGCATCGCGCGCTGGCGATGGATCTCGCGACGAGGTCGATCACGCTGGTGCGCGACGCGGCACGCCGCCTGCCGCTGCGCCCTGCCTCGGGCGCGCGAGTCGCCGCGATCATGCCGTGGCCCGGCGACCTCACCCCGGCGGACACATCCAGCACCGTCGCGCCTGCACTGGCTGGTGCTTTGCGGCGCTACCATCCCGCCGTCGACGAATTCATCATGCCGCTCAACCCATCCGGGAACGACGTGGCGGCGCTGCGCGAGCGCATGCGCGATTACCATCCGATTGTCGTCGGCACCATCAACGCGACGATGCACGCGGGTCAGGCGGCACTCGTCAATGCGCTGCTTGAGGATGGAAGGCCCACGGTCACGGTGGCGCTGCGCCTGCCTTACGACCTGCGGACTTACCCGGCCGCTCCAACTTATCTCTGCACATACAGTATTCTCGAACCGTCGCTGGAAGCGCTGGCGGCGGCGTTGTTCGGCGAGCAGCCTTGCAGCGGGCGACTGCCTGTCTCGATTCCGGGAATGTATCCGCCGGGGCATGGGCTGGAAGGGGAAGTCTGATGGGATTGCGCGACGAAATCCATGAGCAACCCGCCGTGCTGCGGCGCGTGCTGGACTCGCAAATGGGGCACATCGAGCGCGCGGCGAAGACCATCCGCGAGCGCGGCGTGGACTTCGTGATGCTGGCGGCGCGCGGCACGTCAGATCACGCGGGTGTGTACGCGCAGTACCTGTGGGGCGCGCACAACCGATTGGCCGTGGCGTTGGCTGCGCCGTCGCTCTTTACGCTGTACGCCTCGTCGCCGAAGCTGCGCGGCGCGCTGGTCGTCGGCATTTCGCAGTCAGGGCAATCCCCTGACGTGGTCGGGGTGATCGAGGAGGGGCGAAAGCAAGGCGCGCTCACGCTGGCGATCACGAACGACGTGAATTCCAGGCTGGCGCAGGTCGCCGAATTCATCTTAGACATCTGCGCCGGGCCGGAGAAGGCGGTGGCCGCCACAAAGACGTACACCGCCGAATTGCTCGTGCTGGCCGCGCTGTCGGCGGCGCTGAATGGCGACGAGGCGCACCAGGCAGCGCTGTGGCGCGTGCCTGATGCGGTTGAACAGGCCCTGGCGATGGAGGATCGTGTTGAGCCGATCGCGGCGGCGCACCGGGCGATGGCTCAGTGTGTCGTGTTGGGACGGGGCTATAACTACTCCACGGCGCAAGAGTGGGCGCTCAAACTCAAGGAACTCACCTACATTCTCGCGGAACCCTATTCGGCAGCCGATTTTCAACACGGTTCGATCGCCATCGTCGAGCCGGGGTTCCCGGTGCTGGCGGTCGCCCCACGCGGCGCGGTCTTGCCCGATCTGCTCAGCCTGCTGCGTCGCTTGCGCGACGACCATGGGGCCGAGCTGCTCGTCGTCTCGAATGACGACGATGCATTAAGCGCCGGGCATGCAGCCCTGCGTATACCCACCGGAGTTCCAGAGTGGTTGACTCCCCTGGTCTGCATCGTGCCCGCACAACTGTACTGCTATCACCTCACACGTGCTAAAGGATACGATACCGAAGCGCCGCGCCATCTGCGCAAAGTCACGCTCACCCGATGAGGGTGGGGTCTTGTTTTCGAGATGCGTCCTTAAACGGTTGCGAGCATAGCCTCCAGGGTGCCGGCGCGTCCGCGCGCCTCTGCCTCGGCCAGCGCTTCCGGCGTTAATTGCGCCGACACTTCGTCCAGCAGGCGGCGGGCTTTCGTCCGCGTCGCATAATCGCTGGCCGGCTGATGCCCGATGAATGCGAGCAGTTCGGCGGCGCGGGCGCCTTCGCCTGCCTGAGCATGCAATGCCGCTATTCCCGTCAACGCCTCCAGCACGACCGGCCACTCCTGCCCCTGCCGGGCCATCTCCAGCACTCGGCGATAGTGCTCTCGCGCTTCGAGCAGGTTGCCCTGCGCCGCGCGCAATTCTCCCAGCCGGCTCAGGGCAGAGAGCGACTCCGGATCGAGGGCAAGGCTCTCGTGCAAGGCTTGTTCCGCCCGCGCCAGATCGCCGGACGCGAGCGCCACGCCCGCCAGATGGTCAAGCGAGATCGCGATGGACCAGGCGTGCCCCGCCTCGCGGCGCAGCGCCAGGCCTTCTTGGAACAGGCGCTCCGCCTCCGCAAAATCACCCGTATCGCAGGCCACTAACCCCAGGTTATCTAACGAACCCGCAATGCCTAATCGGTCGCCGATTTCCGTAGAGATGGCCAGGCTTTCCTCATGCCGCCGTCGGGCTTCGGCATGATCGCCCATCCGGCGGGCCACGTACCCCGAATAGTCCAGGCTCTGCGACATAGCCCAGCGATCGTCGAATTCACGCGACAGGTCCAGGCTGGCTTGATAAGACTGCCGCGCTTCCGCGTACTCTCCGATATGGTGCTGCAGCTCGCCCAGCCAGTTGAGCGCGCGCGCCGCGCCCAGGTCGTCGCCTATTTCCCGCTGAATCTTCAGGGCCTGGCGATACAGGCGTTTGGCCCGGGATCGACTGCCCTGCCACTCTGCTTCCCAGGCCAGGATGATGAGCATCTGGGCGATCCCCCAGCAGTTGTGCTGCGCGCGATAGTACGCAAGGTTGTCCCGCGCCATGCGCCTGGCTTCGGCCGCATCGATGGTCGTGTCTATCCCTTGCCAGTAAATGGCCAGTAGATTGACGAACGCCAGCGCGTGCCTGTGACGCGGCCCCAGGCGGCGCACACAGGCCAGGGCCTGGCGCATGTGATCACTTGCCAGCGCGAGCCGGCCCGTCTGGTAGCAGAAGTGGCTGTGCCATCCCAACAGTTGGCCGGCGATTGCTGTTTCGTCCTCTGAAGAGTCGTCCCCGTGTGGAAAAGCAGCCAATGCCTGCCTGGAAAGCTCCTCGGCTTCTTGAAACCGGCTGCGCGCATCGTAGAATCGAAACAGTCCTTCCAGGTACTCTTCTGCGCGCACCGCGTCGCGCTGCGTCACCGCCCAGCGCCAGCCCGCCTGGATGTTCTCGATCTCTGCGGCGATCTGTTCGAGCGCCTGTTTCTGACCACGCCCGTACAGCGGCGCGAGCCGGGCGTATACCAGGCCGGCGTAGGCGGCGCTGTGTCGGGCCAGCGTTTGCGCTTTGTCGTCCGGCGCGGCGTCGAGTTTTTCGGCGGCGTACTGCCGCAGCACCTCGTGCAGCTCGTAGCGATCCGCATCCCGGCGGTACAACAGCGACTTATCGACCAGCGCCGCGAGCACCGGCAGCGTTGCGCCCGCGACGGCGAGCGCGGCTTCGCGCTGAAATCCTCCCCTGAACGCCGAAAGACGCCGGAAGGCGTCTTGCTCCGGCGCGCCGAGCAGGTTCCACGAAGACTCGAACACCGCCCGCAGGCTCTGATGCCGCTCCGGCACATCTCGCAGCGTCGTCGCCAGGAAATCCAGGCTGCGCTCGATCTCCTCGGCGATGTCGCGGCAAGAGAGCAGCTTGACCCACGCCGCCGCCAGCTCAAGCCCGAGCGGCAGGCCCTCGACCAGTTGGCAGATGCGCACGACGGAGGGGCGCTCTTTCTCCGTCAGCATGAACCCGACCACGGCTTTGCGCGCGTTTTGCACGAACAGTTGCACCGAGCTGTACGCTTGTGCATCCTCTTGGGCGTCGCTCGCGGGCACGCGCATGCCCGCGATGGTCAAGACCCACTCGTCCTGCAGGTTGAGTCGTTCGCGAGAAGTCGCCACGATTTTCACCCGTGGCGCGGCCTGCAAGATGTCTGTCAGCAGGCTCGCCGCGGGCAGAAGGTGCTCGAAGTTGTCCAGCGCCAGCAGCATGTGCTTCTGGCTCAGGAAGTTGAGTAGTTGACGCTTCTGCGTGGGCTGGTCGGCGGCGGTTGACGGACTGCAGAACGAAAACCCCACCGCGTCGGCAATGGCGGAGACGACGAACGCCGGATCGCCAACCGATGCGAGCGGCGCGAAAAACGCGCCGTCGGAGAATGCGGCCAACTGCGCTCCGGCTGCCTGCAGGGCCACCCGGGTCTTCCCGGCGCCGCCCGGCCCGATCAGCGTGAGCAGGCGGCAGTCCGGATTGGACAGCAGCGCGGCAATTTGACCGAGCTCGTCGGCACGCCCGATGAAGGGTGTTGGCTGCGGCGGAAGATTGTGGCGTAAGGATGGAGGATGAGGGATGAGGGATGAAGCCGGCTTCTTGCCTTCCTCCTTCGTTCTTCCGCCATCTGCCTTTATCCTTTCGTACAGCGCCGTCGTCTCGGCTTGAGGGATCGCGCCCAGCTCTTCGTGCAATATCCGGGTGCACTCCTGGTACTGGCGCAGAGCAGCGTTGTGCTGGCCGGCCTGCTCGTAAAGCCCCATGAGTTGGCGATGGGCGGCCTCGTTCAAGGTGTCAAGCGCCAGCCAGCGCCGCGCATACGAAATCGAGGCTTCCGTATCGCCTTGTTCGGAGAGACAGCGAGCAAGCGTTTCCAACGCGCCGGCCAGATCGCGGCGCAAGCCCTCGGCTTCGAAAAACACCCACTCGTCAAAGTCGGGCGCGTCCTTCAGGTTGAACCCGGCCAGAAAGTGATTCTGATACAGCTCGACCGCCTCAGTGAGCAGAGACAGGCCGGCTGCGCACCCCTGGCCATGCTTGCGGCGCTCGGCGATCAGATTCCGAAATCGAGCCACGTCCAGCCACAGGGCCTGTCCCGAGTCAGACGAGGGATCGACCGCCGGGTTGAGGCCCACCGTTTCGCGGTCGGCCATCACCCAGCCTTCTCCCAGTGCCTGGTTGATTTCCCACAGCGTACGGCGCAAGTAGGCGTAGGCGCGGCTCTGGTCGTAATCCGGCCAGAACAGCGCCGCCAGAGACTCGCGGCTGTGGCTCTGCCTGGTCACGGCCAGGTAAACCAGTAGAGCCAGCGCTTTCCGCCGGTCAATTGCTACCGGCGCGCCGTCTAATTCGAGGCGAGGCGGGCCGAACAGATACAGGGTCAGGCGGGACACCGGATGGAAGCCTCCATCTCGACCAGATTATATAGCCAAATGGGTTCTCTCGCAGACAGAGTCGCCCGAATTTTCCTCCGAAACGCCGCTCGAAACGGCTTGCGCAACGGGCTTGCAACGGGCGCAGGCTATTCTGGAAGCGACACTGAAGAAGAGTGGTCAGGGAGGAGGATCCCAGCCATGCTTACAGTGAATGGAATTCTGACGAACCCGATTGCTCCACAGGCCGGCATCGCACACGCTTTGCGCCAGTATCAAATGGCGCGCCTGCGCGGGCGCCTCGGCCAGTGGTGGGCAGCCCTGACCGGGCGCTGCCGCAGCCTGCTCCAACTGGATGCGACGACGCGAGAGAACGGCGTGGGCGCGCGACACTACGCGGGCATTCAGGCAGTTCCTATCCGGCAGATTCGGGGAACGGAGGAGCGCGCACGCGACTTCGACGTGGAGTTCAACCCGCTCACGGATCACACCCAGGGACGCTGGTTGAGCGTGTTCACCGCCTTGCAGCGAGGCGCAGCCCTGCCTCCGGTCGAGCTGACGCGCCTGGGCGAAACCTACTTCGTGCGCGACGGGCATCATCGCATCTCGGCAGCGCGCGCGCTGGGACAGGAGTACATTGAAGCGATCGTGACCGTGTGGCAGTAGCTGGGTCGTCCCTCTTCGCGCGCACTCGCCGGCTTTCCTGGCCGTGCCCGATCTGTTTCATATCGAGCGCGCAAACACCCTGGCACAAGTGTTCAGCCTGCCCGCTCAACGCCTCCCCGACCTTCTTGCTCCGGGCAGGGCCTGTGACCCGACCGATCCGGGGTCGACGGTCAGTGCGAAGCCTCCCTGTGAGACAGACCGCCGACGAGCACCTGGAATCACCGCAGTTCTGTATTGCACTCCCCCAGGTCTGACCGCTTGACGATAATATCGTTATGTGATATTATCAGTTGCGTGATCGAATCGTTCGCCGACGTCGAAACCGAGAAGGTCTTCAGAGGTGTCGTATCGAGGAAATTGCCGCCGGATATTCAAAAAACTGCTCGGCGCAAGCTGCTGTATCTGGACGACGCAGAGGACTTACGAGACTTGCGGGCGCCGCCCGGTAATCGGCTTGAGGAGCTTCGAGGCGACCGCGCCGGCCAATATAGTATCCGCATTAACGACCAATGGCGTATCTGTTTCAAGTGGGTCAATGGCAAGGCCAGAGACGTGGAGATTGTCGATTATCACAGGTAAGAGGGCATCCATGAAGACACTCCCACCCGTGCATCCCGGAGAAGTCTTGCTGGAAGATTTCATGAAGCCGTTGGGCTTGAGCCAGTATCGATTGGCGAGGGACATCGGCGTTCCGGCATTGCGGATCAGCCAGATTGTGCGTGGCAAGCGCTCGATTACGGCTGACACGGCCATGCGCCTGGCGCGCTATTTCGGCACCAGCGCCGTGGTGTGGCTGCGCTTGCAGGCGCGCTACGATCTTGAAGTGGCCGAGGCCCGGTTGGCGAAGCGCATCAACCGCGAAGTCAAAGTGTTGAAGCAGCTAACGCCTCCCCATCCTTCGCTCTAACTCCTCCAGCCTCAGCGTCACGAACACCGGGCGACCGTGCGGGCAGGTTGCCGGGGAATACACCTGAAGCAATTCGTCCAGGAGCGCTTGCTGCTGAGCGGCATCCAAAACGTCGCCGGCCTTGATCGCGCTGAGGCAGGCAGCCTTCGACGCGAGTTTGTCGCGCAGCGCGTCTCCCTCGAGTGTCCGATAACGCTCGTGCTCCTGCAGGAGCGCCGTGATGAGTTCTCGCGCATCCATCTGGATGAATGCCGGAATCCCTATCACGCGAAACGTATTCTCGCCGAACGGCTCCACGTCAATTCCACGCGACCGATATTCTTCCAGGTGCGCGAGCAGCAGCGCTGCCTCTTGTGGCATGACTTGTAACTGATGACTGATCACTGACGACTGGCCTCCGACTCCTGTCAGTCGCTCGTAGAAGACCTGCTCCTGCGCGGCGTGTTGATCCACGATCACTAAGCCCTCTGCGCTCTGGGCCAGGATGTAGGTGTTGTGAATCTGGGCGACGGCCCGCCACGGCCCGATGGCATAGCCCGCACGCGCTTCACGCAAGGCCGAGGCAACCGGCTCAGTACCGGCTGCATCGGCGAACGACCAGTCGGTCGGGACAGGCTGGAGCAGTGGGAAATCGCGCAGCGCCTCTCCAACGGCCTGCGTGACGGCGTT
>DASSFZ010000344.1:0-11116 GCA_035693785.1 Anaerolineae bacterium | reverse complement strand
GCCAGCGCACATGCGCCAACGCCAGGCGCGTGTTGGCTGCCTCTAGTGAACCGCCGACGCTTTCCAGTACACGCAGACTGGCCTGCAGCTCGCGTTCAGCGCCGGCCAGGTCGTCTTGAGCCAGGAATGCCTGACCCAGCACGCGTCGCGATAGGCCAATCTCCAGCTTCTCATCCCCAGCCTCGGCCACGGCCACGGCTTGCTGTGCCCGGTTCAGCGCCTCGACTACCCGGCCCTGGCCCAGGCTGAGCTCGGCTCGATGACGAAGGAGTTCGGCTTTGAAATCCTCTGAACCGATCTCGGCAAACAACTTCTCGCTCTCAGCCAAGCGTTCGGCTGCTTCCTCCCATTTGCGCTCTGCGATGGCGGTAGCCGCCAAGTTATTGTGCAGCAGAGCTATGGCATACGAGTTGCGTAAATCGCGCCAGATGCGAAGGCTTTGAGTCTGCATTTGCCGAGCGGCTGCCCATTCACCCTTGGCCCGGTAGATCTCACCAAGGTTAAGGGTGATCATTGCCTGGCCAGCCACATCACCGATCTGTTCCTTGATCTGAAGACCTTGCTGGAAGTAGTCCGTTGCTTGTATCAACTGACCTACAGCCTGATAAGCGCTTGCCAGCGTGTTCAACGCCTGAGATTGGCCCAACATATCTCCTGCTAACAGATACACGGTCGCGGCTCGCTGCGCCGACTCAATCGCCTGCTCCAGATCACCGCGTTTGTAGTGGATGCCTGCCAGCAGATACTGTGCGTGCGCCTCGGTGCGCCGGGCGGCATCGTCTGGCAGGACGCGCGATATCGCCAGGCTCTTCTGACTCCACTCGGCGGCCTGATCGTGCCGGCCCTGCCGATGGAATACGCCCGCACCCATCAGGTAAATGCGCGCCGCTTCGAGCGAGTCTGCCGCCGCATGCTCGAGTCCCTGGTTCAGCCAGGTGAACGCCTCTTCGTACTCGCTGCGCTTCTCGTGCGTCTCCGCCGTCTTGCGGCATAGGTCGGCCAAGTGGCGGGCGTCGTTGGCCGCCAGCGCCCTGGCTCGTTCGTAGCTGCGCAGCGCCTCGTCGTACTCGCCGGTGATCGAGAGCAGGTCGCCCAGCGCCTCGTGCGCGGCGAGCTGTTCCAGCCTGCGCGGCGGCGACAGCCTCTCGGCGGCCAGGAGAGCGCGGCGATAAGCAGCAGCGGCGGCGGTGTTGGCATACTGATGCTGCGCGCGCCATCCGGCCTCAAGCGCGTAGCCGAGCGCCTTGTCCCACATTTGACCCTCAAAGAAGTGGTGCGTCAATAGGCCGGATCGGTCATCGCCGAGCGCGGACGTCTTTTCGAGCACTTCGCCGATGCGGCGATGCAGCTCGCGGCGGCGCTCATAGCGCAGGCTGTCGTACGCGACTTCTTGAGTCGTCACGCTGCGAAACGCGTAGCGCGCCTGGCTCGAGCCGGATTCGACCGGAAGCAGGCCAAGATCGGCCAGGTCACTCAAATGCCGCCGAAGCGATTCGAGGTTCTCGCCGGGCACGTCGTACACGGCGTGCAGCAGATCGAGATCGACTACCCGACCGACGACGGCGGCGACTTGCAGCGCGCGGCGTGCCGGCTCCGGCAGGCGGTCGATGCGGCCCATAATCACGCCGTGGATCGTATCCGGCATTTCGATCGACTCGATGGGCCGCGTCACCTGCCACTTGGGCGAGGCATCTCTCGGAGATCCTCGAAGCGCAGCGGAGGAGACAGATGCCGATTCACGCACCAGCACGCCGGAATCGATCAGCGCGCGCACGCGCTCCTGCGCGAAGAACGGGTTGCCCCAGTAGCGCTCGAAGGTGGACGCATCCACCGGCGCAGTGCTGAGCACGCCGGCCGCCATACGCTCTAGGAGCGTGCTGACGGCGAGCGGCAGGCGCCGGTCGCCAATGTCGAGCAAATCGGCGATCATCGCCTCGATCGCGGCGCGCTCGAGCGCCAGCAGGACGATCTCGACGGCATTCGGCAATCCGTCCCACCCAGTCCATCGGCGCTCGGCGCGCGAGGCGACGATCACAATGATGGCGGCGTCATTGATGCGCGCGGCCAGGGTGTTCAGCAGATCGAGCGACGCGGAATCGATCCACTGGGCGTCATCGATGACGAGCATAAGCGGCGCGCGGCGCGCGCGGCCACGGATGAGACCGGCGACGGCATCGAACAGGCGGCGCTGGCGGGCCCGCGCGTCAAGCGACGCGGTCCAGCCAGTGTCGACGGCCGGGACGCCGACGATTTCGGCGACGATGGGCAGGTCGTCGACGCGGTCGATGGCTTGCAGGCTGGCCGCGAGCCTGGCGCGCCGCTCGGCCTCGGCGGCCGAAGGCTGCACGCCGATAATCGCGCGCAGCGGCTCGGCCCACACGGAGTACGGCGTGTCGCGGCCGTAGGAGAGGCACGCGCCGGCGACGACGTCGAATCCCTCGGCGGCCGCCTGTTCGGCGAGCGTCTCGACCAGGCGCGACTTGCCGACGCCGGCTTCGCCGGTGAGCGCGACGATCTGGCCGCGGCCCTGCGCGGCGGCGGCGATGCGCGCGCGGACGGTATCGAGCGCATCCGAGCGGCCGAGCAACTCGCCGAAGGCCGCCGTCTTCACCTCGCGGCGGCGCGCGCCCCGCACCAGGAAGTTGCGCTGCGACTGCGACTTGCCTTTCACTGTCACAGGATCGCGTTCTTCGAGATCGAACTTGTGCTCGACATGTCCGGCAGTCGACGCCGAGACGACGATCTGAGCCGCCTGAGCGGCTGTCATCAGGCGCGATGCCAGGTTGACCTGGTCGCCCATGACCGTGTACTCGCGGCGCACGTGCGATCCAACGTTGGCGGCATACACGAAGCCGGTGTTGATCCCGATGCGAGCGGGATGCACGCCGGGCAGGTCTGCGCCGGACAGCGCCGCGCCGATTTCCAGCGCAGCGTGCACGGCACGCTCGGGATCGTCCTCGTGGCTGACCGGCGCGCCGAAGAGCGCGATGACGTGCGGGCCGGCCGGCCCACCGCCGATCTTGTTGATGACACCCTCGTAACGGGCGACGATCGAGCGCATGGTATTGAACGCCGCGTTCAGGCGCGGCGTGAGCGCGGTGGGATCGTCCGCGCCGAGGATGTCGATCAGCGCGTCGGCGTCGCGGAAGTCGATGAACAGCACAGTGACCGGGCGGTGCTCACCTTCGAGCAGGGCCGCCGGATCGGGCAGGAGGCGCGGGAGCAGGCCGGGGGGCAGGAAGGGCGCGATGGCGGCCAGCCGCTGCGCCAGCCAGTCGAGCCGCAAGTCTTCGGCGACGGGCGGTAGATCGAGCACGGGCGGATCGGGCCGGGTGTAGGGCGCGGTTGGCTCTGCCGTCAGGCCGAAGAAACCCGAGTCGCCTTCTGCGTCGACGGCCAGGTCGCCGGCGAGCAGGCGCGTCGAAGCGTCCATGATGATGCGTCCCGCGCCGGCGAGCGCCTCGGCGTGCCCCATCGCGGTCAGCGCCGGCCCCATGACGGCGTAATGCATGCTATCGGCCGATCCGAGTGCGGCGGCAAAGACGGGGCCGCTGCCCAGGCCGACGGCCATGTGCAGCGGGAAGGCGCCGAGCGCCGTCTCGACTTCGGCGAACCGCTTGCGCATGGCGCGCTGCATGCGCCAGGCGGCGTGACAGGCGCGCAGCGCGTGGTCGGCGCCGTCGAAGAGCAAGAGCATGGCGTCGCCGCCGAACAGCATCAGATCGCCGCCGAGCTGCGCGGCGATATCGCTCATCGTCGTGAAGTAGTCGTTGATGACGCCGGTGAGCGTCTCGGCGCCCTCACGGCCGAGCGCGGCCAATCGCTCGGACATAGCGGTGAAGCCGGAGACGTCGGCGAACAGGACGGTGCTCGACAGGAAGGCCCCGTGAGTGCGGCCAGGCTCAGGGCGCAGCATCAGCTCGTGAAGCAGATGCCGGGGAAGGTAGGTCGTCAGCGCGCCGAGCAGGTCATCGAGCGAATCGAGAACGGCGCGGCGCGCGCCGGCATCTGCGTCGCGTCCCCAGCGCTCGGCCAGCGGCGCGGGCAGAAATGCGCGGACGTCGACGCGCGGGAGGCGTGCGGTTTGGAGAGGATCGTCAGTCATAGCGGCACGGTTACGCTGTGGCCGGCAGCGCCAGAACCAGAATACACTTAGGTTGCAAAACGGTCAACCCGGCGACGGACGCTGTAACCAGACCGGTACTCTTGGAATACTTCCGATACTCCGGGTATGCCGCAAAACTGTCAGGCCGCTCAAGTCGGATGACAATCCGCCGCTCTGATACGCCGGGTCTCCATGATTTCTCCACAAGTCTGTGGTATCCTTCTAAAGAAACCAGGTTTCTTTGAGAAACCTGATTTCTGAGAAGGGTGACGGTGAGTGAGCGTATCTTGGTCGTAGACGACGATAGGGAGATCGTGCGGTTGGTGCGGGCGTATCTCGAACAGGCCGGCTATTACACCCTCACAGCTTACAACGGTGAGACGGCGCTGCACATCATTCGCCGCGACCGGCCTGACCTGATCGTGCTCGACCTGATGCTGCCCGACCGCGATGGCTGGAGCATCACGCGCATCGTGCGTGGGGACGAGTCGCTGGCTCGCACACCGATCATTATGCTCACCGCCCGTGTTGAAGACGGCGACAAGATCGCCGGCCTGGAATCCGGCGCCGACGACTACATCCCCAAACCCTTTAATCCGAATGAGCTGGTCGCGCGTGTGCGCGCCGTTCTGCGGCGGGCAGGCAACCACTTTGGCCAGTCCCACGTCATTCAGTTTGGCTCGATTCTGCTCGATGTCGACCGGCACGAAGTCCAGATCGGCGGCCGGCCGGTCGAATTGACGGTGACTGAGTTCAACATCCTTCGGGCGCTGATGGAGAATCCCGGCCACGCCTTTACGCGCCTGGAGCTGATCGAGAAAGGCCTGGGCTACACCTATGAAGGCATGGAGCGCACACTCGACAGTCATATCAAGAACCTGCGCAAGAAAATTGAGCCTGATCCGTCCAGCCCGACTTACATTCACACGGTCTTCGGCGTCGGCTACCGGATGAGCCTGCGTGAGTAGGGCAATGGAATGAATCGACTGTGGGTACGTCTGACACTCGCTTTTGCGCTCGCCGTGCTGATCGGTATCGGCACGGTGGCGGTTCTGGCGGATATCGCCATTGGACGCGAGTTCCGCTCTTTCATCGCGCGCAACGAGGCCGATCTTCAAAGCAGCGCGCTGGCAACCGAACTCGTCTCGCACTTCGAGGCACACCCAAATTGGGAGGGCGTCGATCAGGTGATATCCCAGTTCACGCCGCGCCGGGGTCACGACATTGGTTCCCCTCCCCCTGACAGCGCGCCAGGCGGAGGTCGCGCGGGACCGCAGCTCGTGGTGGCCGATGCTGCCGGTCGCATTGTGTACGACAGCTACGACCGGCGCCTGAACGAATTTCTGTCACCTACGGAGCGCGAACTCGCCGCGCCGCTGCAGGCGGACGAAAACACGATCGGCTACCTGGCGATTCTGCCCGGCCCGATCGACTCGTTGCGACCGGTGGAGCTAAACTTCATCGCAGGCTCGCGGCAAAATCTCTTCATCGCGGCGCTGCTCGCAGGCGGCGTCGCGATCGTGCTGGGCGTGGCCTTCAGCCGCAGCCTGGCGCAGCCGTTGAATCGACTCGCGGCGGCCGCGCGCGCCATCGCGGCGCACGACCTGACGCAGCGGGTGCAACCGGGCGGCACCGCCGAGGTCGTCGAGGTCGGCCATGCCTTCAACGAGATGGCGGCCTCGCTGGAAAAGGCCGAAGAACTCCGGCGCAACCTGGTGGCCGACGTGGCCCACGAGCTGCGCACGCCGTTGAGCGTTCTCCAGGGCAATCTGACTGGGTTGCTCGACGGTGTATTTCCGCTCGAGATGACTGAGGTCGCGCGGCTGTATGACGAAACACGCCTGCTCAGCCGCCTGGTCGACGATCTGCGCGAACTGGCGCAGGCCGAGGCCGGGCAACTGCACCTTGATCTCCGCTCGATGAACGTCGCTGACGTAGTCCGATCCACCGTCGAGGCTTTCTCGGCGGTCGCCGCCGAGCACCAGGTCATACTGACCGGCGACGCTCCTTCGGATCTGCCGCCCGTTCGCGCCGATCCAGAACGAACGGCCCAGGTATTGCGCAACCTGTTGGCCAACGCGTTGCGCCACACGTCTCCAGGTGGTGCGATCCGTGTCACCACTTCGAGTAGGCCCGGTTGGGTCGAGGTGAGCGTGTCGGACACCGGCGAAGGCATCGCCGTGGAGGATCTGCCACACGTCTTCGATCGCTTCTGGCGCGGCGACAAATCGCGCGCGCGCGAAACCGGCGGCTCCGGTTTGGGCCTGGCGATTGCCCGCCGCCTGATAGAGGCGCAGGGCGGTCAGATTGGCGCCGAGAGCGAACTCGGCAAGGGCAGCCGGTTCTGGCTCAGGCTCCCCCTCGTTTAATCATTTCCTTAACTCCGCTCCGCAAAATCTCCACCTCCAGCAGCTATTCTGTAGGCAGATAGCTGAACAGGCTAGACTCTAACTGTGAGAATGGAGGTGCAGGATGTCCAAGTTTCTGAAATTTGCAGGGATGGCGACTCTCATCGTCGCCGTCGTCGTTGCGATGGGCGCCATTTCGCCGGCCTTCGCGCAGGCAGCGACGACCTCCGCCCCTGCGGCCAGGCTGGCGCATGGGGGCGGCTTCGGGTTCGGCCCATACGGCCAGGAGGCGCTGGAAGCCGCCGCCGAGGCGCTCGGCATGACCGCCGACGAGTTGTCCACCCAACTGTGGGGCGGCAAGACGCTGGCCGAGCTGGCGGAAGAGGCCGGTGTCGATCTGCAGGATGTGCGGGATGCCGTCGAGGCGGCGCAGTTGGAAGCCGTCCGAGCCGCCATCGCGCAGGCCGTCGAGGATGGCAGCATCACGCAGGCGCAGGCGGACTGGCTGCTGGAGGGCCTGGATAACGGCTACTGGGGTGGCGGCCACGGCATGGGGCCAGGCTTCGGCATGGGCCGGGGCGGATTCTTCGGCCCGCGTGGGTTCGGCGGCTTCGGTGCGCCGAGCAGCAACGGCACGACCACCGGGACCAGCGGCGCCTGATCGAGGTGCGATAACAAAGTGCGACAACAGATGAAAATCGAATAGAAGCAATGGATGAGCGTAGCGTGTCGCTACGCTCATCTGCTCCACCCTCGTTTAATCATCCTTTTAGCTTTTCTCCATAAAATCTCCATCTTCAGCGGCTATAATACAGGCGGAAAGCTGTACAAGGTAAACCTGATTTCCAGCGAGGAGGTGCAGATTGTCAAAGTTTCTGAAGTTTGCAGGCATGGTGACGCTGGTCGCCGCGATGGTCATTGCGCTGGGAGCCATTTGGCCGGCCTCTGCGCAGACAGCAATGCTCGCCGCCCCCGCAGCCAGGCTGGCGCATGGAGGCGGCTTCAGTCGAGGGATGTGCGGAGAGGCAGGGCTGGAGGCCGCGGCCGAGGCGCTCGGCATGACCACCGACGAGCTGTCCACGCAGTTGTGGGGCGGCAAGACACTGGCCGATCTGGCGGACGAGGCCGGTGTGGAACTGCAGGCCGTCCGAGACGCCGTGGAGGCCGCGTGTGAGCAGGCCATCCGGGATGCCATCGAGCAGGCTGTCACGGACGGACAGTTGACCCGCGAACATGCGGATTGGCTGCTGGAGGGTCTCGATAACGGCTACTGGGGCAGCGGGTCCGGCTTTGGCTTTGGCGGGCACGGCTTTGGCCCGGGCGGTTTCCGTGGCGGCGGATTCCATGGCTTCCGAGGCGGCATGGGCTTTCACGGCTTCGGCTTCCCGAACAGCAACAGCGTGACCCCCGATTCAAGCGGCTTGTAGGCGTTTCCAAGAAGCATTGTGTAAGGCACATGAGCGTAGCGATGGCTGCGCTCATGTGCTGAAACGAGCCAATTCCTTCGGAGTAACGAAACGATGAGTACCATGAGAGCCATAGCGAAGCATCAACTCATCATCTTGAGCATCATCGCCATCTTCGCCGTCACGGCCTGTAGCCCGGCAGTAACGTCCAATCCGGTCCCGGTTGCGGCCACGGCGGGCGCGGGCGCCGTCTCGCCCACGCTGCCGCCCGAGGCTGAATCACAAACAAGTCAACCCGGTGCAACCATTCCCATCAATGCCCCGGAAGCTGTTGCTGCTGATGACTTGCAGGCGGCGATCATCGGCGTCTACCAGCAAGCCAACCTGGCTGTCGTTTACATCATCGTTCCGTCCGTCGGGAGTGGCAGTGGATTCGTGTATAGCCAGGACGGCTATATTGTCACGAACCGGCATGTCGTCGCGGGCGGGCGCAATTTCGAAGTGGTGTTCGCGAATGGCGAGCGGCAACGCGCCGAGCTCGTCGGCAGCGATACGGACAGCGATCTGGCAGTCCTCAAAGTCGATCGCTTACCCGACGGTGTTGGACCACTCGCGCTGGGCGACTCGAATAGCATCCAAGTCGGTCAGTTTGTTGTCGCGATTGGCAACCCGTTCGGCGAACAAGGCTCCATCTCCTTTGGGATCGTCAGCGGTGTCGGGCGCAGCCTGCCCTCTCA
The DNA here is from genome assembly GCA_035693785.1 of Anaerolineae bacterium. Lineage (GTDB taxonomy): Bacteria > Chloroflexota > Anaerolineae > Fen-1058 > Fen-1058 > DASSFZ01. The sequence goes on along the minus strand of DASSFZ010000344.1, from coordinate 2,520 downwards.
GCGCGAAACGACGTCCGGCAGCACGTACGCGCTCCCGGAAGTCATCCAGACCGATGCGCCCATCAATCCGGGCAACTCGGGCGGCCCACTGCTGAACCTGGCGGGCGAAGTGCTGGGCGTCAACGCCGCCATCGCCACGACGACAGGCACGAACTCCGGCGTCGGCTTTTCGATTCCGGTCAGCGCCATCAAGCTGATCGTGCCCAGCCTGATTGGAGACGGAGAGTATGTCTACCCCTACATGGGAGCGGGTTTTGATGGTGACATCACACTCGACGACCAATCTGATTATGGTCTGTCACAGACACAAGGCGCTTACGTGATCAATGTAACATCCGGAAGTCCAGCAGACAATGCGGGTCTCATACCGGCTAATGGCAACACGGGCCGGGGCGGCGATCTGGTCGTCGCGATTGACGGCCGGAGCATCGTCGATTTCGCAGACCTGAACAGCTACCTCGTGTTTCAGACAGCGGTTGGACAGACCATCGAGATCACCGTCTTGCGTGACGGAGAAAGGGTCGTGCTTCCTCTTACGTTGGGAGCCCGCCCGTGACCGTGATGGCTTACTTTTCGGTAACTGCAGCCACTTGTGGCGTGTCATTCCGAACGCAGTGAGGAATCTCTACTCCGTCGGGTTTCAGGTATCGGGTGTCAGGTGTCAGGTGTCAGGTGTCGGGTAGTGTCATTCCGAACGCAGTGAGGAATCTCTCCTCCGGCCGGCGAACGCGGCGCGCCGGGGCAGAGATGCCTCGTCGTTCCTCGGCATGACACATCTGGCACAGTCTGTTTGTACGCGCTTGAGCTTTGGGGCGTTAGGCCGCTGAACGAGGTTTTAGCCTATGCTGCTCCGAACAACCTGTGAACGGGCGTGCCTCTCAAGCATCCAACGACGCCAGATGCTTCTGATAGGCGCTGATCAGATTCCTCTCGATGTTCTCGTGCATCGACGTCTGCCGCTTCTTGGAAGTCTTGAAGATGTCCTGTGCGCACAGGCCGCACAACAGATAGCCGATCAGCACGCCGCGCTCGCGGTACATGAAGCCGTTGACGGACAGCGCTTCCTTGCCCTTGTATTTCATCACATCGATCGGACGTTTCAGGCAGCAAGGACACACATCTCCATTGTAAATCCAATAAGCCTTAACGGCGTCTCCAAATTGGGCTTTACCAAAGGAAACCATCTTATCCAGAATTGCCGAGGCGAAATCTTTAGCGTCGTCCATCAGGTCATACCTCCAAGGGGGCGAAATCACGCCGTGCACGCCAGCGCACGCGCCAATGGTCGCAAACACCAACCTTAATCTTACACGAGCAACAGACTCTTGCCAACTTAACCCATCCTCTGGTTGCCCGAAACTTACCCTGGGGAGATAATCGACATGGTTCGCTCAATTCTTATCTGCACCCCTGACCCTCATATCGTCTCCATACTGGCTCCACACAACCATATGATGCCGGATTCAGGTGCTGAAATGGCCCGCGGTTTAACCTATGCCGCGTAGGAGTATGCATCAATGAAGAAGCGAAGAATGCTCATCCTTGGAAGCGTGGGTGTGCTGATCGCGGCGGGGATCGTGATCGTCACCAACAACCAGAGCAGCACGGCGCAGGCGGATGCCGAGCTTGGCCAGGTGACGCGCGCCACGCTGTCGTCGGTCGTCGAGTCTTCGGGCAGCGTCATCCCCGAATCCGACGTCACCCTGTCGTTCGATACCGCCGGTACCGTCGCCGCCGTGAACGTGCAGCCCGGCGATCGCGTGAAGTCAGGCGACGTCCTGGCGGCACTGGATACGCGTAGCCTCGAGCTGCAAGTGGCGAAGCAAGAACAAGCTTACTTGATCCAGCAGGCCAGTTACAGCCTGACCGTCCAGCCCGACCCGGCCGAAGTCGCGGCGGCGCAGGCGGCGCTGAACAACGCCTGGGCGGCTTACGCGCTGGCGCAGCAGAAGGTTGCCGTCAACCGCACCGATCAGGTGATGCTCAGTTGTCTCAATGTCGAGAACGCCAGGCGGACTTACGACGACGCGGTGACGGCGTACAACACCTACCTGTCCAACTGGCGCGTGCAAGTCTACGGCACCTATGAAGTCTCGTCGCAAAAAGCGCAGCTCGAGCGGGCCAAGGCGGCGTATGACCAGGCGCTCGCCACGTGCCACCTGGCCCAGAACAGCGCCAGCGATGATACCAGTGTCAAGTCGGCGTGGGCGCAAGTGCAGAGTGCCCAGGTGGCGCTCGACAAGCTGGTGAATCCCTCCGAGCTGACGCTGGCGACGGCCCAGGCGCAGTTAGACCAGGCCCGCCAGTCGCTCGAGCAGGCTCAGCAGCAGTTGGACGAAGCCCAGCTCGTCGCGCCGTTTGAGGGAGTAGTCACCCAGGTTAGCGCCGTCGCCGGCGGGCCGGGCAGCGGCGCCTCGATCGGGCTGGCCGACGTCAGCCGCTATCACGTCGACGTGCTCGTCGACGAAACGGAGATCGCGCAGGTGCAGGCCGGTCAGGAAGCCGAGATCACGTTTGATG
>DASSFZ010000343.1:0-13019 GCA_035693785.1 Anaerolineae bacterium | reverse complement strand
CGGCGTCTTTCACGCGGCCGTTGGCGGCGAAGACAGCCTGAGCGTCGGCGAACTTCGCCGCCGCTTCCTCAAACCGCTCCTCGCGATACAACCGCATGCCCTCGTCGCGCAGCGCTTCGCCGCTCGCCATAATTAGTAACTGGTGATTAGTATGTGATATCCAGCAGGCCTTCCGCGATCCTGCGGATGCGATCCGCGTCCATGTCCGAGATGCGAATGGCGACCCGCAGGTAAGGCAGGTTCGTGTAACGGCTGACAAACGCGCGCACGTCGTCCGGCAATTCCGCGAAGCGCTCGAACTGGCTTTGCGCCTGCTCGTGCTCCCCGACTCGGCCGACGCCTTCGTCCAGGAAATAGGATATCGGCACCCGAAGCGCCTCGGCAAACTCGAGTAGCTCGGCGACCGGAACCGGGCGCTGGCCGTATTCGTATTGCGTGATCCGCCGCGGCGGCACGTTCAACGCCTTTGCCAGCTCCTTCTGAGACATGTCGGCTTGTGTGCGAGCCTGGCGCAGCAGCACGCCGATGATCCGGTTGCGCAAGGCGATGATCTGATCGGCCGGCAGTTCCGGCTCCTCCTGCACCAGTCTGTCTTGCTCTTTGTCCTTGAAAAAGCCGGAGACCGGCACGTTCAGCATGTACGCCAGCAGCTCGAGCTGCGGCAGCGTGATGTCCTTGCGGCCGTCCTCGAAGCGCGAGAGCGTCGAGACGCTGACGCCGATCGCTTCAGCGCACTCTTTCTTGGTGCGGCCGGCGCGCAGGCGAGCACCCTGCAGCAGCACGCCGATGATCTTGCGTCGAAGCGCGAGCGCGTCCGACATCGTGCTCTTGTGTGTCGCGTCGTCCACCGATCCCATCTCCTCAGGTGATCACGGCGCGATTATACCACAGGGCAATGTGTCAACGGCTCGCTCTCGGCGCGTCCCTTCGACTGCGCCCTCACCCCGGTCCCCTCTCCCGAAGCGGAACAGCGTGCTTTGGGAGAGGGGCAATTGACGCCCCAGTTGTCTGTGACTATACTATGCCTGCGTCGATGTGGCCGGAAATTTCCATAAAGGGACTGTCAGATGGAGTATGAAGAAGCAAGGCAGAGAATCTTCTATCACTCTGCCTTCGCTCATTTCGATGGAACCAGCGAGGCACATGGGTCGAGTATCGTAAACACCCTGCTTGATGCGAAAACTGGAGGGTATACTCCGGACCTCAGTCAAGCAGTCACCGACCTAATCACCTGTTTGGAATCCGTCAATCGTTACTGGAACGGCGACACGCCATCGTCAGGCATGCCGTCAGACCATCGACAGCCTGACCGTAACGTGACTTACGCTATGGCCGCTATTCTCTCCACAGGGATAGAGTGCTTCCTGGCGTGGTTGGGTGATGCCGTTATCGACGGAGGTCGGCAAACCGAATCATGGATAGACAGCGGCTTCTGAAACAGCTTGACAAGGCCTGGGCGGCGATCAAGGAGTCGTACGCCGGTTTGTCAGACTCGCAGCTGACGGAACCTGGCGTCATGGGCAATTGGTCGGTGAAAGACATCCTTGCGCACGTGACCACATGGGAGGAGGAAGCCCTCAAGTATCTGCCGCTCATCATCAAGGGAGGCAGGCCGCTGCGGTACTCTACAAAGTACGGCGGCATCGATGCCTTCAATGCTCAGATGACGGAACAGAAACGAGGCCTTTCGCTCTCCGACGTACTGAGACAACTGGATGAAACCCACCGCCGACTCATCGACTACATCCAAAGCGCGCCCGAAGAGCAATTCACACGGGAGACGCGGTTCCGGCGTCGCCTACGGCTCGATACATACAGCCATTACCCGGAGCACGCCAAGGTGATACGCGAATGGCGGGAGCGGTCAGCCAGATAGGGTCAACTTTCAGCGCGCCCCCTGCCGAAGAAGCTTCCTTTCTACGCCAGCGTGCACAATGGAGCGACGAGCAGGGGGCGTACGGTCAGTGCAGCGGACGCGACCATTAACCCTCAGTTACGCGTTGAGTGACTCGCCGGCCTCATGTACCGCACCATCATCTACCCGACGGAGGAGTTGCTTCGTACATTCGTGTCCAATGATTCAGCAACTCCGCGAGCTGGTTGGCGACGGAATCGTGCATCGACAACCGAAGGGCGTAATTCCGGCTCCCGTCGAGTATTCGCTGACCGACTATGGTCGATCATTGCTGCCTATAGTTGAGGATAATCGCCTTTGGGGCAGGGCTCATATGGAGCGCTTGACGTCTCAGACTGATGCGCTCATGAGTAACCCATGACTGCCCGTGTGACACCAAATCATCATAGGCCGGCTGCGCCGCAACACTGGCAAGTAGGCAAGTATCACAGTGCAGCCATGCAATCACAACACAAGCGAATTTCAATCTGGCGAAACCAGAAACACACACTCATTCGCGTTCTGCTGTTGGGTTGCATAATTGTTGCCAGTTGTAGTCCACAATCAGAACCCACCCCATACTCGGAGTTGGCAGCTGAAACCGATGACCGTGATATTCTCGAAAGCAATACCGAAACCAAGATACCTCGGAGTGCAACCGATATTCATGGGTATGTAGACGGATTTCGAGACGTTACCACCTATGCACGCTTTACCATACCAGCTGAGGATTTTGGTGAGTTTCTGCAAAGTACTGCCTGCACCTCACCACTGGAGACAGCGGACATTCGCGAGCGCGTGCAGGGTTCTTTCAATTTCAACTGGTGGCGCCCGGAGGATGCGCAGTCCTTCCAATGGTGCGACGCTTCAAAAGAACATCTCGTTCAACGAGTGTTCGCTGATACGACAAACCCGGATACCGTCATTGTGTATATAGTCGCGACGACTCGATGAGGAAGAGAATACAAGCAATAAGCATGTAGCTGCTGCAACTGGGTGGCCCAACGACTCAATGAAGCCGACCACCTTTACAATAAGTTGTTAAGGGGTCTCTGGACACGCTGCCGCGCTTCAGGTAGAATTCGGCGCAAAGCACGCCAATCAGTGGCGCATGCACATTCAGGAGATCGACGTATGGGCATCGGCAAGAACTTCCCCGGCAAAGGCGTGGTGGCCGCGATCAAGACCGAGCCGGGCACGGTGCTGGAAGACTACCGGAAAGTGATGGAGCTGGCCGGCTACCGGGAAGCGCTGCCCGCCGGCAACACGACGCTGCTCAAGATCAACATTTCGTGGCAGACCTGGTATCCGGCGTGCTCGACGGCGCCCTGGCAGCTCGAAGGCGTGATCCGGACCCTGCAGGCCGGCGGCTATCCGCTCGTCGGCGCGCACAACGACACGGTCGTCGTCGATACCGCCGACGGCGAAGTCAACAACAAGCATAAGTTCGTCACCGACCAGTACGGCGTTCCGTGCATTTACCTGTACAAGCCGGACGTCAAATGGGTCACCTACACGCCGAAAGAACCCTTCCGCGTGCTGGGCGACGTGTATCCCGAAGGTGTGGACATCCCCGAGCCGTTCATCGGCACGAACATCGTTCATCTGCCAACTATTAAGACTCATGTCTTCACCACCATCACCGGCGCGATGAAGAACGCGTTCGGCGGATTGCTGCACCGCAAGCGGCACTGGACACACGCTGTCATTCACGACACGCTGGTCGATCTATTGCAGATCCAGCAGGACATCCACGAGGGCTTGTTCGCGGTGATGGATGGCACGTTCACGGGCGACGGTCCCGGCCCGCGCGCCATGCGCTGGCACGAGAAAGACATCCTCCTCGCCTCGGCCGATCAAGTCGCCATCGACGCGATCTCGGCCAAATTGCAAGGCTTCGACCCGATGTCGATCCGTTTCATCCGGCGTGCGCACGAAGACGGCCTGGGCATCGGCGATCCGAAGCAAATCAAGGTCGTCGGCTACGACATCGAGCAAGAGCCGGCGTGGGGTTTCGTGCAGGAAGACACCTTCGCCAGCCGGGGTCAGAAGCTGATTTACCACGGTGCGCTCAAGCCGCTCGAGGGGCTGCTCCTACGCTCGCCGATCGTCCCATGGTCGTACTTCGCCAGCAACTTCTATCACAACGTGTACTGGTACCCGTTCGTCGGCCGGCCACGCGTGCGCGCCGCGCTGAACACGAAATGGGGCAGGCTGTTCGCGCGGTACGGCGACGGTAAAGTGGTCATGCCCGGCATGCAGCCGGAGACAGTCGCGATAGCGGCGGCGGGTGCGGCCCTCGCCGGCGGGATGATCGCGGCCGGGTGGATGCTGCGGCGACGCAGATAGGACGAACGACCGACGACGAAGGACAAACGATCGATCAATCGCCCTTCGTCATTACCCCACCGCCATCCAGATACGCTTCGGTTCGTCGCCGCCCGGCCGCCATGAGGTGGTCGGCGTGCCGGAAGTCCCAGAACGCGATCGGGTGCTCGCTCGAGAGCCGGATGTGGTGAACCGTCACCCCATACAGCGACTCGTACACCTGGATCTCGCGCGCTCCCTGGCCCTGGATCAGCAAATCGATCGCACGCAAGCTGATGGCGAGCGTGCCGCGCAGCCCGTCGGTTCGCGTCGAGGCAGGGCTTACATTCAGAGCGTAGATCTCGGTCGCGCCGCGCTCGACCGCCATCTGAACCGGAAGGAAGGACACGACACCGCCGTCCACGTACCGCGCGCCGTCACACTCCCACGGCGGGTAGAAACCGGGGATCGCCGTCGTCGCCATCAGGCCGTCGATGATGCGATCGGACGGATCGTCGCCGAAGCAACGCACCTCTCCCGTGTCGAGGCGAACCGCCAGGGCATAGGTGGGCAGTCTGAGATGGCCGAAGCACACTACGCCGGGCGGGAGTGTTCGCTCCAGATAGCGCTGCAGCGGTGCGTTAGGCGTCAGACCGTCGCGCCTGGTCACCAGTCGCCAGATCATCGCCAGATTGCCCCGGCGCGACACCGTCTCGTGGGCCGCCCTGCGCCAATGCTCGGCCAGGCGATGTAAACCCTCGAGCGTCGGATCCATCGCAAGGAATGTCGCATTCATCGCGCCGGCCGATGCTCCCACCAAGAGATCGGGCCGGATGCCTCTTTCGAGCAGGACCTGAAGAGCGCCGACCTGAAGCGATCCGTAATTGCCGCCTCCGCTGAGCACAAATGCAACCGTCATAGCTTTCGTTTCTCCAAGGGCCATATCGGCGCCGGGTAACTACTCAGGCAAACCCTTGCGAAGGTTTCAAATGCGCCTGTCGGCATGCGCCGCCAGACGGGCGCCCGCGCCTCTGACGGGGAACTCACGTTAAACCTTCGCAAGGGTGAGCAGTTACGGCGCTTGTGTGTTATCCGCGCACGGTGTACATTATAGCAGCCCTCTGAGAGGCGCCTATGGGCATCCGGAACATCGGCCGCAAGACCGTCGGCGAGGTGCGCGCCGAAATCAAGCGCGGCGCGCGCTTCGTCGTGTACGAGTACGTGATCTCGCTGCTGGTCGTCACGCGGCGGCGGGCAAGTCCCGTGTACTATATCGAGCCGGGCCGGTCGCCGGCGCACTTTCACTGGCCCTATTCGCTGCTGACGCTGGCGCTGGGCTGGTGGGGATTTCCGTGGGGGCCGGCGTTCACTATCGGAGCGGTGCGTGACAACCTGCGCGGCGGCCACGACGTGACGGCTAAAATGCTCGAGACGATCCTGGCCGCAGCCGACAAGAAAAGGAAGTGATGAACGTCATTTGCGTTGCGACGAGGAAGGGCCTCTTCGTCTTCCAGCGCGACGGCGGCGACTGGCGCGATGTTGCCGCCGGCCTGAGTGGACGCAACGTCACCAGCGTGATCGCCCGTGAAGGCGTGATCCTCGCCGGGACGCGAGAGGGTGTTTTCCGCTCGGACGACATGGGCCGGACGTGGCGCGAGATCAATAACGGTCTGAGTGTGCGATACGTACGCTGGATGGCCTACCACCCAGACGTGTCGGATTTGGAGTTCGCCGGGACGGAGCCGGCCGGAATTTTTGTGTCACGTGACGGCGGTGATTCGTGGCGCGAGTGCCCTGAAGTCGCGCAGGTGCGTGACGCACACGGCTGGTCGCTGCCGTACTCGCCGCGGGCCGGGTGTGTGCGCGGCCTGGCTTTCCACGGCGCACGCGCCTACGCCGCGTGCGAGGTGGGCGGCGTGCTTCGCTCGGACGACGGCGGCGAGACGTGGCGTCTGGCGGCAGGCAGCTCCGGCGATCCCGAGCCTTACTATCCCCCTGCCCCACGGGTGTGTCCTGACGTACACTCGATCGCCATCCATCCCTCGTCGCCGGATCTGGTCTTCGCGCCGACCGGCGGCGGGCTGTATCGATCGAGTGATGGCGGCAAGACGTGGACGTCCCTGTATGACTGCTACTGCCGGGATGTATGGCTCGATCCGCGCGATCCCGACCACGTCGTCTTCGGCCCGGCGGACTTCGTCGACTCGAATGGCCGCATCGAAGAATCTCGCGACGGCGGCCGGACCTGGACGTCTGCCGGGACGGGTCTCAAGACGCCGTGGCGGCGTCATATGGTCGAGCGTTTCGCGCAGGTCGGGGACGAGCTGCTCGCCGTGCTCTCGAACGGGGAGCTGATCGCCGCGCCGCTGGCGACGCTCGGCTGGCGGCGCATCCTGCCGGACGTCACAGGCGTGGAATGCGTGACGGCCATGCGGTAACGATAGTATGTAATCCGTGGTTAATCTTTTGGTTGCGGCTGAGAGTCGCGCTATGGTATAATCGGATCGAGAATCAACATCAACGGCCCCGCTTTCCGGGGTCGATACGTCCTAAGAACCTATCCGACAACTGGAGTTCAGGCTTCAGCCTGCGGCATCTGAAGCGGACTAGCCCTAAAGGGGGCTACGCACAGTCCACACTCCGGTAGTTTTGATAGACTCTAAGCGGAACAGCGAATCGACGCGTTTCCTGTTCGGCGTATTGCAGGAGAGGTGCCATGTCAGGTCACAGCCATTGGGCAACTATCAAGCGCAAGAAGGGCGCGAACGACGCCAGGCGCGGCCAGATGTTCAGCAAGCTTGGCCGTGAGATCGCCATCGCCGCGCGCGACGGCCCCGATCCCGACAATAACGTCAAGCTGCGCCTGATCGTCAACAAGGCGAAGGCGGCGGGCATGCCCAAAGACATGATCGAGCGCACGATTCGGCGCGGCGCAGGTCTCGACAAAGACGCCGCTGCATTCGAAGAACTGATGTACGAAGGATACGGCCCGCACGGCATCGCCATGATGGTCAAGGTCACTACGGATAATCGGAATCGGACGGTCTCTGATATACGCCGCATCTTCACGCGCAGTGGCGGGAGCCTGGCCGAGTCCGGCGCGGTCGCCTGGAATTTCGAGCAAAAGGGATACATTTCGATCCCGATCGCCAACCCCGACCCGGATCGCCTGTTCGACATCGCCGTAGAGGCCGGCGCGGACGACGTGGAAATCACCGAGGATCACCTGGAAATCTACACCGCGCCGAACGAGCTGCACGCGGTCAACAGCGCGCTCGAAAAGGCCGGCCTGAAAGCCGAGACCGTCGAGCTGACGATGAAACCCAGGCAGCTCACGCCGCTCAGCATGAGCGACGCGCAGAGCGTGCTGCAGGTTGTCGATCTGCTCGAAGAGCTTGACGACGTGCAGCAAGTGTACGCCAGCCTCGATCTACCGGAAGAACTGGTCACCGGGTACGAGCCGCAGGCAGCGTGACTGGAAGTTAGAGGTTAGAAGTTGGAGGTTGGAAGTTGGAGGCTGGCCAGCCGACGATCTAACCTCCAATCTCCAGCCTCCAATCTCTAAGACATGATCTTCCTTGGCATCGACCCGGGCACGGCCATTACCGGCTATGGCTTTATCCGCGAAGAGGGAAGCTCGCTCCGAGCCGTAGCCTACGGCGTGATCACCACACCGCCCGACCTGGCGCTGCCGCAGCGGCTCGTTCTGCTGCATCGCGCGCTCGGCGATCTCATCCGGCTCCACCGGCCCGCGTCTGCGGCGGTGGAGCAGATTTTTTTCAGCCGCAATGCGCGCACGGCGCTGGCCGTGGGACATGCGCGCGGCGTCGTGCTGCTGGCCCTGGCACAGGCCGGGCTTCCGGTGGCCGAGTACACGCCGCTCGAGGTGAAACAGGCCATCACGGGCTACGGCCGCGCAGACAAGAAACAGATTCAAGAGATGGTGCGAGTCCTGATAGGATTGCCGGAGGTCCCCAGGCCGGACGACGCGGCCGACGCGCTGGCCATCGCCATCTGCCATTTGCACTCGTCGCGGATTCGGGACCTGGCGGGAGGCGCGCCATGATCGCGCGGCTGCGCGGCACAGTGGAGTCGATCGATAAGGACGGTCTGATCGTCAGCGTGGGCGACGTTGGTTTCCACGTGCGCGCCTCGGCTGCGGCGCGCGAGCTGGCCGGGCGGTCGCGCAGCGTCGATCTGTTCACGCATATGCACGTGCGCGAGAACGAGATCGCGCTTTACGGCTTCGCCAGCGAAGAGGAGCTCGCGCTGTTCGAGCTGCTGCTCGGCGTCAGCGGCATCGGCCCCAGGGTGGCGCTGAGCATCCTGGCCGGGGCGCCGCCCGAGCGGCTGCGGCAGGCTATCGCCGCCGAAGAAATCGACGTGCTCACGCGCGTGCCCGGCGTCGGCGCAAAGACGGCGAAGGCGGTGATCCTCCATCTCAAGGACAAGATCGGCGCGGTACCCGGTGTGCCCTGGCCCGCCGCATTCGCCGACGACGACGTCGAGATCGTCGGCGCATTAACGGCGCTGGGCTACAGCATCGCCGAGGCGCAGGCGGCGATGGCGAGCGTCCCGCGAGGCAGCGGTGCGAGCGTCGAGGAGCGATTGCGTCTCGCGCTGGCCTACTTCGCGCGTCCCTGACGCCTGCCGCTCGGGCCGGCATTAGAACCCATCCGATAACTGAAATGCAGGTTTCGGCCTGCCGCATCTGAGGCGGACTAGAGTCTGCCGGATTTTGGCGACAGCCATATCTGGCGGTCAAGCAGGCTAAAGCCTCCAACCGCCAGATATGGCAGCCTGACCCCACTCCGCATTCCTTCGGCTGCCCCTTCGACTGCCCCTTCGGCTACGCTCAGGGCAAGGCTCAGGACAGGCGCTGCGCGGGCAAGTGAGGCTGCACTCCAGCGATTTGCTAAACTCCAGTAAAGTCCGCGCTTCGGTGGTTTTGGGATAGGCTCTGAGAGGGCGTGTCAAAGTGCTGCAGCAACTCTGACCTGAATCATACCAACTCGATTTCGTTTCAGTTACAAATCACAAGTGGGAACGCCGGACGCGTTGACCGGCCATTCCAGATATGCTATGATTTTGGACAAATCGAGGTAGCTGCCCCTTTCTTCGGCATCATCCGACGACCTCAGCAGGGGCCCGAATGAACCAACTTGCCAACCCCCAGACTGCCACCACGGCTCGCCGTCCCCTGAACCTGGGCATACGCGGCAAAGTTACCATTCCCTACCTTGTCCTTACGTTTGCAGTCGCGTTCGTCGGCGTCTTCATCGTGACGCGCTACGTCACCGACTCGTTCGCGGAGCGCTTCGCCAACCAGTTAGCCGACGCAGCCCGGGTCGCCGGCGAAGGTTTCGTGGGTATCGAGCAGAGGCATCTCGACATGTGGCGCATTCTGGCTGCGACGGAGGGAGTGCAGGATGCCGTCGCCGCCCGCGATTTGCCCACGATACGCGCACTCGTTGACGGCCCGGCGCGGAGTCGATCCGTAGACAGTGTATGGATCGTCGACCTCCAGCCTATCGTCCTGGTCGGACTTGACCGCACGCCGAACGGAGACTATACCGAAGCCAACAACTTTCCATTCGGAGAATTCGAGCCGCTCAAGCGCGCGCTCCGGGGCGAATCTGACGAATTCGGCGATAAGTTCGCGGGGATTCAGTTCCGGTCCGGCCAGCCATACCTCGTCACGGCAGGTCCCCTGGAGGATGGCGGAAAGTTGTTCGGCGCGATCCTGATCGGCACGCGGCTCGATCGTGCCCTGCGCTCGATCGACCAGCAGGCGGCTGCGCGCATCAGCGCGTATGACACGAACGGCGATCTCCTTGGCACGACACTGCTGGGTGAGGGAGGCCCTCCTGACCAGAATCGTCTCCCTCCGGATCAAATCAACGAGATCTTTGCGCGAGCGGCTGCTCCCGAGTACCTGAGCGGCGACTTGCAGCACGGCTCCACGCCGTATCGATTGCTCTACGCTCCCCTCCAGATTCGCCAGAGCGTGATCGGCGCCTACTCCGTCGGTCTTCCGAGCGATTTCATTTTCCTCAAGAGCGCGGACAGCCGGCTGCTCTTCGCCTTCATCTTCACAGCGATGGCGCTGGGGGTCGTCGTCGTCGGTTTCCTGCTGTCACGCCGCCTCATCGCGCCCGTCCTGCAACTGGTGCGCACCTCGCAGGCCGTCGCGAGCGGCGACCTGAATCAGCGCACGGGGCTGGCCGGCGGCGACGAGATCGGCCTGCTGGCAAACACATTCGACGACATGACCTACAAGCTGCAGGAGCGCACGCGCGATCTGGAGCTGCTGCTGCGGGCGCATCGCGAAGAAGCGTTCAAGATCCGCGCGATCCTGTCCAGCATCGCCGATGGCGTGCTGGTGCTCGATCCGCAGGGCCGCATCATCATGATGAACGCCGCAGCCGAGCACATCCTGGGCGACTTGTCTGCCGATTTCATGACGGGCACGTTCCGCGAGCAGCCGATGAATCCGATCGAGCCGCCGCCCGAGAGCATGGCGCTCATCGACAGCGCCGAGGTGCGCCGCTTCGAGCTGAACAACCGCACCATCAGCACGCACGCCGCGCCCGTCATCATCCCCGAAGGTCATCAACTCGGCACGGTCATCGTCCTGCGCGACGTCACGCGCGAGGCCGAGATAGACCGCTTGAAGGATCACTTCATCGAGCAGATGTCGCACGAGCTGCGCACTCCGCTCACGGCCGTCAAAGGCTACAGCGACCTGATACTGCAGACCGGCGGCAGCGAGATACCTGAGAAGTACCTGGAGTTCCTGAACATCATCAACCGGCACGCCGATTCGCTGGTGGCGATGATCACCGAGCTTCTCGACATCTCGCAGATGGAGGCCGGGGCGATGAGCCTGCGCCGGGAGCGCATCGACCTGAACGAGCTGGTCGACGTGGCGCTCAGCGAATGGCGGAGGCGGTTCGCGGAGAAGGAGCTCGCGCTGGAGGTGAACCTCGCGCCCGAGCCGGTGGCGATCACAGGCGATCGCCGCCGCCTGAACTGGGCCATCAGGCAACTGGTCAGCAACGCCTACCACTATACGGAGCCGGGCGGCCGGGCCACGGTCAGCGTAGCGGGCGATGCCGAGGCGGTATCCATCAGTGTCCAGGACACCGGCACGGGCATCACGCCGGAAGATCAGAAATTCTTGTTCACGCGGTTCTTCCGCTCGACCACACGCGTCCATTCCAACGAGCGTGGTGTGGGACTGGGGCTGTACATCGTGAAGGCGGTCGCCGAAGCGCATCATGGGAAAGTCGAAGTGCACAGCGTCGTCGGTAAAGGCAGCACCTTCCGCCTGCTCCTGCCTATCGAAGAGGTCGACGACGAGCTGCCGGTCGTTAAAATGCCTCAAGACGCGCGAACATGAGCCGCCAGCCGCGCCGTGAGCCGATCGCGGCCAGGCTGCCGTACGTGTTGATGATCCTGGCCGGCCTGGCCTGCATCGTCCTGATTGCGCTGTCCTCGGTTGGGCAGCAGGGTATCGGCTGGCTGGTCGTCCCTGCCGGCCTTCAGCCCAACTCGACAGCCGACTATAGTCTTCAAGTCGGCGCCACGCTGCCGGCAGTCGACGCCGAACAGGTTGCCATGCTGCTGGCGACAGACGAAGCCGGGCTGCGCGTCACGCCCAAGCCGGGGACGATCATCACCGTGCCGGCGGGGCAGTTCACGCCGGGGCCGACGGACGTCGCGCAGGTGACGGCCACGCCGAGGGCAACGCGCACGCCCACGCGCACACCGCCCTCAACCCGCACGCCGACTGCTACGCCATCGCGCACGCGAACCTTTACGCCGACCTCGACTCGCGTGCGAACGGCAACGCCGACCTTCATCCCAAGCCCGACGCCTGTGATCCCGACGGCGACGAATACGTCTGCGCCGCCGCCACCGCCGCCGCCACCGCCGCCACCGCCGAATACGGCGACGTGGACGCCGACTTCGCCGCCGAGTGTGACGCCGTCGCCGACGAATACGCCGAGTTCTACGAACGCGGCGACGTTGACCTATACGCCAAGCCCGACGTCGGTTACGCCCACCAACACGCCGTCCATCACGCCGACCGTGAACCCGCCTCCGCCTGCGCCGTCAAGTCTCGCGGTCGTGAATACAAGCTCCTCCCTGATTAGTCTGGTCTGGTCGAACGAGAGCGCGTTGGACGCCGATTTCGTGGGATACAACGTGTACATCAGCACGGTTCCGGGCGGGCCATACAGCTTCGTCGCCAGCGCCGGCACGGCCACGAGTTACGTCGTGAGCGGGTTGAGCAGCGGCACAACCTACTATTTCGTCGTGCGCGGCGCGGACACAGTCCAGGAGTCAGGCAACAGCCCCGAGGCGAGCGGCACGACCGGCGCGGTCAGCAATCCGTATCCCACTCCCCCGCCCTCCTGCCCACCGCCTGCGCCGCCCGACTGCGGAAATGCGGGAGGCCCGCCCGACGGCAACTGGTCGTACGTCGCGCCGGGGCAGGAGCTCATCCTCGACCTCGGGGCCAATAACGGGATTCTTGACGGACCTGGCTGGGACTTCGTGTACTACGAACGTGAGACGGGCACTACAGGCTCTATCGGAATGGACTGGGTAACCATCGAACTCTCTAGCGATCAGGTAACTTGGTATGTCGCTTTCACGTGGAATGCCGGGAGCAACGCGCAAAACAGCAATATCGCTCCTTTCGCCTCACCCACCCCTGATCCCAATTATTGCGACCTTTGGGCAGGAGCTGCTTCCGACGAACCTATTCCGATGGGGGCTTGCGGCATAAGCTGGGGAGGTCTGTGGGGCA
>DASSFZ010000342.1:0-36813 GCA_035693785.1 Anaerolineae bacterium | reverse complement strand
AAGACCAGCGACAGGATTGCAAAGACCAGCGTCAGAATAGATAAACGTTTCATCTTGGACCCGCCATCATGACTTTAGGTCGCCCTGTTGTTCATTTCATGGGCGTGGTAACTGATACGCTTCGCCCAGCAATTGATCCAGGCGTGGGCGATTGTCATTCAGCCAGAATTGGATCGCGTCAAAGACGGCGTGTGAATTCGGTAGAACACCGCCCCCCGCGTCACATACATCGAAGATCGGCCTATATAATCCAAACAAATCCCGAATCATCCCGCGATACTCGGCGTATACGTGTGCCCAAGTGGCTGGCACATCGGTGAATCCGCGCTCAGCAAGCAACTCCTTCTTGATTTGCTCATAATGGCGGCACTGGGTGCTCGCTATGAAAGTATTGTATCGTTCAAGGAGTTCTTTGAGGCGCTGCATGTCGAGAATCAGTCCATCCGGTTGGAAAGGCTCGATAGGCGTCTGTGGAAACACATGCGCCACAGGCTGGGGGGTGACGGTCGGTCGTGGCGTAACCGGCCTCGGCGTCGGAGAGGGCGTGTCGGTTGACGTGGAAGTGCTGGTCGCCGTTGGACGTGGTGTGCGAGTAGCCGTCGGTGTGTGTGTAGCAGTCGGAGTAAGCGTGGCAGTGTTAGTCGGCGTCGCAGAGGGTGTATGGGTTGCGGTTGAAGTGGGAGTAGGCTCCGGTGTGGCCGGGGTTGAGCATCCGATCGCGACAGCGAGCAGGGCGGCGAGTGTCAAGTAGCGCATGGGTAAAGTCCTCTACACGGGGCTGCTTCGACGGTTATAGCGAGAACGA
Organism: Anaerolineae bacterium; assembly: GCA_035693785.1. GTDB lineage: Bacteria > Chloroflexota > Anaerolineae > Fen-1058 > Fen-1058 > DASSFZ01. The sequence continues at coordinate 36,008 of DASSFZ010000342.1, read as the reverse complement.
CCTTCCGTCCTGAAGTGTGACCTTGCCGGACTCGAGAAGAACCTTGAGCTTTTCCAGGTTTTCGCGCACCCCTGATTTGGCCCGATTGGCCGCGAGCGGTTCTAGCAACTTCGGCACGCCCATGTCCAACTGCCAGGTGTCGATAATTCGCGTACTATCGCCTTGAGCCTCAAACTTGATTTCGCGGCGAAGTTCAGGTCTTGACGGCGGAATGGTCTCCACCACAAGTAACCGGTTCAGTTCGAGTTGCGAGATCCGCAGATCCTGCTCATCGTTCTTGCGAATCTGGTGATATGTGGATCCCACCGCGCCCAGCTTGGGTGAGGTGAGCGACACACTTAACACATAGTAGTTCCACTTAGGTATGCTGGGTAGATCAACAACAAAAGCAAAGACTTCCTCGATCGGTCGGTCAATCACTATAGTATTCTCGAAGGTGAACATTGCGCAACCTTTCTACCTGGGGGCAGGCTTCGGTAGCGTGCGATGAATAGGAACAGAAAACCCGGCCACCGGTCTGCCTGCCAATGAATGGTTCCTGCTCTGGGGTTGATGCTCGGGCCAATAGAAGGCTGGTGCCGATTGATCCAGGGGGAGCCACGACGACCCAACGTTTGTCCTGTCCGGCCCGGACGGTGACACCCAGATAGGGCTTGCCGCATAACGGCACGCGCATCAGCCGTCTGCGGCGGCAGGATTGGCGTTTCGTGAACTATGGTTCGTTCGGCTATCGCGCTTGGTTTGTCGCCGTGTTTCGCGCATGACGTCGGCGATACTCGTCCCGAATAAACTTTGGCGTATATGGGAGGTAGGTGCGTTGCTGGTCGTCGCTCAACGCAAAGAAGCTGCCAATGATCGACCCGGAGCGGTTTGCGCTCCCACACGCACAGTCCCAGCGCTCATCGCCAAACGCGTTGAGCCGATAGTCGATGCTGATTTCCTCACCCTGGCGGATCGGCTTCCACGCGTAGACATTGACGCCTTCCCGAATTGCATTTGGATCACAGGAGTGGTTGAGATAACATCCCGGCGGAAGCAGCACGGCACTCGTGTCCCAGTCCAGTTCACACAGATGACGTTGGTCTTCAGCCGAAAGCAACCCTATGTCCTGATTGCGAACGACGCGTCCGTGCCGACGACGGAGGATGAACTCGCCTGGTGCGAAAGCACGGCGTGCGAAGACTCCAAGGCCTTTCACACCAGCCGCTTGGACGATAATATCAGTAACCATGAGGCTCTCCCCTCAGGATGGTCCATGCATTAAAGATTGATGCGGCGCAGATCAGTCGACAAGTCCGCGTCGGTAGCGGGTGACAGCCGCCGCATTATCCCGAGTTAAAGGAAGCCGCCCCTGGTCGGGTGGCACCGCGTCCGACCGGCCTGAAGTGTAGTGCAACTTGGAAATTAAGCCAAGTCAGCATGTCAGCCGCCGTTCCCGTTCACACAGGCGGCCTGAGAGGGAAGCGGAGCCAGCGCGTTCGAGTCGTGAGCCAAAGGCTGACACACGGTTGAGGAGCCAAGAGGAGATGATTTACACCCACGCCTCCAGGGCGGCGGCTTGGCCGTGCGCAGCCCGCTCGATTAGCGTGAAGACTTCGGAAGTCTCAAGACATGACCTTGCAGGCGAGAGCGTTTGTCTGACAGGCTCGCCTCGCCGGCAAGGCTGCTCCGGAAGACTTCCGAAGTCTATCCCCGCTGGAATCACCATTCGCTCCAGGCACATGTGGCTCATCCAGTTCCCTGAGTTCCCTCAGTTCCCTGATTCCATTCGCGCCACGCACACGTGGTTGATGCCGTCAGGGCCGCTTTCCCAGGTGACGTCGCCAGGAGCGAATCCGCAGTACGCCAGGATGCTGGTGAATTCTCGTGGCTGGTAGTAGTTGGCTTTGTAACCGAGATACTTTCCGGAAAGCGCGAAGGCGCCCGGCGTGAAGCAGTCTGTGAACAGAATGCCGCCTGGAGCAAGCAGATCTTCGCGAATCAGTCTCAGGTGACTCACCAGGTGAGACCTGGGCATCCAGGTGGATAACCCCACAAACACGACGATATCATAAGGCGCCGTGCATTGAAGCTGTCTCCTGACGTGTGCCGATGCCAGATCGCCGCGCACGAACTCAAAGCCGATACCCGCACGACGGGCCGCCTGAAGCAGCTCACCTTGCATACGCCTGGCGGGATCGAGGTCTGAAGCCAGCATGTAGATCGCCCCGATCTCTTTCGGATTCGACCGCGCGATGCGCTCCAGCGGCTGAAAAAGGTCGAAGGCATAGCCGCTCGGAGCGGTCATGATCGTGATAATATCTCCCTCGCCCAGTCTTTCCAGGCGCTGGCGCAGCTCCGTCTCGATCAGGCGGTTCAGAATCTGCAAGCGGTGATAGATGGCCCGGTGGAGCGGATAACCCAGGAATATCCGGTCGAATAGACCATAGGGCTGAGTGTCCTGGAGATAGATGGCCTTCATCGTCTCGGCCGAATATCCCTCTTTGAATAGCAGTCTCCCCAGTTGCGACAGGGGGAACGCCAGCTCGCGGGCGCTTCCGCGGCCCAGGTTGGGCAGGGCATAGCGTATCAGGTAGCGGTAACTTAACGCCTTCTTGACAACTGCGGACGTTTTCGACAGCTCGACGCCGGCCGTTCCCAGCCGGCCCTGGTTTTCCATGTGTCCCTCCAGATTACTCAGTCCGCTCGTCGTTGACGCATCCCCAACCCGTGGTTGATGCATCCCCATGCGTCAACAGCGGGCATAGGGATGCCCGCTCTACGGGCTGTAATATGCGCTCGTCAGGGGATAGCTCCCCTGTCAATAGGCAGCGTTCGAGCGAAATCTAGAATGTGTCGCAGGGTCTGTCCGACGGACAGGCCCGTCACGTCGATAACCCGTGCGTATCTTTCACCCCGGCGGCGACGGAAGAACGATACCACGTGCCGGTACATCACTCGAGCCTGGGTCAGATCCAGTATATTTTCGTGAGGATCGAGTTTCTGCCCGCTCGCTACCAGACGAGCCAGCGCCACTTCCGGAGCGATGTCCAGATAGACGATCGCATCGGGAAGTTCCATCAAGCCTAATTTCAACCGGACGTCGAGCCGGCGCAGCCAGCGCATCATCTTCAGGCCGGGCATCGCGCGGATCAGGTCGGGCGACAACGGCTTGCCGTCCATGACATAGTCGTACAGGATTTCGAGGCGGAGGAAGGGATTCGTCAAGGTGGCGAGGGCGGACGCAGCGGCATGCGCATCCACGTAGTTGATCGCGCGACCAGCGGCTGAGAGAAGCAGGTTTCCTTCGGAGAAAATCACGCCGGGCTGGTAACGGTCGACTGCCTGCCGGACGGTCCGCGCCTGTGCAGCGAGATGGAGTAGCTTCAATAACGGATACAGCCTGCGATGCGCCGCAGCTGATTTCGAGAGCCACCGGAACCATTGACCGATCCGGACGGACATCATCTCCCCATCGGGCGCAAAACCCGGTGCGCATAAGTCTTCTCGCGGGGCCTTGCATGACAGACCCTCGCCGACGGCCGCAGCCGTCACATTCAGCTCGGCTGCCGCGAGACTGGCCAGGGCTGGCGTCACCGTGCTCTTTCCGCTGCCGTCGATACCGATGATACTGACGTAGAAGCTCATATCGAAATTCCAAACTTCAAACTTCAAAGTACGGACTCCTGTCAAATGCCGCTGCAGGGACAAACGAGCGATGCGCCGATCCCGTGGAAGTGCCTGTGACGAATCTGACAAGGCCGGCGACTTCGAATCCAATCCGGGCTGGCGCGGTGAATGTGTCTTCATCCAGCGCGAGGGTGGTCTGCTGATGGTCTACGAACTCCACCTCGATGGGTGTGCCGGGAATAATCTCGTACTTGCGGATACGGCGATCGAGATTCCGCCAATCCAGGAGCGTGCGGACGGTCTGCCTGCGGCCCTCACACGGGATACAGCATAAGACCAGGCGCGGCTCGCCGATGTCGCATCCTCCGCGAATCGGAAGCTGGGGGAAGTCGAAGTTCAGGAGTATCCCGGCGAACAGCCGGAAGCGGTCGCGCCGGTGAGCGTGCCTGATTTCGACGCGCTCGGCGCACTCGGGCCGGGCGATACACCGGACAGCCCGCAGCGCACTGAATGCGGCGTACTGAATGGTGTTGATCGCTTCGAGCGGGATCAGGCGAGACGCGCAGCGCATCAGCCGGCGATGAGCATCCCTCCAGCGCTTGATGTCGTCCGGAACGCGCGCGAACTGTCCCAGCCCGCCCATCGTCAGCCCGTAGCGCTGCCTGGTCATGCCATCGGGGTAGTGGAGCATGCAGCGATAGACGCAGCAGGCGCGGGCTTGCCTGGCATCGAGATCGGCGGAGATTCGCTTCATCCCTTCGAGCGGGTCGCGCGGCATGCCGAAATGCTTTGGGATCAGATTGCCCGAACCCAGCCGCAGCGAGCTGATCAGGACGTCGTCCAAGCCGACCGTTCCCGCTTCGACTTCCTTCAAGAAGCCTTGAACGAGCGCCCGGTTCGTCCCACCTCCGCCGCCTGAGAGCAGAATACACGGACCTTTGACGGCTGCAAGATAGTCACGCGTGAGATTCACGACTTCGTCGTGTCCCTCGGCAACGGCGAACGTCCGAACGTCGATCCAGCGAAAGCAGTCGTCAAATGCAGCTCGCAGGTACTCGATGTCTTCCGCCGAGTGGCCGTTTCCAGAGGGCTTGTTCACGACGAGGAAGGCTGACCCAGGTCTTTGAACTGATTGTGCGCTCATGGTTGTCCACCTCTTCATTAAGATTGGCTGCTTCGTGCTTTTCAGATTGTTAATTATAATGTGGATTAACTAATCGTAATTATCATTTATTATAGTCTGAATATTCTGCCGGTGAAGTAGCAAAATGGTACTATATGACGATCCGTAGCTTGCGCTTTTGTGAGGTGCGCATTATGATGTGCACAAGATGATGTGCACACGAGGATGTGCATCGATTCATTTCATTTAACCGCTCTGACTCTACAATAGACCACTTTGCAGGCACGCACTATGAACTGCGTCACATGCTCACAAGACCTGGCAGGTCTTTAGGGCGCGGAGCGTGCCTGCAACTCGCATCGGCGGGCAAGACTTGCCAGGTCTATTCGGAGGTGAATTATGTCTGAGTTCGTGCAGTGGCTGACAGCGGAGTGGGAGGCGCTCGAAAAGCGAGAAGGAAAGAAGTACAGCGCCCGGGGGCTGTCGATCGCGGCTGGCCTTAGCCCGAATACGCTGTACCAGTTGCTGAAGCATCCGGAAATCAAGCCCAGGCCGGAAACCTGTCAGAAACTGGCCGTATTATTCAACGTGTCGCCGGTGTGGCTGCTGCAACTGGCGGGGCACGTGCCTTCTCAAGGGGACGCGCAGCCGTCTCCCAACCTGGACGTGGCTCTTCAGAGGGGCGACCTGCAACACCTCGTCCTGAGCGCCATGGACCTGTCGCCGGGCGAAGTTCAACTCGTTCAGGAGGTGGTCGACCGACTCCAGGCAAAACGGCGCGAGGCGGACGTCGCCAGCGGAGCGGCCGTGGCGCTGGTGGTCGAGGATACGCCGGACGCGCGCGCTACGATTGTCGAATTGCTGCACGCAGCGGGTCTCAAAGTTCTGGAGGCAGCCGACGGCCAGAGCGCAGTGGACTTGATGGAAGCTAGCGGGGCGCTCGTGGATGTCGTCCTCATGGACTACAAGATGCCGCGCATGAATGGCGTCGAGGCGACGAAACGCATCCGCGAGCACTATCCCGACCTGCCGGTGCTTTTCGTCTCGGCCTGGGACGAGCCGGAGATGAAGCGAGCCGCGTTCGAGGCAGGCGCGGCGGAGTATCTGGTGGCGCCGGTCGGATATGATGAACTCGTCGAGGCGGTCGCGCGGGTGCGACGGCGGTGAGAAGATGATCGACGGCGCGCGGCGGGCGAATCGAGGTGAGCAGCAAGCAGATCGGTTTGGCGCAGCCTTTGAGGCCGGGTTGATCGATCGGTTATTGGACGGCTAGTGTCCGGTCAGCACCTCTTTGAACGCAGCGATCAAAACATCCGGCTTGGCACGCACCGACTCAGCCAATTCCAGGTGGATGAAGATCGCCGGGCCGTTGTGCCGAGATTGAATGTTCTCCTCACCGCATAACTCCGTCCACGATCGTCCATCGCAGATTCCCACGCGCACGCCTTTGCGCCGCAGCGTGTCTGCCAGCTTCTCCAGCACGCCATCCGCTTTGGCTTCGTCGTGGCCCAAGACCATTTGTGGATAACCTGGGTGTTTATCAGCCGCAAAGCCATGTATCTGAACGATCACGGTTGAGTCTGATTTCGTCAGCGATTCGTGCAGCGCTTCGAAGATCGTTTGAGCGTCATGCGCAGCGTCCGCTGTGCCGTCGACATTGGCATTGCGGTGCGCTCCCGCGATGAGCAAGGCGCGGGCTTGCAGCGCCCGATAGAGCCGGGCCGCGATCGCGGGCGTTTCCTCGTCAGCCAGCGGATGCGGCGCTTCGACGATCACATCCTGCGCGGCGTTCTGGCGGATGGCATAAAGCCCCCAGCCTTTGCGGATGGGTTTCGACTCGCGCAGCAGCCAGCTGATCGCATGGGCATCGCCGCGATCGGTGTACCGCACCAGTTCATAATCGTTTTCGGCGGCTCGTCCGCCGGCTCGATCGATTTCGCCCGCCTCAAGGTTCTTCACGATTTCGGCGAAGGCGGTTTTCTCGGCGTCGGCAGGGACGACGAAACCCTGGCTGTTGGCGCGCGGCATCTGTGCTTCGAGTTGAGTGATCTGATTGAGCAGATCGCCGTCGAGCACGCGTGGGGTCAGGCGCAGCGGCGTGACCGTAGGCGCGGACGTTAGTGAACGAGGCACGGTCGGCTTAGGGTGTGGCGATGCGATCGGTGCTGCCGAAGTGCGAGAATCTGTGCTCGACGCGTCACAGCCTGCCAGGAGCAAGACGATCAACCAGGCGCTGAGGGAACGCACCATCAGGTGATCAGCAGCAGGTCAATGCCCTTGATGGCCATAAACACGATCAGCGTGGCGACCACTGCGCCGAGCAGCGTCTTGGGTAAACCCTGCCGCTCGCTGTCGTTGGCGATGAGGGCCGCGATCATGGGGCTGATCACGCTGAATCCGGCGAACAGCACGAACACATTGCGCGTCAACGCCGACAAGGCTACTTCCGCGCTCCACGTAAAGACCAGACCGGTCAGCACCATCATGGCAAATTTGGAGCGTCCGAAGATCGGCGTGTGCCGTATCAAGATGCGCGTCACGAAATAGTATGTCGCCACGCCGATCAGGCCCACCACCAGCAAGTGCTGCGGTCGCAGCACGAACAACGCGGCATAGCCCGCGGTCAGAAAGCCCCCGCTGCGGATGCCGGCCCATTCAAACATCAGGGCGCTGACGATGACGCTGAAAATCACGGCGGGAATCAGCAGTTGCGTCTGATAGGAATACACGATCGTTCTGTCTTCGAACGCAATGCTGTTCCAATAGATCGGCAGATTGTTTTTGATCGCCAGGAAACTTTGCAGCAGCAGGTAGGTCACGAATGATGTGCCCAGCACGGTCAACACGGTCAGCCGCATACTCTGTCGTTCCATGTCGTGCGCGATCAAGCCGGGCAGCACAAACCCCACGCCATACAGACCCACCAGCCACGGCGCATCGGCGCTGCCGAAAAAGGCGATGAAGCCGATCGTGAACTGGAAGGCCATGCCGACCAGCACCATCATGACCAGGCGGCGTCGGCCATATAAGAACATCTTGCGCGCGACGAAGTGATGCACCACGTAATACGTGACGATCGCTAAAAGGACGGTCGTCACGATGTACAGCGGGCGGCCAATGAACATACTGAGATAACCCGCAATCACCGCCGCGCCGCCCGTCACGCGCCAGCGTTCATAAGCCAGGATGCTCAGCAGCACGCCCAGCGCCAGCGCCAGTCTCACATCTTCAGTGGGAAGCCCGTAATTGTGCATGGACTCAATTCCTCAAACGCCGCGGGTCATTCGTCGTGGTTCAATTGTCGTTCTTCGTTATCCCACATGCGCCATCTCGAAGCGTCGCCGCCGCAGGTAGCCGATGTCGCCTTCAAGTTCTGTGGGCGTCACGGCGTATGTGTCCTTCAAGTGCTCGAAGTATTCCATTAGCATCTCGGCTTGCGGCGTGTGGATGTTGACGAAGCCGACAAGCATGGCCTGCCATCCCTCCGGAATCATGCCCGCGATCGCGTCGATAATCTGCTCGATGGTGGGACTCACGCTGAAACCCAGATTCACGATCCGTTCGCGCGGGAAGTTGTTGCTCAGCAGCTTGCGCGTGACCAAATCCTCGTAGGCACCGAAGGTGATCAGCCAGTCGAACTTCAAATCTTTTGCGGCCACGTCGCCGAATTGTTTTGCGCGCCGCTCGCGATCGTAGCGGTTGTTGAGAATGCCAATGCGGACCGTCTTGTCGTCGCAATACGCCTCCAGCATATCCAGGCTTATGATCATCGACTCGCGATCGTTGACGGCGAACAAATTCGCCCAGATCACAGGCTTGCCGCGCAAGGTCACGCGCTGCAAGCGCACCACGCCAATGTCGCCTTTTGCTTTGATCATGCCGCGCATCGCCACGTCCCGATCGATGCCGAGCAAATCGGCCACGGCCAGCCCGATGGCGACGTTGTCCTTGAACGACAGATAATCGAACTGCGCGATATCGTCGTCGCGCACCCGTATGGGATCGGCCACCACTAACTGCGAGTTGCGCTTCTCGGCCTCACGTCTCAGCACGACCTGCAAGTCCGGGTCATACTCCGCCGTGACAAGATAACCGCCGGTGGGGCACATGTGCGCCAGGCTGACCGCGATCTCCGGCAGCGTTTCGCCCATCACGTCCTGATGATCTTCGCGCACATTCGTGATCACGCCGATGTGTGACCGGATGACCATATTCTCGGTCCACTCTTGAAATTTGGGCTGCAGGGCCATACACTCGATCACCAACGCTTCGGCCTGCTGCGATTCCCATCTGGCGATGATGTCCTGCTGCTCTCTTACATTCGCCGCGCCGCGCCGTGGAATGGGCACCTCTTCGCCGTCGAAGTTGATGGTCACTGCCGCCGAGCCGGTGGTTTTCGCCAGCGTGCGATAACCCGCCTCGCGCAGAACGCCGGCAATCAAGCGCGTGACGGTGCTTTTGCCGCGAATGCCGTTGACGTGCACGCGCACTTTGTAGTGGGGCAAGCGCTTTTCATGCGCGGCCTGCCGCCGCCGCCAATAAGCGATGAAAACGAGGTAGATGATGAGGGTCAGGCCGAGTTCAAACACCGCTCTTACTCCTGCGCCGCGCGCGCTTTCGCCAACAGCGTCTCACCCGTCTCGCTCGTGCCATTCAGCGACACCAGGCTGACATGCAGTTGTCCCCATTCGCGGATGGGCTTGCCCAGCGCTTGATCGCCAGTGGGCGGAAAATAAACCTCTCGCTCAAAACGCTGCTGCAGCGCCGCGATCACGGACTGCGCCTGCGTCGTATCTTGTTCCGGCAAAATCATCAACACTTGATCATCCCCGGCGTGCGTGATCAACGTGGGCGGCTGTGTCGCGGCGCGGGCCACACGCATCACGGCTTGCAGCGCGGCGATGCGGTGAGTATGCTGGCCGGTCGGGACATCCGGGTTTGCCTGCAATTGCAGCAGCGCGATCGACAGCGGGCGCTGGAAACGCTGCGCCCGCATGACTTCTTCGTCGAGCCGCGTGAGCGCCCAGGCGGGCTTGAGTGTGCCGAAGGATTCATCGTACACGCTGAGTTCTTCGGCGCGCTCCAACCACCGATCAGCTTTGCGCTGTACGCGACTGATCGATCGCCCCAGTCTGCCCGCGAGCGGTCCGATCAACAAGAACGCGGCGAGTTCGGCGGCGATGATAGCGACGGCGTTTTCGCGCGCATAGATGCCGGCGTATTGATTCAATAATGTGATCGTCACCACGCCCGCGGCGGCTGCGACTAGCCCTCCCCACGGGCCGGTGAGCAGGCCTAGCGCGATTGTGCCGAAGAGCAGCGCTAAATAAACCATCGCGGCTTCCAGCGGATTCACCATGACGATTAACACCGTCGCGACAATGGTGAGCAAAGCGAGCATCACTGCCCAACCGCGCGTGCGTGCAGCCTTAGTCATCTTCATGTTCGGACTCCTGCTGTCGAGGGGCCGTCCGCCTTCGAGACAACCACACTCCGGCCACGGCCACGACCACGACGAGGCCGAGCATGATCGGCGCCATGACGCGGCGTGCCGCGGGCGACAAGGCGCCTTCCCATCCGCCGAGGGTGAGGCCCGTCAAGCCTTGCGAATTCACAATCGCCACGTTGCCGTGCCGTTGTAGGAGCTGACCCAGCACAGGCAAGCTGGCCAACGTGCGCTGCATGATCGTTTCGTCGGGTGCGCTGATCGTGATCAAGGTATTTCCCGCCGACCACGGCGCATTCAGCAATTGCACGTATCCGGCGGAGTTCGTCTGTTCGTCCGGGTGGAGTTCGCGCCCGCTGCTGGGTTGGATGACACCGTTGCTGCGCGTTAGAGGCTGCGGCAATTGCGCATCGTATTGCTGCAAGACTTTGTTCGTTTCTGGCAGGCCGATGGCGATAGCGTGATCGCCGGGACGCACGTCCTCACGCCAGGCATCATCCATGGAGGCGCGCGGACGCAGACCGTCGGCCATGGAGAACGTGCCGAGCTTGGCAGCGAGTACGACCAGCGCCGATAGATCGCTCGCGGTCGGCTGCGCGGACAGCACGAAGAGGCTGGCGCTGAGATCGTCCGGCGTGGTCAGGGGCGAAGGCCAATAGCGCAAGTCCAGGGGCGGTTCGCTGTTAACGTGTGCCAGGTTCAGCATCGACGATGCGGCGGAAATGCTGGCCCACGCCTGGTCGAGATAGCGGAAATTGCAGTCTTGATTCGGCAGACGCAGATCGAACTTCAGGTGCAGCCAGTTGCGCCCCGGCCGAACCTTGCGCGGCGAGACTTGAATCGTCAGGCGGCCATCGTCGGCGTTGCGATCGGTCAAGTGCACCACCGCCACTCGCAAACCGTTGATGGACGCTCTCATGTTCGATTCGTCGGCTAACCCGCGGGCGTGCGCAAATCTCAATTCGATGGTGGCATCGTTGGTGATCTTCCAGTCGTACGGCACGTCGATCGGATAGTACAGATCGTGCAGACCGATGCCGTTCACCTGCCGATCGGCGAAACCGGCAGCGGCGAAGGTGACTAGTGCGGGGCGCTGGGGCACAGGCTGCGCCGTAAATTCGGTTGGATTCACGTGTGTCCCGCCGAGTTGCGCTCGCGCCGATTGCGTGGTAAGCAAAGCGACCGCCCGCGACAATTCGTCCGCATCTGTGCCCGACACGATCAACATCACGCGCTGAGGATTCCGCGGCGAAGTCTGCAGCGTCACGCCCGCCGAGGCTTGCTGCGCCAGCGGATTTCGCCGGGCGGTGTCGATCGCGATGAGATGATCGTCCGTGCGCGCTTCGTCCAACTGATCGATCGTGGCGGCCCTTACGGGCGGTTCTTTCCACTCCGCGGCCTGTCCCAACGCGGCGGCGATCTGCGCAGCGGCGGTGAGTTCGGCGGAGGTCGGTCGCTCGGGCAGCACGATCGAGATGTGCGGACTGCCCGCCAGCGTCGAGAGCGTCGTGAACGGCGCCGGATAACGCGCCAGATCGAGCGACGGCGGCACGTCCTGCCCCTCCAACTCGATCGCCGTGTCGGCGAAGATTTGGGTCCACAGGTTGTTGTCACCGAGATCGCCGCAGCCGGTTGCTTGGAGACGTTGATTGAACCGAAACAGCAATTGATTATCGCCAGGCCGCAGCGCCGCGATCGGCAGTGGAATCTCCAGCGTCGTGCTGAGGTTGTCTGTTGTCAGCGGCAAATTGATCGCCGGTTCGCCGTTCAGGGCAATCGTCACGCCGGACCGATCGGGCAGCAGTTGCTCGTCGTGCGCGAGGTGCAGCTTCAGCGTGGCCCGCTCAATGCGTTTTCCTTCTGGCAGCGGAAAATGCAGCGTAGCTTGATCGAAGATCACGTTCACTACGATGTCCTTCTCGCCGAGATCGGCCAGCGTGAAGCGCAATGGTTCTGCGCCTTGCGCCAGCACGCCGGATGGCCACAGCAGCAGCAAGACAAAGCAAAGCCGGATCGGTTTCCGCACCATGACGTTTCTCACGGCAATTTCCGCAGCGCGCGCCAGGCCAGATCGGCCAGATGGGTTTGCGGCGCAAGTTCCAGCACTTGCATCAGATCGGCTCTTGCTTCTACCGTGTGATCCAGCTTGCGATGCGTTAAAGCGCGATAGTAATACGCGTAGACCCGCGCCGGGTCGAGCGCGATAGCCTGACTCAAGTTGTGGAGCGCCTGATCGAATGCGCCGCCTTTGTACAGCATCAGCCCCAGAAGATAATGCGCGCCCGCGTGGCGCGGATCGATCTGCACCAGGCGATTGAGATCGGCCTGCGCTTTGACGAAGTCCGGCAGTTGATAGTACAGCCGCCCGCGTGCGTAGAGCGCCGCCGGATCGCTCGGCTTAATGGCCAACGCCTGCGTGAGATCGTCGAGCGCGTCGTTAACCCGACCGGCATCGCGCGCGATCAGGCTGCGATAGAAATAGGCCGAGGCATTGCGCGGATCGATCCGCAGCGCTTGATCGAAATCGCGCTGCGCCAGATCCGGCTGTCCCAGGTGATATTCGGCGAGGGCGCGTTGAAAGACGGTGTTGGCGGGCGCGCTGCCGGCTTTGAGCGCCGCGCTGAAATCGGCGCTGGCCTGCGCGTAATCCCGCAGATGATAGGCCGCCAGGCCGCGATAGTAGGTCGTCAGCGTGGTGGTGCGGCCGCTCTTGATCGCCGCGTCAAAATCAGCAAAGGCCGGGGCATATTGCTTCAAATGATATTGCGCCAGGCCGCGCTGATACAACTGCGCGGCCGTCGGAGTGAGGGATTGAAAAGCGGTGCTGAAATGGGAGGCCGCCATCGCGTAGTCTTGCAGATGATAAGCCGTGAGTCCGGCGTAATAGCGTGCCTTGGCCGTATAAGGCGACGTCCCTTGCGCCACGGCGGCAAAATCGGCGGCTGCTGATTCATAGTCGCCTGCGCGATAGAGCGCCAGGCCGCGTTGATAGCGCTGTGTGTCGGTCGGGGTGGTATCCGCCAGCGCCGCCGTGATGTCCTGCGCGGCCTGCGCGTAATCCTGCAGATGATACGCGACGAGGCCGGCGTAATAGCGAGCCGAGAGCGCGTGCGTTGAGCTGCCTTTGGCCACGCTTTCAAAATCCGGCGCGGCCCGGGCGTATTGCCCCAAACGATAAAGCGCCAGGCCCCGCCAGTAGCGCGCGCTGTCGTCGTCGGGGTTGAGTTGCAGCGCTTGCTCGAAATCTGCGAGGGCGCGGGTGAAATCGCGGCGCGCGTAGTAAATCCGTCCGCGTTCGCGATAGGGCGCAGGGCGCTGCGCGTCAAGCTGCAGGGCGCGATCGAGATCCGGCAAAGCTCGATCGGGCTGCTGCTGATGGATATAAGCCAGCGCGCGGCCATAATAGGCGTTGGCATCGGTCGTGTTCAGCCGGATCGCTTGATCGAAGTCCTGCGCGGCTTTCTCGTACTGCTGCGAGTGATAGAAGGTATAGCCGCGCGCGGTGTACGTGGCGGCATCGTCGGGCTGCAGCGCCAGCGCCCGATCGAAATCGGCTTGCGCCTGCGGGTAATGTCCCTGTGCGTCGTAGGTTTTGGCGCGCTGCACGTAGACCGCCGCATACGTAGGGCTGATCACGATGGCCTGATTGAAATCGCTTAGGGCTTGATCGTACTGCCGGGCTTTGAGGTAAGCCAAACCCCGATCGTAATAACCGCGCACTGAGCGGGCATCGCTGCGGATGCCGCGCGTGAAATCCTGAATGGCCGCTTCGTATTGTCGCAGTCGATAGTAAGCCAGGCCGCGATCGAAGTAGGAACCGGCGCGCAGCGGCGAGCGTTGAAGCGCTTGTGTCAGATCGTCGATGGCCCCGGCGTTGTCGCCCAGCTTCAAGCGGGCGCGTCCACGTCCCGCCCAGGTTGAAGCATCCGTTGTGCCGAATTTCAGGGCGGCATCGAAATCGGCACGGGCGGCTTCAGCGCTTTGCAGGTTGAGGTTGGCCCAGCCGCGTCCGGTCCATGCCTCGTGCCTGTCCGGTTCGATCTGCAGCGCGGCGTTAAACGATTCAAGCGCTGCGCGCCAATCGCGATCACGCAGCGCTTGCTGGCCAGCGTCGATATAGGACCGGGCATTCGGTGCAGCGAGAGCGCCCGTACAGGCCGCGGCCAACCAGACGACAAGCAACAGCCAGCAGCGGCGCGCTTCAGGCAGGACGCGTCTGCATGAGGAGTTCATCCCCCATCCTGTTAATCACATTCAACGTGTTCGGGCGATGGATAGGCCAATGCCAGTCTGACGCACACCAGTGCTGCTGCAAAGTGTAACCCAGTAAAGTTAGATTGCGGCGAGAAACCTGTTAGAGAGTGTCTTCAAATCGCCGATCAGCACGTTCAGGACCTGCGGCAGCGCGTCCAGAGATAGGCGGCGCAGAAGCCGGGCAACTCGGGTGATCTAGGGATCGTCGGAAATCTTGAAGAATAATCCATCGTCAAGCTCTCTGGCACAACAAATCTCCGAAATCGGCCCTCCGCTCCGATCGGCACAGGTTTGCTGGCGGTCATTTGTGTTGCCAGTTCGTAATACCTCTATATCCTATACCGCAAAAAACCGTTTTACGATTCGCTTCATTTGTTAGCGTTTGGTATGAAATGGTATGCCAAACCTCGGCAGGGTAGCGGACAGAGCGTCCTTCCTACCGAAAATAACCTCTGTCCACACCGGAATCACACAAATGCAACGGCTGCGGCAACTCCCGGCGCTGGCGCCCTCGCCCGATGCTCCACTTTTTCGCATCTGCCCCCGCTGGATGATCGATCCGGCGGCCTGGGAGCGGCGGATTGATCACCCGAAGAGGCCGCGAACGCGGTCCAAAGGCAGCACAAGGTGCGAAATCCGGGCTTATGCCGCGAAGGAGCGGTTGTGAGACCTGGCAATGTGAATGACACGCGTTCGTTGAGGAGTACAGTCGCGTTCGGAGGCTGAAAGTGTTGGCCTGGAATCCTACCTGCCAGCGTGAAAAACTGAACGAATTTGCTGAAAGTGTGACTTCAGTCCTAACAATCATGGCCGCCTTCTGCTAACTTGTATGGCGATAGCGATCTCGCTGGTTTCTCCGGGTGGAGGGCATCATGTCCAATCTCTCGCGACGGCAGTTCCTGATCACGGGTGGCGTCACGACGGCAGGCACGCTGCTCGGCGCGAAGCTCGGCTTGCGTTTCCTGCAGCCCATCATCGACGTGCCGAACCCGCTGGCGGCTTATCCCAGCCGCGACTGGGAGCAGGTCTATCGCGACCAGTATCGCTATGATTCCACTTTCACTTTTGTCTGCTCGCCGAACGACACACACGCCTGCCGGCTGCGGGCCTTCGTCCGCAACGGCGTCATGATGCGCGCCGAGCAGAACTACGACGTAGCCCGCTACGCGGACCTGTACGGCAACACGGCCACGCCCCATTGGCACCCGCGCGGTTGCAAGAAGGGACAGACCTTTCATCGCCGCGTGTACGGGCCGTACCGCCTGAAGGGGCCGCTGATGCGCAGAGGCTGGCAGGAATGGGCCGACGCCGGATTCCCGTATCTCGACGCGGCGAACAAGAGCAAGTTCAAGTTCGACGCGCGTGGCCAGGACGAGTTCCTGCCCGTCGATTGGGACACCGCCTACGACTACATCGCGCGCGGCATGGTCGCCATCGCGAAGCAGTACAGCGGCGCAGAAGGCGCGCGCCTGCTCGCAAGGGAAGGCTACCCGCCGGAGATGATCGAGGCGATGGGCGGCGCGGGCACGCGCACATTCAAATGCAGGGGTGGGATGGGTTTATTAGGCGTAATTGGTAAGTATGGCATGTATCGCTTCAGCAACACGCTGGCGCTGCTCGACGTGCACGTGCGCGGTGTGAATCCAGAGGAGGCGCTCGGCGGCCGCAACTGGAGCAACTACACGTGGCACGGCGACCAGGCCCCCGGGCATCCCTTCGTCCACGGCCTGCAGGCGTCGGATGAGGACTTCAACGACCTGCGCAACAGCCTGCTGCACATTCAGTGCGGCAAGAACCTGGTCGAGAACAAGATGCCCGATTCGCACTGGTTCGTCGAGGCGATGGAGCGCGGCGCGAAGATCGTCACGATCACGCCGGAGTACAGCCCACCGGCGACGAAGTCTGATTACTGGATTCCGATCCGCCCGCAGACCGACACTGCGCTGTTCCTCGGCGTCACGCGCCTGATGATCGACAACGGCTGGTACGACGTCGACTTCGTCAAGCGCTTCACCGACTTTCCCATGCTCGTGCGGGCCGACACGCTGAAGCGCCTGCGCGCCGCCGATCTCTTCCCCGATTACCAATTACAACTCACCGCCGACAGCGCGTCCTTTGCGCTGCAGGGACTGACGCCGGAGCAGTATGAGATACTCGGCGACTACGTCGTGATCGACGCGGCGACCGGGCAGCCCACGGCGATCACGCGCGACGACGTGGGCGACAAGATGGCCGAGAAGGGCATTGACCCGCGGCTCGACTATCGCGGCGCGCTGACGCTCGCCGACGGCTCGCAAGTCGAGGTGTTAACGCTGTGGTCGATGTACGTCGATCACTTGAAGGACTACGGCCTGGACGCCGTGGCCGAAATGACGCACGCGCCCAAGGACTTGATCGAGCGGCTGGCGCAGGACATCGCCACGACCAAGCCGACGGCGATTCACATCGGCGAGGGAATCAATCACTGGTTCCACGCCACGCTCGCCAATCGCGCGCAGTACCTGCCACTGATGCTCACCGGCAACATCGGTCTCCCCGGCGCAGGCTGCTACACGTGGGCCGGCAACTACAAGGCCGCGCTGTTTCAAGGCTCGCCGTGGAGCGGTCCCGGCTTCAAGGGCTGGGTGGCCGAAGACCCGTTCCAGCCGAGTCTCGATCCGAATGCCTCTGGCAAGGACGTGCACGCGCACGCCTTCACCCAAGACGAGGAGCCGGCCTACTGGAACCACTCTGAGCGACCGCTCATCGTCGACACGCCCAAGTACGGGCGCAAGGTGTTCACCGGCACAACGCACATGCCGACGCCGACGAAGGCCATGTTCTTCACGAACGTGAACCTGATCAACAACGCCAAGCACGCCTACGAGATGATCAAGAACGTCGATCCGAACGTGCCGCTGATCATCTCGGTCGACATCGAGATGACGGCGACGATCGAGTACTGCGACTTCGCGCTGGCGGCGAACTCGTGGGTCGAGTTCCAGAACTACGAGGTCACGGCGTCCTGCTCCAACCCGTTCCTGCAGATCTGGAAAGGCTCGCTGCCGCCGCTGTACGACACGCGCGACGATGCAGTCATCCTGGCTCAGCTCGCCGCTAAGCTCGGCGAGGTCACCGGCGACCCGCGCTTCGCCGACTACTGGAAGTTCGCGCTCGAGAACCGGGCAGAGGTGTACATCCAGCGTCTGCTCGACTCGTCGACGACAACGGCCGGTTACAGGTTCGAGGACATCATGGCCGGCCAGTACGGCGAGCCGGGCGCGGCGCTTATGCTCTTCCGCACCTATCCGCGCATCGCGTTCTGGGAGCAGGTCCACGACAACGTCCCGTTCTACACCGACACCGGCCGCCTGAACGCCTACTGTGACATCCCTGAAGCGATCGAGTATGGCGAGAACCTGATCGTCCACCGTGAAGGCCCGGAGGCGACGCCGTACCTGCCCAACGTCATCGTCGCCTCAACCGACTTCATCCGGCCCGACGATTACGGCATCCCGCTCGACGCGATGGGCTGGGAGGAGCGCACGGTGCGCAACGTCAAGATGGCGTGGGCGGATGCGAAGCAGACGAAGAACCCGCTGTGGGAAGGCGGTTATCGTTTCTACTGCGTCACGCCCAAGACGCGCCACCGCGTCCACTCGTCGTGGTCGACCGTCGACTGGAGCAACATCTGGGACAGCAACTTCGGCGATCCGTACCGCGTCGACAAGCGGCTGCCACACGTCGGCGATCACCAGTTGCACATCCATCCGCAGGCGGCGCGCGACCTCGGCCTGGAAGACGGCGACTACGTGTACGTCGACGCCAATCCGGCCGACCGGCCCTACATCGGCTGGAAGCCCGACGATCCGTTCTACAGAGTCGCGCGCCTGATGCTGCGCGTGAAGTACAACCCGGCCTATCCCTACCATATTGTGATGATGAAGCACGCGCCGTTCATCGCCACCGAGCGCTCGGTGAAGGCGCACGAGACGCGGCCTGACGGGCTGGCCCGCTCGGAAGGCACCGGCTATCAGGCGGACCTGCGCTACGGCTCGCAGCAATCGGTCACGCGCGACTGGTCGATGCCGATGCACCAGACCGACACGCTGTTCCACAAGGCGAAAGTCGCTACCGCGTTCATCTTCGGCGGTGAGGCCGACAATCACGCCATCAACACCGTGCCGAAAGAGACGCTGGTCAAGATCAGCAAGGCCGAGGATGGCGGATTGGGCGGCCAGGGCGTCTGGGAGCCGGCGACCACGGGCTATTCGCCCGGCAACGAGAGCGACTTCATGCGCCGCTACCTGTCGGGCGATCTGGTTGAGACGTAGATGGAGGCAGGCCGCGCATGACCGACACGTCACTCCCTGCCCAATGTATCAACTGCGAACGCAGCGTCGGCGAGGTGCCATTGATCCCGATCGTGCATCGCGACGGCCCGGCGCACATTTGCCCACAGTGCCTGCCGATCCTGATCCACCAGCCGGACGCGCTGACCGGCAAACTGGCCGGCGTCGAATCGCTCCAGCCGCACGAGCATTGAGGCGAAGCATGCCCAAGGACGAATTCGAGCACGACGATCCGATGGAACTCGTCGGCATGATACTACCCGGCGACGAGGCGACGACCGAGGCGATGGCCGAGACCTTCGTCGAAGAGTATGTGCGCATGGGCTGGGACGATGCACGCTTGATGAAGCTGTTCACTCATCCGTTTTACGTGGCAACCCACGCCGTCTACCGGCTCAAGGGCGAAGCCTACGTGCGGGAGTTAATACGGAAAACATGCGCGAAGTGGCAACGAATAGGCAGCGGATAAACGGATTCGCTGACTCGCTGATTCGCTGATCTGCCAACCGACCATCCAACCAGCAAACGTGTCGCAAGCCGGCACGCTCGAAGAGGAGAACTATGGCTGAGGTCTACAACTGGCAACTCGGGCGCGCGATGGCCTATCCGTTCGCGGAGGCACATCCGCAGAAGCAGTTCGTCGCCGTGTTCAACATCAACCGCTGCATCGGCTGCCAGACGTGCACGGGCGCATGCAAGGCCACCTGGACGTTCTCCAAGGGCCAGGAGTACATGTGGTGGAACAACGTCGAGACTAAACCGTACGGGGGTTACCCGCATCACTGGGACGTGAAGCTCCTCAACCTGCTCGATCAAGCGCATCAGACAGCAGGCAAGAAGATGTCGTGGAGTGCGCCGAGGCGCGACGAGGCGGCCGCGCCCTATGGCGTATACGACGGCATGACGATCTTCGAGGCTGCCGATCCGAACAACAACGTGCTGGGTTATCTGCCCACCGACGGCGAGTGGCGCGCGCCGAACATTTTCGAGGACGTGTCGCCGGCATACCGAGGCGACGATCTGGGCATCAGCATCGAAGGCGCATCGCTGCCCGAGCACAAGACCTGGTTCTTCTATCTCCAGCGCATCTGCAACCACTGCACGTATCCCGGCTGCCTGGCGGCGTGCCCGCGCAAGGCGATCTACAAGCGACCTGAAGACGGCATCGTCCTGATCGACCAGGAGCGCTGCCGCGGCTATCGCAAGTGCGTCGAAGGGTGCCCGTACAAGAAGGCGATGTTCCGTGGCACGACGCGCACGAGCGAGAAGTGCGTCGCGTGCTATCCGCGCGTCGAGGGCAGCGATCCGCTGACGGAAGGCGTGCCGATGGAGACGCGCTGCGTCGCAGTGTGCCCGGGCAAGATCCGCCTGCAAGGGCTGGTGGACATCGCCGAAGACGGGGCGTGGGTCGAGAACCGGCAAAACCCGCTGTACTTCCTGGTCAAGGTCGAGCAGGTCGCGCTGCCACTCTATCCGCAGTTCGGCACCGAGCCGAACGTCTACTACATCCCGCCGCGTTGGGTGAATCGCAGCTTCCTGCGCCAGATGTTCGGACCCGGCGTCGACGATGCCATCGAGCGTTACACGGCGCCTTCGCGCGAATTGCTGGCGGTGCTGCAACTGTTTCGCACGACGCAGAAAATCATCTTCCGTTACGAGATCGAAGAAGGGCCGCTGGTGCACGAGACTGAGGTCAACGGCAAGCCGTGGTCGATGTACAACGACACCGTGATCGGGTTCGACGCAGACGACAAGGAGGCTGTGCGGCTGTCCGTCGTCGAGCCGATTCACGAGCGGCCGCCTGAACGGCAGAATTCGATTTAGAAGTCGGAGGTTGGAAGTTGGAGATTGGAGATTAGAGATGGGAGGTTAGAGGTTGGAGGTTGGAGATGGGAAGCGAGCACAGAGATCCACAGGTGTTTCGTATACTGTGCGGCGACGCCGTAGAAACCAGGCACACGCCTTACGGCAGCGTCGGAACGGTTTTCAGCGGTGAGGGCATCGAGGCTGTCTGGGTGTCTAAGCAAGACGAAGCGATCGAGCCTGGCTGGTTTTCTCAATCCACGGTCGATCTCATCCTGGTGGTGCAAGGCCAACTTCACGTGGAATTTGAGCGGCCCGATCTGGCTCCTCGGGTATTGGAGCCGGGCAATCTGCTCGTCCTTCCCGCGAACACTCGTTGTCGCGCCTATCGCTGGCCGCGTGACCGAAAAGAGGCAACGGTCTTTCTCGCCGTCTATCCTGTAAAGCAGGAGTAGGGGAGTGGTGGAATGAAATCGAGCACAGTCGAAGCCACGACAGAAGAAACCTTTGCCCGCGCGCAGGCCTACCGCCTGTTCGCCGACGCGCTGGTGTATCCGGACGAGGCTTTCGCCGAACGGTTAGCCGACGGTTATGCGGCCGATCTGCTGGAATGCCTCACGATGCTTGACGCGTCGTGCGATATGGCCTGGAGCGAGCCATTCGAGCGACTGGTCCGCGCCCTCGCCGGCGCGACGCTCGCCGATGTGCAGCGCGCGCATCGTCTGGCCTTCGGCGTGGCGGCCGGCACGCCGCCATACGAGACCGAGTACGGCCAGCCGCACGCGTTCCGGCAGTCGCAGGAGCTTGCGGACATCGTGGGCTTTTACCGCGCGTTCGGGTTCGACGTGGGCGGCGGCGTGCGCGAGCGCCCGGATTATCTCGGCGTCGAATTGGAGTTCATGTACCTGCTGGCATGCAAGCAGGCTTACGCGGTCGCCGGAGGATTGGCCGACGCGGCCGAGGTGTGTCACGACGCCCAGCGCAAATTTCTGCGTGATCACCTGGCGCGCTGGATCGGTATGTACGCGCGCCGGCTGAACGATCAGGCGCAGGGACGCAATGCATACGCAGTGCTGGCCGATCTGGCTGCTGCGTTCGTCGGCGAAGATGCGCGCCGGTTGGGAATCGAGCGCGACTCGATGGCGCCGGGCGACGCGCGGCCGACCCCGCCGGCGCTTTCGCTTTCGTGCATGGGCTGCACAGAAGAAGATGAATTTTCATTTTGATCCCCGGCTGATGGAGGAGGCGGTCGGCGCGGCGCTGGCGCGGCGGCCGATGCTGGCTGCCCGCTACCGGGCCGGCGTCGAGGCGCTGTACGTCGACGTCCCGCTCGGCGAGCGCGAGCCGGCCTTCGCGCGCCTGCATGCGAAGTGGTTCGAGTCGCTCGAACTGGATCGCCCCTTGCGCGCCATCTTCGAAGAGTTTCCGGTCGTCGTGGCGGCTGCCCGGGACGTCATCGTGGCGCGGGCCGATCGGCGGCGCGACGAGGGCGCGGTGCTCGCGCCGCGCACGACGCGCCTGGGCCTGCGGCTGACGCCGGCTCGCTTCACGAATGACGATGCGCTGTCGTGCCTGATGCGCCACGAGCTGACGCACGTCGGCGACATGCTCGATCCTGAGTTCGGCTACCCCGATCGCCCGCCCAGCGGCGCGACGGCGGGCGAGAACCTGATTCGCGATCGGTATCGATTGCTGTGGGATCTGAGCGTCGATGGACGGTTGGCGCGCGCAGGGAAGAAGTCCATCGCAGACGCGGCGATGCGCCGGAGGGAGCTAGACGCGCTGTATTGCAGCCTGCCTGAGGCGACTCGCTCGGCGATCTTCGATCGGCTGTGGGGCGCGACCGACCTGACGCACGATCGATTGTGGGCTGTGGCCTCTGACGTGCGCGCGCTTGTCGCATTTGCCGGCGTGGCCCTGGCAGCAGGCGCCTCGAACGGGCCGCTGCCCGGCGCGCGCTGCCCGCTGTGCAGGTTCCCTACTTACGTCTGGTCCCCGCCGCTCGAACCGAAGGTCGTCTCGATCGTGCGGCTCGATTTTCCGCGCTGGCAGCCCGACGAGGGAGTATGCGAGCGGTGTGCTGAGTTATATCGAATGCGGGTGGGGGATTGGGAATTGGAGATTGGAGTTTAGAGATTGGAGATTGGAGATTAGAGATTGGAGATTGACGATCTCCGTTCTCCGATCGCCGTGTAACTAGAAATGTCAGATTCGGCGCGGCTAATGCCGCCGGGGACGGCGGCTTGAGCCTAAAGTACTCCGATCGCTGTGCAAGGAGCAAGGCTATGCTCAATCGAACTCTTCACTTGCGAAACTGGACACGCGCCCTGCTGCCGATAGCGCTGCTGCTGGCGCTGGCGGCGACGGCGCTGCGCGTGCCGACGGCGTCGTCGCAAGGCGTGACGATCGTCGCCAGGCAAGTCGAAGCCGATTTGCCGGTCGACGATCCCGATTCGCCGGTCTGGGAGCAGGCCGTTCCCGTCGAAGTGCCGCTGGCGGCGCAGACGGCGGCCGTGCCGCGCTGGCCGAATCCCGGCGTCCAGGCCGTGACCGTTCGCGCGCTGCACGACGGGTCGCGCGTCGCGTTCCGCGTCGAGTGGGCCGACGCGACGAAAGACGAGCACATGCTGCGCGTGGATCAATTTCGAGACGCGGTCGCCATCCAGTTTGCGCTCGCCAAAGGCCAGCCGTTCTTCTGCATGGGGCAGGTGGGCGGTCTGGTGAACATCTGGCAGTGGAAGGCCGATTGGGAGGCCGATCTCGCCGGGTACCAGGACATGGAATCAGTGTATCCGAACATGGCCGCCGACGATTATCCGCTCACGGAGGCGGAGCCTGGAGAAATCGCCACGGTCTATGAATACGATCCGACCTACCTTGCTGCGCTCGCCGCCGGTAATCTGTTCGCGTCGCCGCAGCGGATCAGCTCGGTCGAGGACCTGACGGCAGGTGGCTTCGGGACGCTCACGGCGCAGGGCAGGGCGGGGCAGAACGTGCATGGGAAAGGCGTATGGCGCGATGGGAAGTGGCGTGTCGTGTTCGATCGCGCATTGGAGTCTGACGAAGCCGACGACATGACCTTCGAGCTTGGCCAGGTCGCTTCGATTGCGTTCGCGGCTTGGGACGGTTCGAACGGGGAGCGCAACGGGCAGAAGGCAACGTCGAACTGGTATTCGTTCCAGCTTGAAGGCGAAGCGCCCGCGCCGCCGGCTCAGTGGGCGCCGCCCGGCGCGCCGGAGTTGGTGCAGATGCTTGCGTTTGTCGCGGGGATCGGGCTGGCGATTTGGATCATGGCGGCGGTCGTCGACCGGATGGGGCGGAGCCGAGGGGTGTAATCGTGCGCTGGCAGAACTGGCTGCTCGCCGCAGCGCTGGCCGACTGGCTGATCGGGCGGACACTGTCGCGCGCGGCGATCTTCATGCCCAAATCCGGCATCATGGTCACCGTGACGGAAGGCATGATGACCTCCGGGCAGATCGCGTTCAATCTGGCCGCGATCTTGACGCTGGCGGCGATCGTCTGGCTGGCCGTGCGCGGCCTGCGGCATGTGGAGCACAACTTGCCCCTCTCGGCGGCGCTGTCAGGATTAGTTGGGCTGAGCATCGCCGGGGTGTTCGTGCCGCCCGGCCCGGTCACGCTGATCGTGTTTCAGGTGCTCACGCTCGCCGCGCTCACCATCCTGGTTGTGGAAAGCAGGCGCGCACAGCCGGACTGCAGTGCGCGGTGGGCCGTAGTCCCGCCTGTGCTCGCCATCGCGTCGATCACATCGTTCAAGATGGTTCAGACGGTGGCGCAATTGACGGACGCGCCGGCGCCGGCGTCGCTCGCACTGCTCGCTTTTCAAGTCGGTGAGCTTTTCGTCGTAATCACGCCCCCGGCCGTGTGGTGGGCATACGGCAAGACCGGCCGGGTAAGAGATTGGGTAATTGCTGGGATTCCCGCCGCGCTGTTCACGATCGCCTACCTGGCGAACCCATCGATGACGGCGACAATGGCAACGTGGTCGGTCGGCCTCAGCCTGTATCTGCCGTGGCCGGTGTACGCGATCAGCTTGTGGCTTGCGGCAGTGACGGTCCTGCGCGCGCTGCGCGCCGGGCAGGGGGCGGGCTATGGGCTGGCATATCTGACGGCTGCCGGATACTCCATGCAGTTGAGCAGCCAGGTGATGCTCGGATTGGTAGGCATATGGATGCTCGGCCTCACGAGCCTGTCAGTTGGCCGTTTTGTTTCCCCGCCCCTCAGGGCGAATAAACCCCTTCAATCCATCATCCGGTAGATGACGTCTCGCCCGAGACAATCCTTTTCGGGCCGCTGCCCGATCAGGTCGCCCTGCACGGCGTGCTGATGCGGATCCGCGACCTGGGCCTCACGCTGATCTCGGTCAACCGGATCGACCCCCAGCGAGTGGCAGGCTCGACATCTAAACCGCACTAATCGGAGTGCAGAAGTCAGGTTTGGAATGCAGCGCAAGACCGCGGTGCAGTCGGTCTTGTCTCTGGTCTAATGCCTGTCGCAGCCAGCTTTCGGTCAGCGCGTCAAGCGCAATGTGGAGTATTCCACTCCACAATGGCTTCGTGCAATTCGGCCTTTGTACTGACTATGGATTACACCTTCGTCCTGATGAGCCGGTGCGCGTTTGTCTGTATAGTAAGGCGCGGTGGAGCCACAGAAAGATAATCAACTCACACGTATGACGTGTGATGAGCAGAGAGAGCCATGTATTCCCATCCAACAGCTATAGTGATCGGCGCAGGACTCGGCGGCATTGTGGCGGCGGCTCGCCTGGCGCGGGCCGGCTACCAGGTGACCGTGCTCGAAAAAAACGCGACACCCGGCGGACGCTGCGGCCAGTTGATTCGCGCTGGGCACCGCTTCGACATCGGCGCGACGCTGTTCCTGATGCCCGAGGTGTTCGGGCAGACGTACGCCGAGCTCGGCGAGCGCATGGAAGACCACCTCGACTTGCGCCGCATCGACCCGACCTACCGCATCCACTTCGCCGACGACACGACGCTGGCGCTGACGAATAATCTCAACGATATGCAGGCGCAGCTCGAAGCGATCGAGCCTGGCAGTTTCGGCGGGTTGCTGCGCTATCTGGTCGAAGGTGAGCGGCACTACCACGTCTCGCTCGAGCGTTTCGTCGGGCGCAACTTCTACAACCTGCTCGACTACTTCAGCCTTCAGAACCTGCCGCTGCTGTTCCAGCTCAAGGCGTTGACCAGGCACTACGACAACGTCGGCCACTACTTCCAACATCCTCAGCTCAAGGCTGCCTTCACCTTCCAGAACATGTACCTGGGCCTCAGCCCCTTCGACGCGCCCGCGACCTACTCATTGCTCCAATACACGGAGCTGGCTGACGGCGTATGGTTCCCGATGGGCGGCCTGTATCGGATCATTGAGAGCCTTGCCTCGATTGCCCAGGCACACGGGGTAGAGTTCTGGTATCGCTCGCCGGTCAAGCAGATCGAGGTGGTGGGCAACCGCGCTACGGGCGTCGTGTTGCAGAATGGCGCGCGACTGGACGCAGATGTAATCGTCGCCAACGCCGATTTGCCGTACGTGTACCGCGACCTGCTGCCCGACCAGGACGAAGCGGATCGCCTGGAGCGCCTGAAGTATACCTGCTCGGCGATCATGTTCTACTGGGGAACCGACCAGGTTTACCCGCAGCTTGGGCATCACAACATTTTCCTGGCCGGCGATTATCGCGGCAGTTTCGATCGTATCTTTCAGGATCACACGCTGCCCGACGAACCCAGCTTCTACGTCCACGCGCCGGCGCGCACCGACCCGGCCGCTGCGCCCGCCGGCCACGACACGCTGTTCGTGCTCGTCCCGGTCGGCCACCTGGACGAGTCCCGGCCGCAGGACTGGGATGCGCTGAAGGCGAAGGCGCGATCGACGGTGCTGGATCGGCTCAGCCGCCTGGGCCTGAGCGATCTGGAGCAGCACCTGAAGTTCGAGGTGAGCACCACGCCGGTGAATTGGATGAATCGCTTCAACCTGGCGAAGGGCGCGGCATTCGGCCTCAGCCACAACTTCTGGCAGGTGGGCTACCTGCGCCCTCAGAACCGGCATCGCCGCTACCGCAACCTATACTTCGCCGGCTCCAGCACGCATCCCGGCACTGGGCTGCCGATGGTGTTACTGTCGGCTCGCCTGACCACCGAGCGCATCCTGAGTGAGAGCGGCCAGCCGCGCCCGGTGATGATGATAAATCCGCTGCCCGCGTAGTATAAGACCTGCCAGGTTTCCGAAACCTGGCAGGTCTATTGGAATAAACCGCGAGAACCACAGCCATGATCACCACGTTACCCTCACCCACCTGGGAACGCGCCCTGCTCTCGCTGGCCTACGAGCGCCGTTCGACCGAGGCCGCTGTTCCCAAACCTGTCGCCGAGCGAAAACTGCTCGAGCGCGCTTATGCTCGCTGCGAGTCGATCACGGCGGCGCACAGCCGATCGTTCTACCTGGCGAGCGGGCTGCTGCCGGCCGATAAGCGCCGAGCTGTTCGCGCACTGTATGCTTTCTGCCGCGTCAGCGACGACATCGTCGATTGTCCCGGCGGCGATGCGGCGGCGACGCTCGCCGCGTGGCGGCAGCATGCGCTAGCGGCCGAGCCGCCGGCGAGCGACCTGGTGGCACTGGCCTGGGCCGACACTCGACTACGCTACCGCATCCCGATCCGCTACGTCGAGCAGTTCCTTGACGGCGTGGCGCGCGATGTGCGCCAGAAGCGCTACCGGACTTTCGAAGAGCTGGCGGAGTATGCCTACGGCGTCGCTTCGACCGTCGGCCTGATGAGCATGCACATCATCGGCTTCGCCGGCCGCGAGGCGCTCCCCTACGCGATCAAGCTGGGCGTCGCGCTGCAACTGACGAACATCTTGCGCGATGTCGGCGAGGACTGGCGCGCGGGCCGCCTCTACCTGCCGGCCGAGGAGCTGGCGCGCTTCGGGCTGGCCGAATCCGACGTGGCGGCCGGCCGCGTCGACGATCGCTGGCGCGAGTTCATGCGCTATCAAATCGAGCGCAACCGGCGGCTGTACGCCGAGGCCTGGCCGGGTATCAAGCTGCTCCATCCGGATGGTCGCTTCGCGATCGCGACGGCCGGCGAGTTGTACCGCGCGATCCTGGCCGACATCGAAGCACACGACTACGACGTGTTCACGCGCCGCGCGCACGTGAGCGGCCCGCGCAAGCTGCTCAACCTGCCCGGCATCTGGTGGCGCAACCGTTGAGAGGCGTGAGGATTCGATCCGTCGCGCGCATCGCACAGGGGCGAGGATCATGAAACACTACGACTTCGTTATCGTCGGCGGCGGTCTGGCCGGGTTGAGCCTGGCCTGCCACCTGATCGACAGCCCCCTGCGTGAACGCTCGATCCTGATCGTCGACAAAGACGCGAAGGATAAGAACGACCGCACCTGGAGCTTCTGGACCAGGTGGCCGACGCTGTTCGATAGCATCGTGCATCGCTCATGGAACCGGTTGCACTTGGCCGGCGAGAACTTTGATCAGATCATCGACCTGGGCGACTACCGCTACCAGATGATTCGCGGCATCGACTTCTACCGCTTCGCTCGACAGACACTCTCGGCGCACCCGAATGTCGAATTCCTGCAGGCGAGGGTCGAGCAGATCGAGGACGATGCCGGCGAAGCGCGCATCGTCGCGAACGGGCAACCCTTCGCCGGGAAGTGGGTCTTCGACAGCCGCTTCAAGCCGCCGGAGCTGAAACCCGATCCGACCCGCTACCACACCCTCAACCTGCACTTCAAGGGCTGGGAGATCGAAGCACCGGAGCCGGCTTTCAACCCGCAGGCAGCGACGTTCCTCGACTTTCGCACGCCGCAGAAAGGCGACACGCGCTTCTTCTACGTGTTGCCGCTATCCAAGCAGCGCGCGCTGGTCGAGTACACGTTGTTCTCAGCGGAGCTCCTGAAGCGGGACGAGTATGAGCGAGCGTTGAAGGACTATCTCGAGAACGTATTGCAGGTTGGAGATTACCGCGTCCTGAGCGAAGAGAAGGGCATCATCCCGATCACCGATCAGCCCTTCCCGCGCCGCGCCGGCCGGCACGTCATGACGATCGGCGCGAAGGGCGGCCGCATCAAGCCGACGACGGGCTTCGCCTTCCTTCGCATTCAGCAGGATTCGGCGGCCATCGTGGATTCGCTGCTGCGTACCGGCCAGCCGTTCGACATCCCTGCCGATTCGGCGCGCTATCGGCTGTACGATTCGCTGATGCTGCAGATCATGCTTCGGCGCGGCGCTCAGGTGCAGCAGCTCTTTACGCTGCTGTTCAAGAACAATCCGATCGAGCGCGTGCTGCGCTTCCTCGACGAGGCCGGATCGGTCTGGGAGAACCTGCAGTTGATCCCAACGCTGCCGCCTGCGCCGTTCCTGGAGGCGCTGTTTCGGCTCAAGGTGCTGCGTCAGATGTCCCCTAACTCGATCGATATCCGGGATGCGCGCACCGCGTAGCCGTGCCCAGCATGATGCGATCGCGAATTGCGCACACTATTGAATTGGTTCGACTGTTTTCCAACCTAGCACATCGCGCAGAATTAGCGTGGCGCTGGCACTCCAAATGCCGATGACTCAGGAAATTGCAGTTGTGCAATTCAGAATTTGGACACACAACCTCCCATATTCGGGACAAATGTCACTTTAATTCGGACGCAAGATGTCTACACTCAAAGCTATTCGCATACTTTTCGCTCCCTGCCTATTTTGTCCATCGTTACACCAACTGGTGATTGCACACATGTTAGGGCGACAGTTGACTTGTCGCCCGGCATCCGCAGTGCAACTGCGGACGAACGGACTTATGGGTAATCACCAGTCACACCAACCAACTCTACGAGTTTCGCAGTTCGAAAGGAGTTCTCATGTCCAAGATCGATACCCTCGTGCAAGACTTCCTCGCGCAGAAGAAGATCGCCGTGGTCGGCGTTTCGGATAAGCGCGAGACGGGCTGCAACCTGGGCTACCGTAAGTTCAAGGCGGCGGGCTATGCCGTTTCCGCGGTCAATCCACGCCTGACCACCTTTGAGGGAGATCCGTGCTATCCGGACCTGAAGTCGATTCCTGACAAACCGGAGGCGGTGTTCATTCTCGCCAATCCCAAAGTCACCGAGCAGATCGTCCAGCAGTGCGTGGATCTCGGCATCAAGCACGTCTGGATGCACTGCTTGATGGGCACGAAGCCCGGTTTAGGGGCGGGCACGACCAGCGTCTCCCAAGACGCGGTGGGGATGTGCCGCGAGAACGGAATTACGGTGATTCCGGGCGCCTGTCCGAATCAATTCCTGAAGCCGGATTTCGGTCACGCCTTGATGCGGGTGATGTTCCGCACGCTTGGTTTTCATAGCGTCAACTAAACCCGCGGTCAACAAAGCCGCAACGCGAACCCATATCCTTAATCCCAGGAGATCCTGTGATGAAGAGAATCCTTGTGGCCTATGTCACAATGGCTGGTTTGACTGTCGATGTTGCCCGGGCAGTGGGTGAGGAGATCGCCCAGAGCGGATTGCAGGTGGATGTCCTGTTGGGATTGTAAGACCAACATCGAAAGGAAAATAACGATGTCACAAATCTTGATTGCCTTGTCCATGTGGCTGCATGCTTTGGGGACTGTCATCCTGATCGGACACTACCTTCTGCTCTCCCTCATTTACCTTCCGGTTTTGGCGAAGGACCGTGGAACGATCCTCAGCGAAATCTCCAAGCACAGCAGAACCTGGCTGTATCTCTCTTTGCTTATCTTCATCATCACCGGGGTCTATCTCACGCTCGCTGACCCGAACTATTTGGGGCTTGCGAATTTCGGCAACCTTTGGGGAATCCTGATGCTGGTCAAGCATGTGCTGATCTTGGGAATGATCGCAATGGGGTTCTGGTTCAATGCAATCCTGCGCGTGGGACCGATGATGAGCTCAAATAGCGGGGCAGCACAGGCTGCTATCCGCATGCGCTTGTATGCCAACCTGATGGCGATCTCTGGAGTCCTCGTATTGTTTTTGACGGCTCTCGCGCAGGTGCAATAAACGGGAGCCAAACGGTTGATGCGAGAACTCCGCACCTGCCAAAGAGTTACAACCATGAATATAAAAAGATTTCTCTTCCCATCGTCGCTCGTTGGCGCTGTGCTGGCGCTCATCCTTCGGGCATTCGCTCGGGTATTCGCCAAGCCCGCTTCGGCAAAACCGGTATCCAACAGCTCCTCCTATGATGCGATCGACGCCTACGTCGAAGAGCAAATGCATCGCCTGAAGATGCCTGGCGTATCTCTGGCCATCGTCGAAGGCGACAGGATCGTGCACCTGCGCGGCTTTGGCCGGGCCCGTCCCGGCGGTGAGCCTCCCTTGCCCCACACGCCCTTCCCCATTGGCTCACTCACCAAATCGTTCACGGCCCTGGCGGTAATGCAACTGGTCGAAGCCGGAAAGATTGATCTGGATGCCCCCGTCCAGCGCTACCTGCCCTGGTTCCGCGTCGCCGACCCCCAGGCATCTGCCCAAATGACCATGCGCCACCTGTTGAACCAGACCAGCGGCCTGCCCACATCGTCCGGGGAGCCTTGCCCGGCCGATTTCGACACTAGCCCGGGCGCCACCGAGCGTCAGGCGCGCGCGCTATCAACGCTCGTGCTCACCCGCCCGGTCGGCTCGGCGTTCGAATACAGCAACTCGAATTACAACTTGCTCGGGCTGATCATCGAGGCTGTCAGCGGCGAGTTGTACGCGGACTATGTCCAAGACCACATCTTCACTCCCTTGGGAATGAGCCACAGCTATACCACAAAAGCCGAGGCGAAACAGAACGGCCTGGCGGTGGGCCACCAATACTGGTTCGGCATTCCCTTCGCCGCGCCCAATATGCCCCTCCCGCACCGTGGGCTTGCAGGCGGTGGGCTCATCTCCTGCGCTGAAGATATGGCCCGCTACCTGATCGCTCATCTGAACGGGGGCCGCTACGGGGACGTGCAAATCCTCTCGGCTGCCGGTATCGACGAGCTGCACCGCGGGGTGGCGGACTTCCGTGCTATGGGACTTTCGCTGGGGCAGTACGGGATGGGATGGTTCGTCGATAAGATCGGCCAGACGAAGCTCGTCTTTCACGGCGGCACCCTCCCCGACTTTGCTTCCCATATGGCGCTTCTGCCAGAGCACAAGAAAGGCGTGGTCCTGCTCTTCAATGCCTGTCAGCATTGGATGAACCCCGTTCTGGCGGACTTGGGGAACGGCGTGGCCGCTCTGCTCGCCGGCGAACAGCCCGCTCACCTCCCGTTTTTTTACGTGGTCCCCTGGGCACTGCGTGGCCAGCTGCTCATCCCAGCCCTCCAAATTGCCGGCGTCGCAGCCACGCTGCGCCTGTTACGCCGCTGGCGCCTGAATCCTGAGCGCCGCCCGAGCGGTGGACGCAAGTGGGGGCTTCATGTCCTGCTCCCGCTGATCCCGAACCTGTTGGTTGCCCTCACCCTAAGACCGCTGCTAGGCAAGAGGCGCGGCTATCTGATGCTCTACATGCCCGACTATTCCTGGATCGCGATGATCTGCGGCAGCTTTTCGCTGGTATGGAGCTTCTTGCGCACCGGGCTGGTCCTGCAGGCCCTGAGAAGGTCCTCGTAGCCTCTTCCCTTCGTTGCGCGGCTCGGCAGCGAGCAGAGAGGCTGAGCACTTGCATCTTCCATTTTCCATTTCCCTGGTTCCCATGGAGGGCACCCTGCCATGAACAACAACATTGGCCCGTACCATGTCGTCGATCTCACACCGGCGCGCCGCGTGTGGCTGAACACGCTCGAGCTGTCTTGGTCGACGCATTGCATGTACGGCCTCCTAGAAGTGGATGTGACAGTCGCCCGGCGATTCATCGCGGAGCACAAAGCGCGCACCGGTGAGACCCTTTCCTTCACCGGCTTCCTGGTCTCTTGCCTGGCCCGCGCGGTGGATGAGGACAAGGCCGTGCAGGCCTACCTGAAAGGCCGTAAACAGCTCGTCCTGTTTGACGACGTAAACGTTGGGTTGATGGTCGAAGGGAAGATTGGAGAAAAGCGCGCCCTGATGGGGCATGTCATCCGGGGCGCCAACCACAAGACATACTGGGAGATCCACCAGGAGATTCGCTCGGTACAGTCCGAACCGGTGCCGCCGAGCAGAGGCATGCCCACCTGGTTCCGTTCTGCCATGCTGCTTCCGTGGCCACTGTCCAGGCTGATCAAGGCTCTGCTCGGTATGGCCATGCGTCGTGACCCGACGATTCCCGTGTCGATGGCAGGCACGGTCGGCATAACCTCTGTTGGTATGTTTGGCGGGAGTCATAGCGGCTGGGGGCTAACTCCCACATCCCAATCGCTCGCCCTGGTGGTGGGGGGTACTGCCTGGAAGCCAGCCGTAGTGGAGGGGCGGATCGAGCCGCGCGAGATCCTCAACCTGACGGTGGCGTTCGACCACGATATTGTCGACGGCGCCCCGGCGGCCCGGTTTACGCGGAGATTGGTAGAGCTGATCGAGAGCGGATATGGGCTGGACGAGATTGAGCCGGCTAACCATCAATACGTGAGTAATCCCGCGTGACTTTCTCGGTCCTGTTGATCGTTTGACAAGACGCAAGTCCACGTGTGTGGCGATTGCTACTCTAGCGTGGGGGAACCGAAAAGGAAGATCAGGATGGCTGGGCGTGGGAGCCCAGCCTGCTGGTTTCAGATAGGCACTTAACGCCCAAAGCCCGCACCGGCTCAAGCCGGCGCGAGGCGGGACGTGTCCGTTCGGATCTGGACAAAGAGCGGTTCGGCTTGTTCCGCGTACCAGATAAATTCGACATTGATCGGCCGGCCCCAGTATTCGGCCATGGTCCGGACATAGCTGGCGAGTCGCTGGACTTCATCGGCGGTGAATACCGGGCTGGATGGCGTCGGCGCCCTGATTTCTCCGCCTGCCGCACCGGAGATCGTAATGTGTGGCGGCGGCATGTGGCGCTCGGTTACGTTGACATCTTGCATTGCATAAAGGTCACCGCCGTGACCCTCGACGACGCCCCGTCCCGCGCCGAACATCGCCTGGATGAGGACGCCCGGCAGGTTGGGCACGGGCGAATGACTGAAGGCCACCCCCGACCGTTCCTGCGCCGTGATCGGCTTCATGGGCTGCAGAATGACGGCCATCTTCGGCCAAGTCGTGCCCGAGTGCGCGCGATAACTGAGCACCTCGCGCTTGAAGGCCGAAGCCCACACTTGACGGATCGCCTGCGTCAAGCTCGCGAGGTCTGAAGGCACGGACAGCATCGAGAAAAACTGTCCCGCGTAGCTATGCGCATCCCGATCTTCGACCGTGGCCGACGATCGGACGGCCCATTGGGGGTGGTCCAGGGTCGGCAGCCGGAGCAGCAGGGCAAGCACTGCCTCAGGCAAAGGTGACTCCTCCAGTGCATTCACGATGGCCTGACGCTGTGGCTCCACGTCGTCGAGCATGCGCTGTGCCGATTCCCAGTCCGGCGTCGAGGCGGTGGCCTGATCGATTTCACGCACCACTGCGGCCACGCCGGCGTGCTCGACCATCCGATCGAACACAGTCGTGCTGAGCACCCAGGTCGGCGGCGTGCGAAAGCCGTTGACCTGCAGCCAGTACAGGCCGCTGCCCTTACCGCCGGCATGCCTGATCGGCGGAATGATGCCATCCAATGTGATCGAGTCGGGTGTGAATAACATGAGCTGACTCCCCGCTACGTATCCACGATGTCGACCGCGCCGGTCGCCCCATCGACGCGTAGCCGCTGGCCATCGCGCACCCAGCGGGTCGCCTCGGGCAGACCGACGACGGCCGGCAGGCCATTTTCGCGGGCGACGATCGCCGCGTGCGAGATGACGCCACCTAGCTCGGTGACGACCGCACTGAGCCGGCGAAACAGGCTCGACCAGGCCGGATCGGTCAACCGCGTGACCAGCACCACCGGTCCGCGAAGGCGCAGCAGCCGCTGCCCGGCATCCAGCGGATCATTGGTCACTATGGCGATGCCTTCGGCCGGGCCGCTGCCGGCGCTGGCCGGAATGCCCTCCCGATGCGTGACGAAAGGCTTGAGCGCTGCGCGCTCGCGTTCCTGCACCGGCGTCCATCTGCCGGTGTCCTGATCGTACCATATCAATTCCGGTGGGGGCAGTTGAGATGAATACAATTCGTACTGGGCACGGCGCGCGTCGAGCGTTTCCCGCTTCACCCGTTTCTCACCGCGGGCGAGCACGAAGGCCAGAAACTCATCCATTGAATAAAACATGAGGATATCGTCAGACTCATCCGGGAAGAAATAGCGGGCCAGGCGGCGCGCGGCCAGCCCATAGGCGGCCTGACGCAGCGCCAAGTTGCTTTTGGAAGCTTCGCGCCAGGCAATGAGCTGCTGGCCCCATCGCAGCACGCGCCGCCACATGGCGCGCGAGAGCGGATTCATCCTGTTCAAGTTGTCGAGCGCGATCTGGCGTGCGGCTTCGGCACGCGCATCTGGCGATTCGCTTTCCGCGAGCTGCCCGCCGATCGCCAGCAGGATATGCTCTGGGTGATCGGCCAGACGCTCGGTTTCAAAATCCGCCTCGTGCCGGAACCCGCGATGGCCATAGACTATCAAGAAGTTCTCGATGCCCGCGACCAAAGGGGCGGCCTCGGGTCTTGCGCGATACCGCTCGAGATCCAGCACGCCGTCGCGCAGCATCTGGCAAACCTGTTCTCCACAGGCTTCTGCCGTCTCGCGTAACGCCCAAATGTGCCGGCCGATTTGTGACGTGGCGGTGGACTGGCCGGCGAACAAGCCCAGCAGCCCGGGTACACGCTGGCGCAATATGGTATCCACCGAGACGACGATCAGCGAGATGACGACATGGGCGCGATCTGTACCCCGCGAGCGCTTGTACAGGCCTGGCTCAAATAAGGCCCAGGCCGGCGCGAGGTCAGCGCCGGTGCGCAGTTGCCAGTACAGGCGGTGCAGATCGTGATCCACACCAGGCAGCGTGTGGCGATAGAAATGCGTTGCCCAGCGATACACGTTCCGCAAGCGCGGCAGCAAGACCATCTGTTGTCCCAGGCTGGGACGACTCAGATTCTTGACCATCTCCGGCGGCACGCCGATTGACGACGTATCGAACGGCACGACTTTGGAAATGGTGCGCGCAAAGTATTCCATATTCAGGTACAGGCGGCCCTGAACGGACTGGGTAGCCTTCACCGTCCGGTCAAAGCGAGACAGGTCGCCCCCCAGTTGTTCCAGGACGAAATCAAACTGAGCGTCCAGGCCCTTCTCGGTCATCGTCGCCGTCGCCGGGCGCGCCAGGCCCGTCGTTTCTTGCGTGTTGTGTCCGCTGAGCAGCAGTTCGGTCATCCGACCCTCCTCGCCCTTTCGAGAAATCCTGGAATTCGGCGGCCGTCCGGTGCGGTGTACATAGCCGGGC
>DASSFZ010000341.1:0-15861 GCA_035693785.1 Anaerolineae bacterium | reverse complement strand
CTCTCGCGCCCGGCGCGACTCGCGGCCTTGATGCTCGGCGCGCTGCTC
This sequence comes from Anaerolineae bacterium, assembly GCA_035693785.1. Classification (GTDB taxonomy): domain Bacteria; phylum Chloroflexota; class Anaerolineae; order Fen-1058; family Fen-1058; genus DASSFZ01. The sequence goes on along the minus strand of DASSFZ010000341.1, from coordinate 15,813 downwards.
TACTTCCCCGGTCTGGCGCTCGTGCTGTGGGGGCGGCTGACGCTAGGGGAGATGTACAATGTCTCCAGCAGCTTCGGCGCGCAGTTGTACGCCGATCAGCGGCTGGTCACGCGTGGGCCGTTCGCCTACGTGCGTCACCCGATGTACCTGGGCATCATGGCCGCGTCGTTCGGCGGATTACTGTTGTATCGCACCTGGACGCTCGTATTTACGACCCTGAATTTCCTGGCGCTGATCGTGCGCGCGCGGCGTGAGGAACAGGCCCTCGCCGCCGAGTTTGGCGAGCAGTGGGAAGCCTACTGCGACCGGGTGCCGGCCTGGCTGCCGCGCCTGCGCCCAGGCGATTGACGCAGGTGCGGTGTTGACAATCCGTCGTATACTGGGACTATAGAGAGGTTCCAGGCGACCTCTGCGGTCCTGGCGATCAGAAAGGAGAGCGAGGGATGGACTGCAAAGCGAGGCTCGAACAGTATTTTCGCGACAACGGCGTCGGTTTCCAGATCATGACGCACCCGACCGCCTATACAGCCCAGGAGCTGGCGGCGGCGCAGCGCGTGCCCGGCAAGCAGGTCGCCAAAGTCGTCATGGCGCTCGCCGACGGCAAGATCGTGATGCTCGTGATGCCTGCGAGCTATCGCATCGACTTTGTGAAGCTCAGAGACGCGCTCGGCGCAAAGGAAGCGCGGCTCGCCAAAGAGAAAGAATTCTCCGACCTCTTTCCCGATTGCGACGTCGGCGCGATGCCGCCCTTCGGCAACCTGTACAGCGTGCCCGTGTACGTCGACCGAGCGCTGGCAGATGACGGGGAGATCGTTTTCCACGCAGGCACGCACCATGACACGATGAAGATCGCCTATCAAGACTACGCGCGGCTGGCGCAGCCCATCGTCGCGGACTTCGCCACACATCTTTAATCCAGTCGCCAGGGGAGCATGTGATGTGAGCGGCGAGGTGGAGGGCGCCGTGATCGGCTTGTTCCACGTCACGTGTTGAGCGATGAGCATCTCGGGAACCGGAAGCTGCTCGCTGTGCGAAGGCGTCTCGCTGCCGGTGTCGTCCGCACTCGCTCTCTGCGCTCATTGTCTGCGCGAACGATTTGCGGAGGTGAAGTCGCGTGTGCAGGCCGTCCACCTCGCGGCGCGCGCCGAGTTCGGTCTGCCGGGCCAGCCGCCACGCCACCTGAGCGGCGTTCGGTGTATGCTGTGCGCCAACGAGTGTGTCATCGGCGAGGGCGAACGCGGCTATTGCGGATTGCGCACCGTGCGCGAGGGCAGACTGGTTCATCTCGCCGGCACCCCCGCGCGCGGCCGGCCTCGTCAACGTGCGGGTCGGGAATCGGCACCTGCTGGGGTGGGAGCAAGCATGAGGGCGGCGCGGGACTTCGCCGGAGTGAATCACGCAGCCTACGTCTGATGACGAGGCGCAGATGATAGACAGCATGTTCGTGCGCGAATCGCTCCTGCAAGAGAAGACTGACGGCAAAGTTCGCTGTCACGTCTGCGAGCGGCGCTGCACGATCGGCGCCGGCGGCGCAGGCTGGTGTCGCACGCGCGAGAATCGCTCCGGGCGACTGGTCACCCTGATTTACGGCGCGGCCTCGTCCATCGCAGTCAACCCGATCGAAAAAAAGCCGTTCTACCATTTTTACCCCGGCACGCTTACACTAACCGCCGGCAGTTGGTCGTGCAACTTCGGCTGCCCATGGTGCCAGAACTGGGACATCAGCAAAACGCCGCCGCCGCGTGCAGGTGAGTATGTCTCGCCAGAACGATTCGTGGAACTCGCGGAGAACTACACATGCCAGGGCACGTCGATCTCGTTCAATGAGCCGACCCTGTCGCTGGAGTGGTCGTTGGACGTATTTCGCCTGGCGCGCGGGCGCGGCCTGTACAACACGTACGTGACGAACGGCTACATGACGCCGGAGGCGCTGTCGCTCTTGATCGACGCCGGGCTGGACGCGATGAACGTCGACGTGAAGGGTGATGCCGTGGCGGTGAGGAAGTACGGCAAAGGCATCGACGTGGACAAGGTGTGGGCCGTCTGCAGGCTGGCACGCTCCGGCAGCGTGCACATCGAAATCACGACGCTCGTGATTCCAACTGTGAATGACTCGGACGCCGCGCTGCGCAGCATTGCGGAACGCATGGTGAACGATCTGGGACCGGATGTGCCGTGGCACGTCACCGGCTACTACCCGGCTTACAAGTTCACCGCTCCTCCGACGTCGATTCGCACTTTAGAACGCGCCTGGCATATCGGCAAAGATGCCGGATTGGAATTCGTCTACGTCGGCAATGTGCCCGGCCATCGCTTTGATAACACATATTGCCCCACGTGTGATACGCTATTGCTTCGCCGCAGAGGGTTCGACGTGCTGCATAACGCGGTGCGCCGCGGGCGGTGTCCGCACTGCGAGCGGCCCATCGCCGGCGTGTGGGGCGAGGAATAGGCAAACTAGAGGGAAGATGACGAGCATCCTGAACAAACTCAGCTCACAGGTCGCCGACCGAACGGAAACGGCGAACAAGCGGGTAGCCGCACAGGCGCTGAAACGGCCGACCCGGTTGGCCGAGATCGCCGCCGGGCTTGCGTCGGCGGACGCGAAACTCGCGGGCGATTGCGCCGAGGTGATGACGCTGGTCGCGGCAGAGAGACCCGATCTCGTCTCGCCGCACGCCGGCGCGCTGATCGCGATTCTGGATCGCCCGGACACGCGCGTACGATGGGAAGCCATGCATAGCCTCGCGGAGATTGCCGCGCACGTCCCCAACAGACTATCGCCGATCGTGCCGAAGCTGGCCGAGAAAATCGCGCTGGACAAGAGCGTCATCGTACGGGATTACGCGATCGAAACACTGGGAGAATACGGGCGCACGAGCGCCTCGGCGGCGTGCAGAGCCTGGCCACATTTACGCGAGGCGCTCACGCTCTGGGAAGGCAGGCATGCCGGCAAGGTGCTCGAGGCGATGCGGAAACTGGTCGCGATGGACACAGCGCTCAAGGCGGAAGCGCAAGACATTGCAGGAAGATTCGTGGATCACAGCAGCGCGAAGGTGCGCACGGCAGCCAAACGCCTTCTCAGGTGATCGGACCCTGGCAGGCGCATAACTTAGGGCGACCCCTGCGGCCGCCCATCAAAGGAGCGACGCGCATGTCGAACATTATCCTCGAAGAGCTGAAGCAGACCCCGGTCGAGCAGCAGCGGGTCGAGCTGGTGGAGCGCAAGGGCACGGGCCATCCCGACTCGATCTGCGACGCAATCATGGAACAAATCTCGGTCGCGTTGTGCCGGGAATACCTGGACAGGTTCGGTCGCATCCTTCACCACAATATCGACAAGGGGCTGCTCGTCGCCGGGCGGGCAGATCCCCGGCCGGGCGGCGGCAGCGTGATGGAGCCGATGCGTCTCGTGATTGGCGACCGCGCCACGGCCGAGTACAAAGGCAAGCGCATCGACGTCGGTGCTATCGCCGAGGCCGGCGCGAGGGATTGGGTAAGGCAGAACCTGCGCTTTGTGGAGCCTGAGAAGCACATCGTGTTCCAGAACGAGCTGAAAGAAGGCTCGCCCGAGCTGACCGACATCTTCGAGCGCGACGTGATCAGCGCGAACGACACGTCGGCCGCGGTCGGCTATGCGCCGCTCACCGAAACCGAGCGCATCGTGTTCGCCACGGAACGCTACCTGAACTCTAAGGAGTTCAAGCAGCATTTCCCCGAAGCCGGCGAAGACGTGAAAGTCATGGGCTACCGGCGCGACCGCGAGCTTGTATTGACCGTCGCCCTGGCCTTCGTCGATCGGTTCGTGCCGGATGCGAAGACGTACTTCGCGCGCAAGCAGGAGATTCAGGTCGCGCTGGAAGAATATCTGGCGCGCGAGCAGCGAACGCTGGATCGCACCACGGTGACGATCAACACGCTCGACGACCCGGCGCGCGGCGAAGGCGGCATGTACCTGACCGTGCTGGGCACCTCGGCCGAAGGCGGCGACTGCGGGCAGGTCGGGCGCGGCAACAAGGTGAACGGCGTCATCGCGCTCAATCGTCCGATGAGCACCGAAGCGGCGGCGGGCAAGAACCCGGTGAGTCACGTCGGCAAGATCTACTCGCTGCTGACACATCGTATGGCAGCCGAGATTTACGCCAGCGTGCCCGGGCTGCGCGAGGTCTACGTGTGGCTATGCAGCCAGATCGGAAAACCGATCGACCAGCCGTTGATTGCGTCGGCGCAGTTGATCCTGCAGCAGGGCGTCGCGCTGGCGGATGTCAAGCCGGCTGTCGAATCGGTCGTCGAGCACGAGCTGGCGACGGTTGGCGACTTCACGGCGCGGCTGGCGCGGGGTGAGCTGCCGGTGTGGTAGTGGAAGATCCACCCTCGCATTCAGCGAACCAGATTCACCTAACTTCGACACGTTGGCACACAGTGAGCCAGGAGAGGCTCAATGAACGCGACGATTGACTGGTTGTTAGAGAAAGAAAATCCCTCGGATGTCCTCGAAGCGTCCCTCGCGCTGGTCGAGGCGGGTTACGGGCGTGATCCGCGCCTCAAGAACGCGATCGAGCTCATACTCTCAAAACGAGACGCGGATGGTCGATGGGCGATGAAGCACAGCCTCAACGGAAAGATGTGGGCGGATGTCGAGGTTAAAGGCGTGCCCAGCAAGTGGGTGACGCTGCGCGCGCTGCGAGTGCTCAAGGCCGCAGGCGCCGATTGATTTATGGCTGCTCCCGCCGGGTGTGTCGCCGGGCGGCCGGGAGGCCGAGGGTCACAGACCCTCGACGAGCGGAAGGGAAGAGCAATGCTCTATCAATCCTACGCCTATGGTAAGAACCACTGGCTCCTCGATCCGGACTTGAAGCCGATCCTGAGCCGCTACTGGAAGGATTTGTCCGATCACGAACAGGCGCTGATCGACTTCGGCGCGCTCGCCGGTGGACGGGCCTACGAGGTGGCCGACCACGTCGATCACGGCGCGGCGCCGATACTCGTGATGCACGACCTGGACGGCCAGCGCGTGGATCGGGCGCGGCTCAGCCCGGCCCACGCCGACCTGCTCAAGCACATGGCTTTCATCAATCGCCCGCCCTACGAAGGCGGCTCGTGGCACCATCACTTCGCGTTCGGCTACTTGCTGGCGGATCCAGGGCTTTACTGCTCGCTGATCGTCACCAACCAAACAGCCTACGCCATACACAAATACGCCCCCGAGCACAGGCGCTGGCTGGAGCCGCTTCTCTCCGGCGCCCTGTGGGGAGCGACCTGGATGACCGAAACCCAGGGCGGCAGTGACCTGGGAGCGAACACGACAATCGCTCGCCTCGAAGACGGCGGCTGGCGGCTGTACGGCGAAGAGAAGTATTTCGCGAGTAATGCAGGTCTGGCCGATCTGGCGATCGTCACGGCGCGGCCGCAGGGAGCGCCGCCCGGCCCGAAAGGGATCGCCCTGTTCCTCGTGCCGCGCCTCGACCAGGACAGCCGGCTCAACTTCCACGTCCGTCGCTTGAAGGAGAAAAGCGCCACGCGCGCCGTGCCCACCGGCGAGGTCGAGTTCCACGGCAGCCAGGCATTCCTGATCGGTGACGCGGAGATGGGCATCTACTATACGCTGGAGAACCTGACCGTCTCCCGGCTGGCGAATGCGGTCGGGGCGATGGGGCTGGCGCGCAAGGCGCACCTGGAATCGCTGTTCCGCGTGCAGGCGCGCGCGGCGTTCGGCAAGCCGCTCGTCGAGCATCCGTTGATCCGCCGCGACCTGACCGATCTCGCCGTGCGCCTCGCGGGCGGATCGAGTCTCGTCTTCCATGCGATTCAGGCATTCGATGCAGCCTGGCACGAAACGCCGCCCTACACTGACCGGTACCATTACGCACGCTTTCTCTCCCACCTGGTGAAGAACCGCACCGCCGAGCACGCGGCGCACGCGACGCTTCTGGCGATGGAGCTTTTCGGCGGGCTTGGCTTCCTGGACGAATACGTCGTGTCGCGGCTGCATCGCGAGGCGCTCGTCACACTGATCTGGGAAGGCACGAGCAACATCCAGGCGCTGGATATGCTCGAGGCCATGCGCAAAAAGGCAGCGCACGAGAGTTTCCTCGACGAAGTCGTCCCGATGCTGGAACGCGCCGGTACGGACGAGTCGGCTCTCGCGCAGAAGGCGCTGGACGAAGTTCTCGCGCACCTGGGATCGCTCGAGCCGGAAGAAGCGCAGTGGTACGGCAAGGACGCCCTGGCGACCCTGGCAGACATCGCTCAAGTGGCGCTTCTTTATGACCTGGCGGATCATGCCGGGGAGCGCTATGCCAAGCTGGCTGCGCTGTACGCCCGGCGCTTCCTGGCTGACGCGCCGTATCCAAGCTGGGCGCTCGCCGACCGTGAGGTGTGGTCTCCAATCGATCTGAGCGCATGACGTGAACCAGCCCGCCTTTCAGACTTCGGAAGTCTTAAAGACTTCCGAAGTCTTGGATGGAGACTCATGAAGCGCGATCACCCCACCATTCAATGGCTGCTCGAATCAGGCGATCCGTCGATCCGTTACTTCGCGCTGACCGACCTGCTCGGCAAGACGCATCGATCGCCGGAGGTGCGCGCTGCCCGCGATCAGATCGTGCACGGACCCCGCGCACGCAAGCTGCTCGCCGGGCAGAAGGCCGACGGCGGCTTTGGCGTGCATCCGTATCAAAAGTGGACCGGCGCACATTGGCGGCTCGTGTCGCTCGTCGAATTGGGCATCCCTGCCGGCGAGCCGCGCGCCGTCGCCGCCGCCGATCAGGTCTTGCGCTGGCTGACCGGCGACGCACATCGCCGCCGCATCAAGCGCATCGACGGGCTGACGCGCCGCTGCGCGTCGCAGGAAGGGAACGCCCTGGCCGTATGCAGCCGGCTGGGAATGGCGGGCGATCCCCGCGTCAAACATCTTGCACAGTCGCTGCTGGAATGGCAATGGCCGGACGGCGGCTGGAACTGCGACAAGGACCCACACGCCCGGCACTCGTCGTTCTACGAGAGCCTGGCGCCGCTGTGGGGACTGATCGAATACCAGCGCGCGACCGGCAATGCGGATGCCGGAAAGGCAGCGGGCTGCACAGCCGAATTCTTCCTTCAGCATCGCCTGTTTCGCTCCGACAAGAGTGGCGAGGTGATCGACGCCGAGTGGCTTCAACTGCACTATCCGCTGTATTGGCATTACGACGTTCTCCAGGGCCTGCTCATCCTGTCGCGAATGGGGCCGCTGACCGATCCGAGGCTGAGTGAGGCGCTGGACGCTGTCGAGGCGAAGCGCCTACCGGACGGCAGATGGAAGCCCGAAGGCTATTATTGGTGGCCGCCTGGCAAGCGCGCCTCGAATGTCGAAGTCATGGACTGGGGACGTCATGGCCCCAATCCGATGATCACCCTGAACGCGCTGCGCGTTCTCAGCGCGGGAGGCCGGCTGTAGTCGACAACCCTTGCGAAGGTTCGCAACCTTCGCAAGGGTGAAAGGACACCGAAATGAGACTCTCAGGATTGCATCTGCTGCTGACGTACCAGTGCACGCTCGAGTGTGACCACTGCTTCGTGTGGGGCAGCCCGTGGCAGACGGGCACGATGACGCTGCACGACATTCGGCGCATCATGGAACAAGCCAACGACCTCGGCACGATCACATCGATCTACTTCGAGGGCGGAGAGCCGTTCCTTTACTACGGCACTCTGCTCAAAGGCGTTCAGATGGCGTCGCATCTGGGCTTCCAGGTCGGGATCGTCTCGAACAGCTACTGGGCGACGAGCGTCGAAGACGCCGTCGAATGGCTGAGGCCCTTCGCCGGACTGCTTCAGGATCTCTCGATCAGCAGCGATGTGTACCACTGGAGCGAAGAGGTCAGCCGGCAGTCGCAAAACGCACAGGCAGCGGCACGACAGCTCGGCATCCCGATCGGCGTCATGAGCGTCGCCCAGCCGGAGGCGACGAATGCCGCATCCGTCGTCGGCCAGCTCCCGATCGGCGAGTCGGCCGTCATGTACCGGGGGCGGGCCGCCGAGAAACTCGTCTCGCAGGCGATCCGTCACCCATGGACACAGTTCACCGCATGCCTGGACGAAGACCTGCGCGATCCGGGGCGCGTGCACGTGGACCCGCTTGGGAACGTGCACATCTGTCAAGGCATTGCCATCGGCAACCTGTTCCGCACGCCTCTGAAGGAGATCTGCGAGACGTACGATCCGGATGCGCATCCGATCGTCGGCCCCTTGCTCAGAGGTGGACCTGTGGAGCTGGTGCGCCAATACGGGCTTTCGCATGCGGAGACCTACGCCGACGAATGCCACCTCTGCGACGAGGCCCGGCGCATGCTGCGCGCACGATTCCCCGAGATCCTGATGCCCGACCAGATGTATGGAGTGCCTGAAGGGAACTGAGGGGCCTGAGGGAACTGAGGGAAACCATTTGGATTTCTGGCCCCTTCGGTGCTACACTATATCTGATCCTTGACCCTTATTTTGAAGTTTGGAGTTTGAAGTTTGGGATTTGAAAGGCGGTGTCTATGAGCGCACAGGAATGGCTGTCTGCACTCGCACAACTGTATCCTCCTGACCGGCTGCTGGCACAGCCGGCTCAGCTCGCGTCGTACGAGTCCGACGCGCTGACGGCCTACCGCAGCCGGCCCGCGGCCGTCGTCCTTCCTGAGACTCAAAACGAAGTCGTCGAGACCGTGCGCCTGTGCCATCGCTTTCGCGTGCCGTTCGTCGCACGCGGCAGCGGAACGAGCCTGTCCGGCGGATCGCTGCCGGTGAAGGATGGCATCCTCATCGCGCTCAACCGGCTCAACCGCATCCTGCGGCTCGATCCGCAGGAGCGCATCGCGGTCGTGGAGCCGGGCGTGATCAACCTCGATGTGAGCAAAGCTGCCGCGCCCTACGGCCTGTACTACGCGCCCGATCCGTCGAGCCAGGCCGTATGCACCATCGGCGGCAACATCGCCTTCAATTCGGGCGGCGCGCACTGCTTGAAATACGGCATGACGAGCAATCACGTCCTCGGCATCAAGGCCGTCCTGCCTGATGGCGAAGTGGTCGAGCTGGGTGGCGATAGCCTGGAGAGCGCCGGTCCCGATCTCGTCGGCCTGTTCGTCGGGTCGGAGGGCTTGTTCGGCGTGGCACTGGAGATCACCTTGCGCCTGCTGCCCAAGCCCGAGCGCTTTCGCACCGTGCTGGCTGCCTACCGCAGCCTGCAAGCCGCCGGCGACGCTGTGGCACAGGTCGTCGCCTCCGGCCTGCTGCCCGGCGCGATCGAGATCATGGATCGCCTGGCGATCCAGGCCGCCGAGGAGGCCGTGCACGCGAACTACCCGGCCGGGGCGGCCGCGCTGCTCATCGTCGAGCTGGACGGCGAGGCTGAGCAGGTCGAAGAGGAATTCAAGCGGTTGAAAGTGCTCATCGAGGCGTCGGGAGCGTACGAGGTTCGCATCGCCGCCGACGAAGCCGACCGCCTGCGCATCTGGAAGGGACGGAAAAGCGCGTTCTCGGCCGTCGGGCGCTTGAGTCCCGATTACGTCGTGAACGACGGCGTCGTGCCGCGCAGCCGCCTGGGCGAGGCGCTCGCCGAGATCGAGCGCCTGAGCGCAGCCTACGGCCTGCGCGTTGCCAACGTCTTTCACGCCGGCGATGGCAATCTGCACCCGCTTGTCCTGTACGATGGGCGCGAGGCCGGTGCGCTCGAGCGCGCCGAGAAGCTCGCCGGCGAGATCTTGCAGATGTGCATCCGCTTCGGCGGCTCGATCACTGGCGAGCACGGCATCGGCATGGAGAAGCGTGACTACCTGCCGCGCATGTACGACGAGATCGACGTGGAGACGATGCACCGCTTGCGGCTCGCCATCGATCCGCATGAGCTGTCCAACCGGGGCAAGATGTTCCCCGGCGGCGACGCGCCGTCGTTGAAGTTTACGGGCGTGCATCCGCTGGAACGCGCGGGCGTGATCTCGCGCGAGTGAGGCGGACACGGATTCGGTCACGGATTGCACGGATTTTAACTGTGTTCATCCATGTCAATCCGTGTCCCAAGTTTTCTGGTTGAGGCTGGAAGCCGCGCTATGATCCGACCGGTATCGGTGGAAGAAGTTCAGTCTGCGGTGCGCGCGCACCCGCGCCTGCTGCCGCGCGGGGGCGGCACCAAGCCCGCGCTGTCTACGCCGCCCGAAGGCGTAACGTCGATCGACCTGTCAGCCGTTTCCGGCATCGTCGAGTATGAGCCGGGCGAGTTCACCTTCACGGCGAGAGCGGGCACGCGGGTTGCAGATGTGATGGGACTGCTCGATCAGCACGGGCAGTATCTGCCGTTCGATCCTCTGCTTGCGGAGCGTGGCGCTACGTTGGGCGGCACAGTCGGATCTGGCGCGAGCGGGCCGGGCCGCTATCGCTACGGCGGCGTGCGCGACTTCCTGCTCGGCGTGCGCTTCGTGAGCAGCGACGGCGAAATCGTGCGCGGCGGCGGCAAGGTCGTCAAGAACGCGGCCGGCTTCGACATCCCCAAGCTGATGGTCGGCAGCCTCGGTCAGCTCGGCGTGCTCGTCGAGCTGAGCTTCAAGGTGTTCCCCAGGCCAGAAGCGTATGCCTCGCTGCGGCTGGAATACACTGCGCTCGACGATGCGCTGCAAGCGCTCCACCGGCTGTACGGATCGCAACTGGACATCGACGCGCTCGATCTGGAGGCGGCGCAGTCGGGAGAGACCCTTCGGCTGCCCCTTCGCTCCGCTCAGGGCTTCGGCTCAGGGCAGGCGCTGTGGGTGCGCCTGGGAGGGCTGGCGAGCGCGATGCCGGCGCGGCTCGATCGCCTGCGCGCGCTGCTCGGCGGTGGAGGAGTGGTCGAGGGCCCGGACGAAGCGTCGCTGTGGCGCGGCGTCCGCGAGCTGGAATGGGTACCGGCGGGATGGTCGCTGATCAAAGTTCCGCTCACGCCGCGCCGCATTCCCCAGCTCGAGCAGAGCCTGGCAGGCGGCCCGGCGATTCGGCGCTACAGCGGCGGCGGGCAGATGGCGTGGGTCGCTTCGCCCGAACCGCCGCAGTCCTTCGACGCGCTGCTCTCGTCTCAGGGTCTTTCGGGATTGGTCTTGCTCGGGCCGCCGGGCCGGCCGCGGCTGGGTGTCCGCATCGGGGACACGTTCGCTCGCCGCGTCAGAGAGGCGCTCGATCCTGCCCGGCGATTTGCGGAGGCATAGGTGCGGCACACGATCGCGGTCGATCAGCTTGGCGCGCAGGGCACATCGATGGTGCGCGCCGTCGAGTCGTGCGTCCACTGCGGGTTCTGCCTGCCCGCCTGTCCCACCTACCGCGTCCTGGGCGAAGAGATGGACTCGCCGCGCGGCCGCATCGTCCTGATGAAGTCGGCCCTGGAGGATGGGCTGGCGATCGACGAGACCATGCCCTTCATCGATCGATGCCTGGGCTGCCTCGGCTGCGTGACGGTCTGCCCCTCCGGCGTTCAGTATGGAGAGCTCGTGATGCCGTTCCGGGCGCGCGCCGAGCGGCAGCGTTCGCGCACCCTCACAAGCCGGATGCAGCGCATGCTCGTGCGCGAGACGCTGCCGCATCCGGGTCGATTCCGGGTCGCCGCTCGCGTGGCGAAGCTCTCGCGACCGTTTCACAACTTCCTGCCGAAAGAGCTGCGCGGCATGCTGACCTTGTTGCCCGAACGACTGCCGCAGTCGATGTCGCTTCCGAGTGCCTATCCGGCCGAAGGCGTGCGCCGCGCCCGCGTCGCACTCCTGGCCGGCTGTGTGCAGCAGGTGCTCGCGCCGGAGATCAATTGGGCGACGCTGCGCGTCCTGGCGAAGAACGGCGTCGAAGTCGTGATCCCGCCGGGCCAGGGCTGCTGCGGCGCATTGATGATCCACGCCGGCGAAGCCGATCGCGCCCGCGACCTGGCGCGCCACAACCTCCGCATCTTTCCCGGCGACGTGGACGCCGTCGTGACGAACGCCGCGGGCTGCGGGTCGGGCATGAGGGAATACGGCCTGCTGTTCAAGGGGCTTCCCGAACAGGAGATGGCCGAGGCGTTCACACGCAGGGTCAAAGACGTGAGCGCGTTCCTGGCGGACCTGGGAATCGAGACGCCGCCGCCGCTACCTCGGCCACTCACGATTGCCTACCACGACGCCTGCCATCTGGCGCACGCGCAGGGCGTCACCGAAGCGCCGCGCCGCCTCTTGCGCAGCGTTCCGAACGTGACGCTGATGGAGATCCCGGAGAACGATATTTGCTGCGGCTCGGCCGGCACGTACAACGTCGAGCAGCCCGACATCGCGGCCACGCTCGGCCGGCGCAAGGTGGACAACATCCTGAGCACCGGCAGCCAGGCCATCGCCGCCGGCAACATCGGCTGCATCGTCCAGATCCGCACTCACCTCCGGCAGTCGGCGCACCAACTGCCCGTCTACCACACGATCGAAGTCCTCGACATGGCGTACCGTTCTAACCACGGATGACACGGATTTCACAGATTCCACGCATTCGCATGCGTGGTGGTCAACCTCTTTAGCGTTGGTGAGCGGTACGTTCTACTTCTTTGCCTTCCGGCCCTTCTTCGTCTTGGGCGGCAATGTTCCGACGTACGCCAGCCCACGCTTGAGCCAGCGCTTCAACTGAGACGGCGAGCTCATGATACTCGACGGCAGCTCGACATACTCCCGCATCGGACGCCCGGGCATAGGCTCGAAGAGTTTTGCGCCAGGCAGCTTGAGGAATTGCGCGCGGTCCTGCTCCGAGAGTCGCAGCATGATGCGGTCTTCGTAGACGCCGGTCAACATCTGGCCGTTGATGAATGCGCACGGATAGCCGAACATCTTGCGGGATTCCACGTCGGGCAGGCCAGTGATGGCGGCGTGAAAGAGGGTAACCACCGCCTCGGGCGCAGGCTTGAACTTGGGCATCTTGCTGGGCCTCGATTTAGCTGGCATGCATAACACCTCATCACTGAATCAACACGACGTGCAGCGTCTTCGGTCCATGGACGCCGAGCGTAGGCGTGAACTCGATGTCCGAGCTGCGGCTGGGGCCGGTGATGAGGACGACGTTGCTTCCTGCGCGGGTGATATCGGAGTGCGCAGCAAGAAAGGCCGGAAGATCGGGATACAGCGTCGCGACGGGGAGCAGGGCAATGTGCATCGGCGGCAGCAGCGACGCGAGGCGCGGCCTCGACGGCCCGCTGGCGACGACGAGCGTCCCGGTGTCGGCCAATCCGCCGAGCGCGCCGGTCAGCCCGGCCGATGCGGCTGCCAACTGCTGCATCCTCGCTTTGCGCCCGGTGGGATCGGACGGCACGACCGGATCGAGGAGCCTGAAGTTGGCTTCGCGAATGGCGTCGAGGAGGCCGGGGAGCGGCAAATCCTGCTCGGACCACGCGATGATTTCATTCCCACCTGCCCCGTGCAGCAGCGTGATGACGGTCTCGATCGCCTGTGCAGCGGATTGCGGCCCATGCACATCGCCTTTGAGCACGGTTACTTCGCGCGTGAAAGTCTCAACCATCCCGGACAGATCGATCTGAGGGGCGGAATACGGTCGCGGCGGAAGTGTGGCATGCGCCGAAGGCAGATGGGTCGTCTTCAATGAGTCACGTATGCGATTGAGAATCGTGTCCCGGTTGGCCGTCATGGATGCAACTGGAACCACACAGGCAGCGTGATCGGATACGGCTTCAAGTCGTTTCGCTCAGCAATGCTCGAAACCAATCGGCGATGTTCTCGGTCGTGCGTGGGCGCGCAGTTCACCGGCCGCGATGCGCGTATTCTCTTCGGCGACGGATACGCAGAAATCAACCACGCGGTCGAGCGGCAATCTGTCAGGAATGGCGTGCCCGGCGTCGCGCAGCCCAGGCAGCCCGCCGGTCTCCGCGATGATCACCTCGTGAATCTCGTAGACGCGCACGAGCAGCGTAGCGACTTCGTTGGCTCGCTCGTCGTCGAGTGCAGCCGTCTCCGGCATGACTCACCGCTGCGCCAACGTTTCGAACAGGGCGCGATTTTGTTGAATCAGCCTGCGTGCGAACTGTGTGCCGCTTGCGCTGAACCGTCCGGCCAACTGCGCCGTCCCTTTTTCGGCCTGATCGGCGTTCGCCAGCCAGAATTCCAGATCCGCTACAGCCACCGCCTGGATGTCTTGTTCGCTGATGTGCCGCTGGCGCAGTTGTTGAACCAGCGATTCGGGAAGCTCAAGCGTCAAGGTCGTCATGTCGCTGCTCCTCTTGCTGAGATTATACCTGCGAAGCCGAGGATGTGGCAAAACATGGCTATGAAGTCGGCGATGGCTGTACCGATTTATGGACAAGCCCTCACTCAATCAGAAATAGGCTTATCGTCTTCGGCAGGGTCGAGCCAGATTATACCTATGAGCGATCCAGCCAGAACCGCTGCGGCATAGTTGAAGCCCACTACCACTCTACTTGAAGTCCCACTAGAGAAACGTGATATGACCAGGTTGTTGACGAAGACTAGCCAGGCAATGATAGCTCCACCGAGATAGAGGATGCTCTTGAGTGTTCGCGTGGCGTGGTTAAAGCGAGGGGAACGCGCCAACCCAGCATACAAGATCCCCAGAAGACCACCCACAACCAAGCCGCCCCCGATGGCGTCAGATGAGAAGGTGATATGAGCGAGAACCGTCGTCGCGAGTGATTGAGCGGCTGCGCAGAATCCACCTAGCAAAATTGACAAGCCGATCCTGCCCAGGGGAACAGCATCAGTTCCGAAGTAAACTTTCTTCATAGTTCTGTCTCCATCTATACCGACGACAATATAGCGAGCGCGGCTAACCCTTAAATGGGCCGAATCTTCGCCGCCTTTGGCCCCGTCCGGCGGCAAAACCCGAATCTTCGCAATACGCCCTACTCTCGCCCACAGTCTATGACAGCTCATCACCCAAGTCAAGTGTACTGCCATGAATAGACCGGGTTGGCTTTGGACGCTCACTTCTGCCAGGCATTAGCCTCTCCGTTTGAACTGCGCGCTGAACGGCTCACGCGCGAACGTGGGAAAGTCGCGGTGGTCGGTCCACGCGGACAGCGGCGGCGGCAACCGCCACACCCACCCTTGGCGAGCTACGAGCCGGGTCGCTGCGCTCGCCGCCGCAATCGCCCACTTAAACAGCACCGGGTGCGTCGCGACAATCCGATAAATCGGCAGGCCGATCCTCAGCCACCACGGCGATTTACCCTGCCTGTGGCCTACATCACGCAGCTCGAGCAGCATGCGGGGGATGTCGATGCCCACCGGGCAGACCTCGCGGCACGCGCCGCACAGGCTGCTGGCGTGAGGCAGCTCGCTCCACGGATCGAGGCCATCGAGCGCCGGTGAAAGTACCGCACCCATCGGGCCGGTGTACACGCCGCCATACGCGTGCCCGCCGATCTGGCGATAGACCGGGCAGACGTTGAGACATGCCCCGCAGCGGATGCAATA
Source organism: Anaerolineae bacterium (assembly GCA_035693785.1). GTDB lineage: Bacteria > Chloroflexota > Anaerolineae > Fen-1058 > Fen-1058 > DASSFZ01. The sequence continues at coordinate 385 of DASSFZ010000341.1, read as the reverse complement.
CAGTATCTCGGCGAGCTTCCCGCCCAGGATGCGGCTTCGGCCGTTGTCCACGAGCACGACGTGCAGCTCGTCCGGGCCGTCAGGCTCGTCTGGCCGGCGCGGGCCGGTGAGCCAGTTGGTGTACACGCTGAGTTTTTGTCCCGTCGCCGAGCGCGCCAGCACCTGCAGTATCACCTCGAGATCGGCGATCGTGGGCACGAGCCGCTCGATGCCCATGAACGCGACGTGGATGCGCGGCGCGGTCGTCGTCAGCCGCCCGTTGCCTTCGTTCTCGACCAGCGCCAGCGTGCCGGTCTCGGCGACGCCGAAGTTCACGCCGCTGATGCCCATGTCGGCGCGCAGGAAGTCGTGGCGCAGGCTCTGCCGCGCGACTGCCGTCATTTCT
>DASSFZ010000340.1:0-11447 GCA_035693785.1 Anaerolineae bacterium | reverse complement strand
CGGGGCTCCGGCGGCTCGCTTCACGCGGCGGCTGGTGGAGTTGATCGAGAGCGGGTGTGGCCTTGGTGAGACGGACGACCGGTGACAGCTTGGAATAGGAAACGCCGTGCCCAGATTCATGGAAGACACCGGCCGTCCCGTCCGGCGTTCGGAACGAGCATCGGGGTTGAGAAGGATGAGTGAATACCAACGTAGGCGGGGGGCCCCTCCTATGCCAGAGATGATCACCAACCATGATGCCTGCTATGCCCTTGACCTGGTCAAGGCCATTTGCGCCGAGGTGGGTCCTGGTTTGCCGGGCAGTTCCCAAGAGCGGCAACGGGCCGGCATGATCAAGAGGGTATTGGACTCGCACCTAGGTGTCGAGAATGTTGTCGTTGAGGAATTCACCGTTGCACCAGGGGCCTTTCTAGGTTCGCTGCCCATTAGCGCCCTTCTTACGCTTCTATCCGCCCTGCTGAACGTCTCCATGGGGCGCCTCACGAGACTCTCACCCTGGGTAACCGCCATTGCTGCCCTGACATTCTCCATCATCTCCTTGTTGTCGTTTGTCTTCGAGTACCTCATGTACTTTGAATTCCTTGATCCGTTCTTCAGGCAGAAACAGTCAGTGAATGTGGTCGGCACGTTGCGCAGGCCCGGAACCAAGAGCGTGAAGCGACTGCTCATTCTGAGTGGTCACCATGACAGCGCTCTGGAAAACACTTGGATCGGTGCTCTCGGTTACGGACTCTACATCACTGTGCCGACCATATTCATCGGACTGATCACTATGCTGGCCATGAGCCTCATCCAGCTGACAGGTTTGATCACCGACAACGCCGACATCGTTCGCATCGGAACGTTGGGATGGGTCATGCTGCTGTATCCGATAGGGCCCGCCATTGTCTTTGCATTGTTCTTCAACAGGGGAAGGAAAGGCGGAGGCACCGTGCCGGGCGCGGCAGACAATCTCTCAGCCAGCGCACTTGCCGTGGCAATGTGCAGGTTTCTTGTGAAGAACCCCTCCTACATTCCAGATGACACGGAAATCCGGTTCATATCCTTCGGCAGCGAGGAAGCAGGACTTCGGGGCTCGCGCCGTTACGTAGAGCGCCACCTGGACGAGCTGAAACGCCTGGACGCGAGGCTGCTCAATTTCGAGACGGTCGCCCATCCGGAGATCGCCATTATCACCTCGGACGTGCGTGGCGTGAAGCACTCCCCTGAGATGGTGAAGAGCGTGGTCGCAGCGGCACAGCGCGCCGGGGTCCCCTACAAGGTGAAGCCCTCCCCCGTGGGCGGAGGCGGGAGCGACGCGGGCTCCTTCAGCCATGCCGGCCTCAAGGCCACGACACTGCTTCCCTTCAAGGTGCCGCAACAGTTAGCGGCCTTCTATCACCAGAAATGGGATCGGCCGGAAGTCTTGACCATCGAGCCGCTGTTGAACGTGCTGAAGCTCACGCTCGAGTGGATACGCAATGGCGGGGAATAGGCAAGACAACTTCCATGCGAACGGAGCCCGATCCGGGACAAGTCTCACCCGGTCACAGGACGGCCTGCCCCGAGGCCTGAGCGAGATACGGAAAGGCCCGCGAAGGCGAGGCTGGTCGCCCGCGGTCAGGAGAGCATACAATGGCTGACAAGGAGAGTATCGCGAGGGTTCTCGACGCGTACCGCGCCGAGATCATGGCCAAGAGCCCAAAGTCGCTATCGATCTGGCAACAGAACCGCACAGTCATGCCGGCGGGTGTAGGGAGCCTCTTCCGCCTGGCGGATCCGTTTCCCATGGTGGTCAAGCGGGCGAAAGGGGCCAGGCTATGGGACGCGGATGACAACGAATACCTCGATTGCATGCTCGGTTTCTCGACCATGATCCTCGGGAACGCCTCGGACGAGGTCGAAGCCGCGATCAGGGAGGCGTTGCCGCGCGGAACACATTACGGACAATGCCACGAGCACGAATACGCATTTGCCAAGCTGTTCTGCGACATGGTGCCAGGCGTGGAAAAGGTCACCTTCTGCAACTCGGGGACCGAGGCAACCATGTACGCGCTTCGGCTGGCGCGCGCGACGGTGGGGCGGCCCCTGATTGCGAAGTTCGAGGGCGGGTACCACGGGACACATGATCTTCTCGCCGTCAGCTTCGGTCGTCCGCGCCCGGGCCCCGATAGGAGTGGACCCGTCGAGGATCCCACGGCAGTCCCCGAGAGCCCCGGGCTTGCCGAGGGAGCATGGAAGGACACCCTTGTCTTGCCCTACAATCACCCGGCGGCCTTCGACATGATCTTTCGTCATGCGCCCCGGCTGGCTGGTGTGATTATCGAGCCTGTGCAGGGCGCCGCTGGCACAATACCTGCGAACAGGGAATTCCTGGCAGAGTTACGCAGAATCACACGAGAGATCGGGGCCTTCCTCATCTTTGACGAAGTGATAACCGGCTTTCGTTTGGCCCCAGGCGGGGCTCCGGAGTTCTACGGGGTCATACCTGATGTGAGCACCTACGGCAAGGTTGCTGGCGGTGGTCTTCCCTTTGGGGCGGTGGGGGGAACTGCCGAGGCCATGCGCCTGATGGAATACGATGTTGACTTTGAGCGGTCGATCCTCGTGGCCGGGACGTTCAACGGGAACCCGCTGACGGTAGCGGCCGGGACGACCGTCCTGCGCCGCCTGAGCGAGGAACCGCAACTGTATGCACGGTTGAACGCGATGGGTAACCGCTTTCGGGCCGAGATCAACCGGTTTGCCCAGGAAGGTAACTATCCGGCCATAGCCACAGGCGTTGGCTCCATGTTCTCGATGCACACCGTGCGGGGACCGGTGAATAGCGTCCGGGACCTGCGTGAGGGAATCAGGGCCGCCGGTGCCGGCTTGGGGCTGCTGTACCGCAAGAACGGGCTGCACATTACGCCCAGTCATGGATTCATGAGCGCCGCTCACACCGACGAGGACATCACACGGCTGATCGGCATCTACGAAGCCGCGATGGAGGAATTGAGGGCGCAAGGCGTGTGGTGAAGCCGTGGCGCCTCGCCTACTTACCTGCCACAGTAATGAAGGCGTCCCGCCCGAGCCGCCGAGCGACTTTGCTCGAGGTCGTTCGGCGCAGCGCAGTGCGACGCTTGTTAGGAGAGTAGCGAATGACAACCATGTCGATTCGAGGAGTTTCCCTCTTCGTACAAGTCATCGGGCAGGGATATCCGCTGGTACACATGCATGGCGGTCCTGGACAGGATTACACGACCATGCTGCCCTTCAAGGCTCTGGCGGATCAATTCACCCTGATCTTTTATGACCACCGCTGCAACGGCCATTCCGAGGGGGCCGATGTATCCTCCATGACCTGGGAAAACCTGACTGCGGATGCTGACGCGCTTCGTCAAACGCTTGGCTTCGACAAGTGGGCGGTCCTCGGCCATTCCTTTGGCGGCCAGGTAGCCCTGGAGTATGCGCTCCGTTATCCACAAAGCCTCTCGCACTTGATATTGCTGGATACCGGCGGCGACAACTGGTGGGTACAGCAGAATGCACCGGAAATTCTTGGCAAACGCGGCTACAGTGCCGCTACCGTGAAAGCAGCTCGCCGTTTTTACAACGGTCAGGTTACGGTCGGCGAATACTATCCAACCGTATTCAAGTTTATTGGAGCGTACTTTTACCGCATCAACCTGCTGGGGATAGCCTACGAGATGGTTTCAGGGCCTCGTACTAAGTTTCGACCCGAAACCACCATCTTCGGCTACAGTCAACTGCTCAAGGGCTGGACGGTGATGGACCGGCTCAGCGAGATCAGAGTGCCTGCCCTGGTTATGGCCGGGCGCCACGACTTTCTGTTCCCGCCGGAACATCAAGCGATCCTCGCGGCCGGACTACCTGACTCGCAGCTGGAGATTATCGAGCGTGCCGGTCATAATGCGCATATGGAACGGTCTGCCGAAGTTATCCAGGTAGTCAAACGCTTTATGGTCGCAGCGAATCCTGGCTGCGCCTAACCTGCGCGCGCAGCCGACCGCTGCGCTCGCGGACTCGCTCGCGGCGGCTGACGCGGGGCGTTGGGCGGCTCGTCACCGAGCGATGAAGCTGAGCGCCTGCGCCTCTCCATACCTGGTTCACTTGGAGGGCACCCTACCATGAACAAGAACGTCGGACCATATCGCGTCGTCGATCTCACACCAGCGCGCCGCGTGTGGCTGAACACGCTCGAGCTGTCTTGGTCGACCCATTGCATGTACGGCCTGCTAGAAGTGGATGTGACAGTCGCCCGGCGGTTCATCGCGGAGCACAAAGCGCGCACCGGCGAGACCCTTTCCTTCACCGGCTTCCTGGTCTCTTGCCTGGCCCGCGCGGTGGATGAGGACAAGGCGGTGCAGGCTTACCTGAAAGGCCGTAATCAGCTCGTCCTGTTTGACGACGTAAACGTCGGGTTGATGGTCGAAGGGAAGATTGGAGAAAAGCGCGCCTTGATGGGGCATGTCATCCGGGGCGCGAACCACAAGACATACCGGGAGATCCACCAGGAGATCCGCTCGGTACAGTCCGAACCGGTGCCGCCGAGCAGAGGCATGCCCACCTGGTTCCGTTCTGCCATGTTGCTTCCGTGGCCACTGTCCAGGCTGATCAAGGCTCTGCTCGGTATGGCCCTGCGCCGTGATCCGACGATTCCCGTGTCAATGGCAGGCACGGTCGGCATAACCTCCGTTGGTATGTTTGGCGGGGGCCATAGCGGCTGGGGACTAACTCCCACATCCCAATCGCTCGGCCTGGTAGTGGGGGGTACTGCCTGGAAGCCAGCCGTCGTCGAGGGGCGGATCGAGCCGCGCGAGATCCTCAACCTGACCGTGATGTTCGACCACGATGTGATCGACGGGGCTCCGGCGACCCGCTTTACGTGGAGATTGGTGGAGCTGATCGAGAGCGGATATGGGCTGGACGAGAGTTCGTGTGTAGCTGGGCGTTTGTGCTTGAACCCATCGGCCAGGACAAGACCCGGCTGATGGTGTGCGTGCGGGCGGTTGGAGGTCCAGCGTGGCTCTTCCTGGTCATGCGCCTGGTCTTCGGGTATGGGGATACCGTGGCTCACAGCACCATGCTGCGAGGGATCAAAGAGCGGGCTGAAGCGAGGGTGATTTCATGAAGATTCTGGCAATCGAGAAGGAAACGCCAGGTGCGACCAAAGAGCAGTTCGCGCCCCACCTGAAAGCGGAAGCCGCGAGAGCGTGGGAGCTGTATCAGGCAGGCGTGCTCCGCGAGCTCTACTTCAATCGCGACAATCACTGTGCCGTCCTGATCCTCGAATGCTCAGACGTGGAAGAGGCTCGCCGGGCGCTCGATTCGCTGCCGTTGGTCAAAGCCGGGCGGATTACGTTCGACATCATTCCGTTGGCGCCCTATCCTGGCTTTGCGAGGTTATTCGCCGGCGAGATGCCGCCATCCGCACCTTGACAAGTGATGAACGACCATGACATTCATCACCCACTTCGCTATGCTGAAAGCAACTCAGCGAGTTGAGCACATCGGGCAATATGTCACCGACGACGGAAAGGAGAAAGTCATGAAGGCGCACATCGGGTTACTGGATTGGATCGACGAGGTGGGGTATCTCATGAAGGCGTTTGCAACGCGTTATCCTTTTCTGTTTGCGGCTGCCGTCAGCCTGACGGGCGTGCTCAGCATGTTGTGGCCGTTTTGGGTGCCGGGGCTATCGACTACGACGCAAATCTTGCTCGCCCGGGTCTCTGTCCTTGTCATTGCCGTGGGCCTGCTCACCACATTGCATTGGTGGCGCGAAGCCGGCTTTGTCAAGCTCAGCAGTTGGCGGGTGACCTTGCCTTACCTGCCGCTGGCCTGCCTGTGGGTCTTGCCGAGTCTCTTGAGCCTGATTACGGGCGGCGTTCGCGTGACCGATCTTGGCCTGATCCTCTTCGGGTGCGCCAGCTATCTGGCAGGCGCCTTCTTTGAGGAGGCGATCTTCCGTGGGGTAGTGCTGCGTGCCCTACTGCCCGGCGGGCTACTGCGTGCCAACCTCCTCGCGGCCACGCTGTTCGCCACGGTGCACCTCGCCGGTCTGGCAGTCGGCGCCGATCCTACCGCCGCGGCATTACAGTGGGCTTACACCTGGCTGTTTGGTTTTGCAGCGGTAGCAGCTCTGGCGTACGCTCGCAACATTTGGCCGCTGGTCGTCATCCATTTTCTGGCGAATTACTGCGGTTACCTGGCCTCCGGCGACTTCTTCAACACCGCGGCTGTGACGCCGTCGCAGATTCTGATGGCGATGATCATCATGACCCCGGCTACCCTGTATGGCTTCTGGCTGCTGCGCCGTGCCGGACGTCGGCAGGTTGAGCCGGTATCTGCGCACACGAGTGCGATGCAGCAACCATAGAAAAAGAAGTGCCCGCAGCCACACCGCCGAGGGTGTGACCGCATGATTGAGCATCTTAAGGAGCATGGAGGGTACCCGTCATGACAACCACCCACTTCAGATACGTCCCGCTGGGCATTCTGCTTATTGCGGCGTTCTATATGTTCGGAGCACTGGTGCTGCTGATCAGCATCTTTATCAATCCGGTTGGGGCCAGCCAGGCCATCGCCTTAGTGCACGGGCTATCACCCGTCATGGGCATCGAAATCTTGCTGGCCGTCGCAGCGCTGGCGCTCGTCCTGGCATATGGGCTGATTTCCCTCTCGCGCTGGGGGTTCATCTTGACGATTGCTTACCTGCTCTACGTCGGCGGTGAAAGCCTAGTCATGGGCGGCCTGAGTTTCGCGTGGACCGGCCAGCCGGAAATGCAGGTATACTTCGGTAACCTGCTCTGGTCGGCGCTCGTGACGATATATCTGCTCAGCGTGCGCAAGCGCTTTCTCGGCGCATCTTGACGACCGCCCTGCGTGTAACGAGCCAGCCTTGAGGATGAGCGTGACGAGCGCATCATCGCTCCGACCGGCGCACACGCTTGACGCGCATCACATCATTGAAAGGAGAGCATCATGGAGGCTACAAATCCAACCAACATCGACGTCCCATTTCCTGACGTGGGCAGCCTGCACCTGACAATCAGAGTAGGCGCCTGCCGTCTCAGAGTCGCGCCCGGCGAAAGTGCGGCCTGGGTCGCTGGCACTTATCACGACCCGACCGGCACTTTGCCAGCCAGGATCGAGCAGGAGGGCGGAAACGTCACGATTACTCAGGAGGTCAGAACGGGTGAGTGGTGGAACCTGCTCGGGGGAAATCCGCCGCGATTCGACCTCGCGCTCGGCAAAGCGAAGGCCTTTATGCTGACGCTCGAAGTCGGGGCCAGCGAGAGCAGTGTCGATCTGGGCGGCCTGCCCATCACGCGCCTGCTCATCAAACAGGGCGCGGGCAAGGCGGGCTTCGATTTCTCCGCGCCCAACCCGCAAGCGATGAGCCTGCTCGACCTGGACGCGGGTGCGGTCGGCATCGAGATGAAGAATCTGGCGAATGCCAACTTCGCCGAGATGAGCGTCGACGGCGGCGCGGCCTCCTACCAGTTCGACTTCGGCGGCGCGCTCCAGCGCGAAGCGCACGTCCGTATCACTACCGGAATGTCCTCGGTCGAAATCCGCGTGCCCACCTCGAGCGCCGCCAGAATTGCGACCGAATCGTTCCTCGGCGGCCTGGAGGTTGGCGACGGCCTCACCAAGCAGGAAGGCGCGTTCTGGACGCAGGCCGCGCTGGCTGGCGGGACGCCCGTGCTGACGATTCAGGCCAGCATCACCATGGGTGGACTGCAGCTGCGGACGACCTGAGCGCACGGCCGACCCTGGCTGGCAGAGTCATGTACGACAAATGCTGTAGAGCCATAACGAAAATGTGGCGCGGGACCGCGCTGATCGCGGTCTCTTTTTGTTAGGCGACAATCCATCATCCTGACGATGACGGCGGCGGGCGCTTCGGTTATCGTAAAGGCGCCCTTACGGCGCACAGGCGCAGTAAGAGGAACAGGACATGGCCAGGCGATTGCGGATTCTCATCACAGACGATCAGCCGCGCGCCCGTCAAAGCATGAGGGCGCTGCTCGCCACGTGCCCTGAAGTCGGAGAGATTCGAGAAGCCGCGAGCGGCAAACAGGCGTTGAGCCTCATTGAAGCGTCGCAGCCGGACGTGGTGTTGATGGACGTGCGCATGCCCGAGATGGACGGCCTGGAGGCTACACGCATCGTGAAAGCGAGATGGCCGCAGGTCAAGGTCATCTTGTTGTCGATGTATGGTGATTACGCGAGTGACGCGCTGGCCGCCGGGGCCGACGCCTTCATCAACAAGGCAGAAGCGCCGGTCAAGCTGCTGGCGATGCTGGCGGCATTGGTCGGGTGAGGGAGGCGCTTTGTGGGCAGGTATTCCATGGCCATTCATCTGCTCATCCTATCCTTCGACGCGAGAAAGCGAAACACCTTATGAGACAGCATCGGCTCAAGCTTATCACTCTGCTGCTGTTGGCGGCGATCCTGATCGGGCTGACCTGCGCGGGCAGCGGGCCGGGATCGACCGTCGCACAGAGTATCGGCAAACTGACAAGCCAGGCCGCTCGCGTTCGCTTGACCGAACAGGACGCTGACCGCACCGTGGAGCTGCATCCCGCTGACAGGTTGGAAGTCGTGCTGGAAGGCAATCCGACCACCGGTTATCAGTGGAAAATTGACGCGCTGGACGTATCGATCATCAAGCCGATAGGTGAGCCGGAGTTCAAGCCCGACAGCGACGCGCTCGGTTCGGGCGGCGAATTCACCTTTGTCTTTGAAGTGATCACGCCGGGCCAAACCACGCTCACCCTGATCTACCACCGACCCTTTGAGAAGGGAGTCCAGCCTTTGAAGACATTTGATGTGACGGCGGTGGTCAAATAGAGGAGAAGCGCAGGGACGCGCCCTCAGGCGGCTTACGGCAACAGTGGTATCATGGTCACAACGACCAATACGCTCGGCGCAATCTTCCAGGGTTTCGTCGCGTTGAGCCTGCTTATCGCGTTGTTGCGCGCCCAAGCCCGCATACGCGAATTGCAGGCCAAACGGTGAGTCTGAGGTATTGGAGGGCCCCCCGACAACCTGCTGAGTAATGATCCGGCTGCCAGGAGTCTGTTTGCCGCCGTAGGCGGTGCAGTGCTTTCGATGTTCTTTGCTGAGCCAGGTTGGGCTTGCGTGTGCGCGTCGCTTCCGTTCGCGCTTTGGGCGAGTCGCCGGAACGACAAGACCTATGCATGACCATCCTAAGGGGGTGGGACGAATTCGTGCGCGATGCCGTTGAGCCCGTCGTCGCGGCACTCACAGGCTTCCCTGCTTGCGCCGTCCTTTTGCAAGGAGCCGCCGTATTCCCGTTCCGTGCCCAGGGTAGTCCACCCGCCGATGACGAAAGGAAGCGCGCCGTCGGCTGCGATCCACTCGCCGTTGTAGCGCCGCGCGATGTGGACATGCGTAGCCGTCGAGAAACCACCTTCGCACGATGGATGCCCGATGCGATCGCCAGCGTGCAGTTGAGCACCCTCCGGCACGCGATCGCGCTCTTCGACATGCATGTAGAGGATCGCCCATCCGGTCTGCTCATATCCGTCGCCGTCTAAATCGACGACCACTTCCCCCGTTCGGCTGCGCACGACCAACCCATCCGACATCGACGTGACCCACCCTTCCGAGGAAGAGCATCCCACGCCGCCATCCGGCGGCACGAAGTCGAGCGCGCTCCAGGCCGAGCCTGGCGCCCAGGCGCCGTGCGGGCCGCCGGTCAAATACCACGTCTCACCCACGGGCCAGGGAAGCGACAGCAGCGGCTGTGATACGGAGGGCGGAACCAGCGGCTCCACGGCGCGCGCAAACGGATCGCCGAACCAGGCGCGATAGGCTGCGACAAAGCCCTCGGGACCGGCGTCCACCTGCCACTCGCCGGGCGTCGAATCGATCGCGAGCAATGTTTGCAGCGCAAGCGTGCCGGCATTCAGGCCCGGCGCGATCCGCACGCGCGTGAAGTCAGACAGCGGAATCGTCTGGCGGCCGCGCGTCTTCCAACCGTAATAGCCGTCGTTGAGATGATCGGCGGCCCACATGAGCTGTTTGTGCAGCCCACTCCAGCGCTCGTCGGCGTGCCCGGCCGGGTAATACAGCGCGGCCGCATCCGGATAGGGATTGCTCAGCCAGCCGCCGCGATATTCGAGGAGGGCGAGCAAGATGCGCGGGCCGACGCTGTATCGCTCGGCGACGAGCTGAACGATCTGCGCCCCGGTCAGGACCTTCCCTTCGACCTCTTCCGTGTACGAGCGCAAATAGCCGTTCGTGTGCGACACAAAGTCTTCGACGTCAAACCCGACGCTGCCCGGACCGTATACGACCTCACTGTCCGGCGCGATCTTCGTCGCCGGGCTTGTCGCCGTGAGAGCGTCGACCGGCACGGTCAAGACCTGGCCGACGTCGATGGTTACCATGTCCTCAATGCCGTTGACGCGGGCGATCGTTTCAACCGTCGTGCCGTATTCATACGCGATGCCGCTGAGCGTGTCGCCGCTCTGCACCACGTACGGTTCTGCCGAGGGCCTGGGCGCGGCCGGCGTCGGGTCGGGCGACGGCGACACGAATTCAGACGAAACGGCGGGCGCAAGCGGCGCGGCGGTGGTCGTCGTGAGCGGATCGACGTCGACCGGGCGAGAGCAGGCCGCCAGCCCGATCAGGAGTGCTGGGATGAGGAGCCTATGCATGCGTGCGTGTGTGTGGAAATAGACGGACGGCATGTTAGCACGCGTTCGTAAGCGCGTCAAACTCCCATACCGGAGTATTCGTGACAGCCTGTCAGGATCGGTCTTCCGAAGGTGACGGGCCGAGACGGGCGAGCGCGTATGCGGCCGTCAAAACGCCGAGCACGACGCCGATCGCGATGAGCAGCGCGTCCGGTCCGGCGGCAGATGCCGGGAATGAAGTTGGGGCCGACACCTGAACCGGATCAGGAGTTTGCGTCGGCGCAGAAGTCGAAGTCGGCAGGGCGGAGGCCGTGGGCGTGAGTGTTGGCCGTGGAGTACGTGCCGGCGTCTCCGTCGGCGACGGTGTGGGCGTCGGTCGCGCCGTGGGCGTGCCGGTGGATGTTTCGGTTGGTCGATCGATTGGTTGGCCGGTCGGTTGCTCGGGCGCAGAGGACACGGGTGGAATATTCGGAACGGCAGCGCCTTCGATAAGAATCTGCGGCGCGCCGCCGATCGCACATCGCGGCTGAGTGCAGCCGGGCAGGTCGACGACGTACACGCCGTCACGGGGCGCAATCGCACGCCGGCCGCCGAAGGCGTCGACGAGAATCGCTTGCGGCGCGTGCGCGGAGACCTGCGCCTGCACCGGCGCCGGCGAGCGCGCCCACAACACGGTCATGGTGGCGTCACCGCGCTGAACGGTGACCTGCGTGTAGCGCTCGTCTCGCACGTCGAGCGACGCGCCGGTGAACCCTGCGAAGGCGTTAGCGGCGACCTGATAGGACGTGAATG
>DASSFZ010000339.1:0-3362 GCA_035693785.1 Anaerolineae bacterium | reverse complement strand
AGTTACTAATTATGGCGAGCGGCGAAGCGCTGCGCGACGAGGGCATGCGGTTGTATCGCGAGGAGCGGTTTGAGGAAGCGGCGGCGAAGTTCGCCGACGCTCAGGCTGTCTTCGCCGCCAACGGCCGCGTGAAAGACGCCGCCGAACAGGCGAACAATCGCGGCCAATCCTGGCGGCAAGCCGCGCGATGGGACGAGGCGCTCGCGGCTTTCGAGGAAGCGCGCGCCGTGTTCCAGTCGCTCGGCGATGTGGCCAGCGAGGGCCAGGTCATCGGCAACCTGGGCGCGCTGGCCGACGCCCAAGGCAAGCTGGATCTGGCCTCCGAATATTACGTGGAGGCGATCCGCATGCTCGAATCGGTCGGGGAGCGCGATCTGGCTCAGGCCACCTACACGGCGCTAAGCCGCCTCAAGCTCAAGCAGGGCAACTGGCTCGGCGCGATCGGCGCCTTCGAAAGCGGCCTGACCCAATTGGAGAAGCCGAGCCTTACCCATCGCGTCGTGCGCCGATTGCTCGACGTGCCGCGTAAGCTGATCGGCGGATAAGCTCCACTTTTGAGTTTGGGATTTTGAAGTTTGGAGTTGAGCAAGCTCCGCGCCTCTACTCTTCTGCCTTCTCCCCTGCGCGTTCCTTCCTGGCTCTCTCGATGATGCCTTGCGCGATGTGCGCCGGCGTCTGCTCGTAGCGGTCGAACTTCATGCTGAACACGCCGCGCCCCTGCGTGAGCGAGCGCAGGTCGGTAGCGTAGCGCTGCACCTCAGCCAGCGGCACCGACGCCGTGACGATCGCCTTGCCGCCTTCCTGGTCCATGCCCTGCACGCGGGCGCGCTTGGTATTCAAGTCGCCGATGACGTCGCCCGTGTAGCTATCGGGCACGACGACCCGCAATGTGACGATCGGCTCGAGCAGCACGGGGTTAGCGCTGAGCACGGCTTGCTTGAACGCTTCGCGGCCGGCCGTCTCGAATGCGATGGGCTTCGAGTCCACGGGGTGCTCCTTGCCGTCGAAGACGGCGCACTTGACGTCCACGATAGGATACCCGGCGAGCGCGCCGCTTTCCATGACCGCCTTGATGCCCTTCTCGATCGACGACTGGAAGGACGTGGAGATCGCGCCGCCGAAGACCTCCCAGGAGAATTCGTAGCCTTTGCCCGGCTCCTGCGGCTCGACGCGCATCGCCACCTCGGCGAACTGGCCTGCGCCACCGGTCTGCTTCTTGTGCCGATAGGTCGTCTCGGCCGTCTTGGTGATCGACTCGCGGTAGGGCACCTTGGGAGGATGCGTCACCAGTTCGACGCCGAACTTGCTGTGGGCGCGGCGGATCGCTACGTCGAGGTGGTTGTCGCCCATGCCCTCGAGCAGCGTCTGCTTGATGCTCGGCTCCTGGCGCCAGCGCAGCGTCGGGTCTTCCTCGGATAGCTTGGTCAGCGTCGGACCCATCTTAGCCGAATCGGCCTGCGTCTTGGGCTCGACGGCGATCGTGATCAGCGGGTCTGGATAGGCAGGAGGCGCGATGCGGATCGCGTTTTCCTTCGTGCACAGCGTGTCGCCGGTCAGCGTCACGCCGAGCTTGGCTACCACGCCGATGTCGCCCGCACCGACGCGCGGCACGGGACTCTGCTCCTTGCCGCGCATGACGTAGATCTGGCCGATACGCTCCTCGGCGCTGCGCGTGCTGTTGTACACGCGTGAATCCGATGTGACGGCGCCCCGGTAGACGCGGAAATAGGTTAATTTGCCGACGAAGGGGTCGGCCGTGGACTTGAAGACCAGGGCTGCCAGCGCGCCGGCGTCTGTGGCTTCGAGTGTCTCTTCGGCGTCGCTTGCGACGCGCGTCGCGACCTGCGGCGGCGCGTCGAGCGGCGATGGGGCGAACTCGACCAGGGCGTCGAGCACGCCTGACACCCCGATGCCGGTCGTCGATGCCGCGCACAGCACCGGCACGAGCGTGCGGTTTCGAAGCGCGGCGTGCAGCCCGCGCGTGACTTCCTCGTCGGTCAGCTCCTGCCCGTCGAGGAACTTCATGATCAGCTCGTCGTCGCCCTCGGCGGCGGCCTCGACGACCTTGGCGCGCGCGTCTTCCACTGCGCCGGCCAGTTCCGCCGAAATGTCCTCCAGCTCGCCCTTCGCGCCCATGCGCGCTTTCATCCGTGTCACGTCCACGACACCCTTCAGATTGGCCTGCGCGCCGATCGGTAAGAACAGGGGGACGAAATTGGCCTTGAAGCTGCCGGCCAGCGACTCCAGCGCCTTCTCGAAGTCCGCGTTGTCTCGATCCATCTTGCTGACGACAACCATGCGCGGCAGTTCCCGCTCGTCACAGTAGGACCACGCCAGCTCGGTGCCGACCTCGACGCCGGCGACGCTGTCGACCAGAATCAGCGCGCACTCGGCGACGCGCACCGCGCCTTTCACTTCACCGGCGAAGTCCGGGAAGCCCGGCGTGTCGAGCAGGTTGAGCTTGCGCTCCTTCCACTCCACGGGCAGCAGCGCCGTACTCAACGAGATGCGCCGCCGGATTTCCTCCTCGTCGAAATCGGCGACGGTGGTGCCGTCTTCAACGCGGCCCAGGCGTGAAATCGCGCCCGCGCTGAAGAGCATGGCTTCGCCCAGCATCGTCTTACCGGCCGACCCGTGGCCGAGCAGGACGACGTTCCGCAGGGCGTCGGTCGAATAATCTTTCATCGTTCCCCCTGTCTGGGATAAGAGCCTATCCGAAGACCGTAGGGCGGCATCCCCATGCCGCTTGCTGGCGCATGGGGATGCACCAGCTACGGGGTTTTCGGATAGTTCCAAGTGAATGGTATCGCCATTTTAAGTGCGAGTGGCAAGCTTGTCAACGCGCCTGAGATACAAAAAACCACCCCTCGCGTAACGGAGGGGTGGGCCTTTCACCAGAAGATTTTTACCACAGATGACACTGATGTCACGGAAGGTAATTGCCAGACATCTGTGTAATCCGTGTCATCCGTGGTTAGCTTTTTGGTTGCGGTCGGAGACGGGGCTAGGCCAACAGGTGGACGAATTCCTGCATCTTGCGCTGTGAGATCTTAATGAACTGGTCCGGAATGATCTGCTCCATTTCTTCCACAGACAGGCGGCAGCTCAAGATCTCCAGCGCGTCTTCGGGCGATTGCCCGTAGGCCAGTTTCTTCTTCCCGTTTTTCATGTCGAACAGGTACATGTAGTGTGGATTGCTGAAGCTGCTCATGTCCTCAAGCCTTGACGAGCGCGTCGCTGTACACGGCGCGTCTTCGTGCGACCAATTCTGGCAGTCCTCTGTTGACCTCGCCGTCGTATTTGCCGGCCAGCAGCTCGCGATAGAACGCGTAGTCGACGCCCTTCACTTTCTCGTCGTCGGG